>JAZUCY010000001.1:0-17209 GCA_045639365.1 Paludibacteraceae bacterium
CGTCCATTGACCAATATTCCTCACTGCTGCCTCCCGTAGGAGTTTGGACCGTGTCTCAGTTCCAATGTGGGGGACCTTCCTCTCAGAACCCCTACTGATCGTCGGCTTGGTGAGCCGTTACCTCACCAACTACCTAATCAGAAGCGTGCCCACCCATAATCCTTACGTTTCAAATTAAAGAGATGCCTCTAAAACTCACATGGAGCATTAATCCAACTTTCGCTGGGCTATTCCCCGATTATGGACAGATTGCACACCTGTTACGCACCCGTGCGCCGGTCGCCACCAAAGTAAGCAAGCTTACTTCGTGCTGCCCCTCGACTTGCATGTGTTAGGCCTGTCGCTAGCGTTCATCCTGAGCCAGGATCAAACTCTTCGTTGTAAAAAGAAAATTAATTTTTAGCTCAGAATAACCTTAAATCTATTGTGTACTTTTTAACGGGAACCGTATAATATTTTTTTCGTATTACACGTTTTTCAGTTTCCCAATCGAGTGATTTCTCACTCGCTTGTACTACATTATTGCTTCAATCTCTCAAAGATCACTGTTGATTTGCTCTCGTTTTTCGTTCAGAGCGAAATCGGCTGCAAAGGTACTGCTTTTTTTTGGACTGACCAAATTTTTGAGTAACATTTTTGCATTATTTTATCACTTTCTTCATAAGTGGCTGATTCTCAGCATTACGATTTTCAGTGTGATTTTTGCCGTTTTTGAAGTTCACTAACCTCAGGCGCAAATCGGGTGCAAAGGTACTGCTTTTTTTTGGACTGACCAAATTTTTGAGTAACTTTTTTCAGTAAATTTATCACTTTCTTTGTAAGTGGCTGATTCTCAGCTTTACGGTTTTCAGTGTGATTTTTGCCATTTCAGAAGTTCACTAACCTCAGGCGCAAATCGGGTGCAAAGGTACTGCTTTTTTTTGGACTGACCAAATTTTAAGTCCGAAAAAATGCTAAAAAACATCACTTTCTTCATAAGTAGCTGATTTTCAATAATAGCAAAAAGTAATACATCTAAAGGCGATCGTATGCGCAAGCACGCGCGCGTATATATATTAAGGTACGCGCGTGCGCGCGTAAGCAGGGCAATACAACGGTCACACAAAGTTCAAAGTGGCGGAATAACCTACTAATAACCTATTAATAACCTACTAATCACCTACTAATAACCTACTATTTTCAAGAAAAGGTAAGGGATTAGTCCACTTCGAGCAGATTATATATCTTTATCTCCTACACTCAACTACCTTTTCTAAAAAAAATAGTTAATCCTAATAAAATCATAACACAAAACATACTCCGTGCGTGTTTTCACATCTTTTTTCATATCAATTTTGTATATATGAAAAAAAAGTAGTACCTTTGTAGGGAATTTGGATAATTACACATCCTGAGATGAGAATATGGAAATAACCCATCGAACAGGAGCAAAATAAGAATTAAGATATAATATATAAAACATACAAAACCATGAAGAACAAAAAAATTACAGAAATCTGCGGCATTTGCGCCATGCTATTATTCTTTTTTAACGTTGTATGGTGCGGAAAAAGCGAAGAACGCGCTATCAAACGCATGGAACGACAAGTAGAACGTACCCTCAAAGGTATGACTACACGAGAGAAAGTGGCTCAACTGATCGTTTCACAAACAGACAGCTACATATTCTCCGAAGGACACGCACTCATGACCGACACCTTAGTGGGAATAGAAGGCATCGGTGGTCTGCTCATCATACAAGACAGCCTACCACGCTTCCTCACACGCATGAACCAATTACAAGAAATGTCAAAAATCCCATTGCTCGTTTCAATAGACGGCGAATGGGGACCATCTATGCGTTTTAGCGAATACCCATTCTTCCCCCAACAAATGCAATTAGGTGCATTGCCCTCAGACTCACTGATTTACGAAATGGGACTCGCAGTTGCTGAGCAATGCAAAATGGCAAATATACACATCAACTACGCACCCGTAGTGGACATAAACGTCAATCCAAAGAACCCCGTTATTCATGCTCGTTCCTTTGGCGAAGATCGTGACAAAGTGACTGCATACGGTCGCGCTTACATGAAAGGCATGCAGGACGGAGGTATCATCGCATGCTCTAAACACTTCCCCGGACATGGCGACACCGAAGTGGATTCGCACAAAGGCTTACCCGTGCTACCATTTAGCAGAGAGCGTTTGGACTCATTGGAGCTATACCCATTCCGCGACCAAATCAAACATGGCGTAGAGATGGTCATGATGGGACACCTACATATCCCTGCCTTAGACAGCGCAGTATCATCTATCTCCTACCCCATCGTAACTGGCTTATTAAGAGAAGAAATGGGCTTTAACGGCATTATCGTAACCGATGCACTAACCATGAAAGGTGTAAGTGAGAACATGGAGTCAGCAGAGATTGCATTGGCAGCCTACAAAGCCGGAGTGGACATCCTCCTCAAACCAGGAGATATCATCGCCTCTATCGACCGACTGGAAGAAGCAATGAACAGCGGCGAATGTGACATCGAGGATCTAAACGAACGCGTACGCAAGACATTGAGATTAAAAGCACGCTTTGGCATGTTGGAGCGCAACTACAACCCAACCGTAGATACAACCAACATCGCAGAACGCGTGAAAAAGCCTGAACACATAGCATTGGTTCAAGAAATGGCTGACCAAAGTATGACATTAGTGGACAACCCATCAGGCATTATCCCAATAGACATGACCAAGAAAATTGCATACGTAGCATACAACGCAAAACGTATCCCTATGCTTCGCGAATATGGCGATATAGAAGGACTCTCCGGCTACAACCCTGAAACGGGCATGGTAGATTCAACCACACTGATGTATCAGCATCTGTTGAAAGAGGCGAAAGGCGATGAGGCGAGAGGCGAGGTGCATTACTTTGCACTTGACAAGAAGAGCAGCGCAAAAGACATTGCCTCCGTTGAAAAGCAATTATCTGATTACGACGTAGTTATCTTGTCTTGCCACGACCCACGAGGACGTTCTCGAAAAGATCTGATTGCCCAAGAACACCTGAAAGCATTGGAGAAAATCGTGAAGAAACATCAACCTATATTAGTGCACTACGGTAGCCCATACGGACTAAGCGACCTGCCATGGATAAAAGAATTAGGCGGTCTATTAGTAGCATACAAAGACAGCGAAAGCAACCAAAAAGCAGCAGCCAAAGTATTGACAGGAGAGATAGAGGCCATTGGACAACTACCTGTAACCGTAGAGACGTTGTAAATTAAGAATTAAGAATTAGGATATGAAAGAGATTATTTCAACAACCAAAGCACCCGCAGCAATTGGTGCTTACAGTCAAGCAGTTAAGGCAAATGGCATGTTGTTTGCTAGTGGACAATTGGGCATCGACCCAACAACAGGTGAGTTCGCAGGAACAGACTTTCGCAGTCAAGCCGAACAAGCAGTAAAAAACGTAGCAGCCATACTGGAAGCAGCCAATACAGACGCAAGTCATGTAATCAAAACTACCGTTTTCTTAACCGACATGGCAAACTTCGGCGTACTGAACGAAGTCTATTCTACCCTCTTTGCAGCTCCATTCCCCGCTCGCTCTGCCGTAGCAGTAGCCGCATTGCCAAAGGGCGGATTGGTGGAAATAGAAGTGATTGCCGTGTTGTAAAATGCTAAAAACATCAAAAAAAAAATCGCATATTTGCATATATGCGATTTTTTTTGTACCTTTGCACCCAAATGCAACAAAAACGATTTGAACATGAAAGGAATCATTTTAGCAGGCGGTAGCGCCACCCGTTTGTATCCGCTCAGCAAAGCGATCAGCAAACAAATTATGCCCGTATATGACAAGCCAATGATTTATTACCCATTGTCAGCATTGATGCGTGCAGGAATTCGTGAGGTGCTCATCATATCTACCCCTCGCGATTTGCCAATGTTTGAAGAACTATTGGGCGACGGAAGCCGTATTGGTATGCGTTTTGAATACAAAATCCAAGAAGTACCTAACGGCTTAGCACAAGCATTTGTATTAGGCAAAGAGTTCCTAAACGGCGAACCAGGTTGCCTGATCTTAGGCGATAACATGTTCTATGGTCAGCACTTTGGACAAATGTTGCGCGATGCCGTGAAGCAAGTAGAAAGCGGCACCTGCGGTGCATGTATCTTCGGCTACGAAGTACAAGACCCTACTGCGTATGGCGTAGTGGAATTTGACGAGACAGGCAAAGTATTGTCACTCGAAGAAAAACCAAAAGAGCCAAAAAGCAACTATGCTATTCCTGGTCTATACTTCTATGACTCAACTGTTTGCGAGAAAGCAGCAGTCTTGGAGCCTAGCGCACGCGGCGAATATGAAATCACCGATTTGAACAAAGTATATTTAGCAGAAGGCAAATTGCAAGTGAAACTGTTTGAACGCGGATTCGCATGGCTCGACACAGGAAACTGCGATAGTCTATTAGATGCTGGAAACTTCATTGCAACAATCCAAAATCGTCAAGGATTCTATGTGAGTTGCATAGAGGAAATCGCATGGCGACAAGGTTGGATCAGCACCGATGACCTTCGCGCCCTGGGCAAAGCAATGGAGAAAACACAATACGGACAATACCTGCTACGTATAGCGAAATGAGGCGATTGGCGATTAGGCTATCTGTGATTGGCTGTTGGCTATTGCTGCTGGTGGGTTGTACGCAACAACCTCAACCCGTACGCCGACTAAGCGAGAAACAAGAACCCGACTCCGCCCTAATGGCACAAATGACATTCAACATGCAGATGGCAAGTGCCGCAGACAAAGCATGTAGCGAATGGGTAGAGAACGATAGTGCCACATACATATTGGACGAGTTCGGTTTTTGGTACGCCAAGACTATCCAACTATACGCAGACTCCCTACAAGCAGGCGAAGCAGTAACCATCCATTTGCAAATGGCAGAACTCAATGGACAAACAGTTGCCGACATAGAAGATAGGTTCACAGTAGGAAGTGGCGACTTGCCTGTGGCTATCAACCGCAGCCTGAAACAAATGAATAGAGGCGAACAAATGCGCATCGTAGCACCATGGTACACCGCCTACGGAACGGAAGGAACAAACTTGATTAAACCCTATACAAACTTAGTTATCACATTGACAATCAACAACGAATGAGAAAAATAAGTATTTATATTTTATTACTAATAGGTGCCATACTGGCAAGTTGCAATAACAACACCTATTCCAACGCGCTCAAAGAAGAGCAGAAACTGATAGAAAACTTCATCGCTCGACAAGGGATTGAAGTAGTGACCGAAAAACCTACCGAATGGGGCGAGAAAGTGTATTGGAAAATACCCGATTACGATAACTTCTATTTCCATTTGGTAGAAATGGGCGATACAACAAAACCTGCGTTGGAAGCCAAAGATATAGTGCTATTGCGTTATATCCAATACACATTGGATGCATACGCCGATACAACACGCTTCTGGAACTCAGATGATCAACCCAAGCCCACAGAACTGCAATATATGGTATCAACAGAAACTTCATGCACGGGTTGGCAGATAGCATTGGAACACCTGAAGTACACAGGTGCTCAATGCAAGATTATTTGCCCTAGCAAATTAGGCTTCACTGAGCAAAATAGCAATGTAATTCCTTACGGATACGATATGAAAATTCAAATTAAACGATTCTAATACTATGGCACTTGTAAAAAGTATTTCAGGCATTCGCGGCACTATCGGTGGTCGCGTTGCAGAGGGCTTGAGCCCAGTAGATGTAGTACGTTTCACCGCAGCTTACGCTACACAACGTAAGGCGATGATTCCAGACAACAAAACAATCGTAGTAGGTCGCGATGCTCGTTTGAGCGGCGAAATGGTGGACCAACTAGTATGCGGTACCCTAATTGGTATGGGATACGATGTGATTAACATCGGTTTGGCTACTACTCCTACAACCGAGTTGGCAGTAACAGGACTGAAAGCAGCAGGCGGTATTATCCTGACTGCAAGCCATAACCCAAAACAATGGAACGCATTGAAATTGCTGAACGAGAAAGGTGAGTTCCTCAACGACCAAGAAGGCAAAGAGGTATTGGCTATCGCAGAAGCAGAAGATTTCAATTTCGCAGAAGTAGATGACCTCGGTCATATCACCCACCGCGACTACTTGCCAGACCACGTTCGCGACGTGATGGCACTCGAATTGGTGGACAAAGCGGCTATCGAAGCGAAGAACTACACCGTAGCTATCGACTGCGTGAACTCTATCGGCGGTGTGGCTATCCCTGCCATCCTGCGTGCATTGGGTGTGAAGAACATCATCGAACTCAACTGCGAACCAACAGGTCACTTCGCACACAACCCAGAGCCAATCCCACAAAACCTGACACAAATCAGCGACCTCATGCGTGAAGGTAAAGCAGATGTAGGTTTCGTAGTAGATCCTGACGTGGATCGTTTGGCTATCATCTGCGAGGACGGCGAGATGTTTGGTGAGGAATACACACTTGTTTCCGTAGCTGATTACGTACTGAGTCATACACCAGGTAACACAGTTAGCAATATGTCATCTACCCGCGCATTGAGCGATGTAACAGTGAAACATGGCGGCTCATATAGCGCAAGTGCAGTAGGTGAGGTGAACGTAACCACAGAGATGAAACGTACCAACGCTGTGATTGGCGGCGAAGGAAACGGTGGTGTAATCTACCCAGCAAGCCACTATGGTCGTGATGCATTGGTAGGTATCGCATTGTTCCTCAGCAGTTTGGCACAAAAAGGCTGCAAGGTAAGCGAGTTGCGTGCTACCTTCCCAGACTACTGCATTTCTAAGAACCGCATCGACCTCACCCCAGAGATTGACGTGGACAAAGTGTTGGAAGCAGTAAAAGGTAAATTCGCTGGTGAGCGCATCAACGATAAAGACGGCGTGAAGATTGACTTTGCAGACGGTTGGGTACACCTCCGTAAGTCAAATACAGAGCCAATTATCCGCGTATACTCCGAAGCTGCAACCATGGAAGAGGCTGACGAGTTGGCAAAGAAAGTGATAGACGTAGTTTGGGCAGTAGTCGGATAATGGAGATTCTGATAACCAACGATGACGGCTGGGGAGCCAAAGGTATCCTAACGCTCGTACGCATCTTGACCCAACTGGGGCACGTGACTGTCGTTGCCCCAGATGGGCCACGAAGCGGCATGAGCAATGCCATTACCGTGCAACAACCTATGTATCTACGCCCGCTCAATAATCCCAATTGGGGAAGCGAAGAGTGGCACAAGAATGCTACGGTCTATACCACCAACGGTACGCCAAGCGACTGCGTGAAATTAGCATTAGACGTACTCTTTGAAGGCGACCCTGCACGTATCAACCTGCTTGCCAGCGGTATTAACCACGGTTCAAACGCTGCTATCAATGTGATCTATTCGGGTACAATGGGTGCAGTATTTGTGGCAGCAGAACACGGAATCCCAGCGATTGGCTATTCGATTGATGACCATCAGCCTGAAGCCGATTTTAGTTATTTTGAAAACTATATCCTCGAACTCACTCGTCACCTGATAGAAGAAGGTATGCCATACGGTGTATGCTACAACATCAATGCCCCCGTAGGCGAACTGCAAGGTGTACGTTGGACACGCCAATGCCGCGGCTTCTGGCAAAAAGAGATGGAAGAGCGCGTAAACGAGAAGGGAGAGAAATATTATTGGTTAACCGGAGAATTTGTAAATATGGAACCCGAAGCAGAGGATACCGATATATGGGCAATGAACAACCATTATGTCAGTGTACACCCCTGCACAATAGATCAAACCGCCTACGCAGAGATTTGATAAATACTGGATTGGTATCCTATTAGGATTAGCGATACCAGCTATCATAGGATATGTTTACATTGAGCGCTTCAATTTGTGGTACACATTTGAGGCGTTCAACATGGATTTGATGGGGCCTATTTTAGGCAAAATTATGCAAGTAGGGATATTCCCTAACTTGGCATTATTGTTCGTGTTCTATACTATGGAGGTATGGAAATTGGCTAAAGGCGTACTCATTGGCGCACTACCCTACCTCATAGCAAGTATCGCGTTTATGGCATAGTAAATTGATTATTAAGATTTAAGGTATTAGTCACAAGTATTTTATCATAGCAGGAGAGGCATCAGGTGACCTTCACGGTTCCAACCTAATGAAAGCGTTGCGAGAAAAAGACTCGCAAGCAATCTTTGTAGGATTAGGCGGCGACAAGATGCGCGCGCAGGGGTGCGATATTCGTGTTGACTATCGCGATATGGCATACATGGGATTTATAGCCGTTATTGCGAACCTACACAAAGTACGCCGAAACCTGCGCACTGCCCAACAAGCACTACTCCAAGAGAAACCTGATACACTGATCCTGATTGACTATCCATCGTTCAACCTACGCATTGCTAAGTTCTGCCACGAGCATTTGCCTAATACGCGAATCGTCTATTATATCCCACCTAAAATCTGGGCATGGAAAGAGTGGCGCGTACACCAAATAGCCAAATATGCGAACGACATTTTGGGTATATTCCCCTTTGAACCTGCCTTTTACGCTAAGTATGGATACAAGTGCCAATATGTAGGCAATCCGACAGCGGACTGCATAAGATCCTTCCGCTCATCACCTATCGCCCATAGCCTATCGCCCACTCCTACGATTGCTATATTGCCCGGTTCACGACGTAGCGAAATCAGCCACTGTTTGCCTACGATGTTAGCAGCAGCCCGCGAAGTAGCTGGTAGTCAATATCGTATCGTGGTCACAGGAGCACCAGGAATAGAGGATTCTTTTTACCAACCTTATCTACAAGGCGAGACTTTGACTCGCGATACCTACACACTGCTCTCACAGGCCAAAGCAGCAGTGGTCAATTCGGGTACTGCTACGCTGGAAACAGCCCTCATCGGTTGTCCACAGACGGCCGTCTATTATGTGGCAGGAAGCAAGTACCACGAATGGATACTCAAACCTATCCTATTTAGAATCAAGCATTTCACATTAGTGAATATCATCTCTGAAAAAGAGACTATACAAGAGTTGGTCGCTAGTCGCTTCACACAAGCCAACGTGGAGAAGGAGCTGAGACGACTACTCAACGATCAAACATATCGTGAGCAGATGCTCAAGGAATATCAGCAGATTCACGCCATTTTAGGCACAGAATCTGCGCCCAACAATGCAGCTAACATTATAACAAACAATAATCACAATTAGTATGAAGAATTTTATTCACATCGTCGCTATGTTATTCATAATAACATGGACGACAACGAGTTGTAAAGAACAAGTGCCTGTTACCTACCCTGATAATATTACAGGTTTTTGGGAGGCTGGAAGTAGTGAACAAGAAAAATGGTATGGGTTAGACATCACAGATGCAACAACTGCTACCATTATCACTTATTACACAGAAGATGATCCTGTAGAACAAACAGTGACAGTTACTTACGATGCAACAACAGGAAAAGGAAGACTCATAGGAGAGGGAAAAATAATACCATTGAAAGTCACTACCGAATCCACACTTACTCTCACTATGGTTGAAGGCACAGTGGTATTCTATCGTGGTGTCCGTCCCAAACCAACCATCAATGCGGTGGGACTCTGGAAATCGGATATTGTGGACGACTGGCATACTGAATTGCTTGTCTTCCCTAAAGATAAAAACGGTGTCGTACACGTAACACTCAATTCGATATATACCGATGAATTTGACGTTGACAATGTAGAGGAGTATCCACAAATGATGACTCTGAAGGATTTTGATCCTACCACAGGTGCAGGTAGAATCGTTAAAGACAGTACTTTCAACGAGAGAATTATAATTGATATTACTCAAAATCCTCTAACATTCGACCTTAACTATAATGGTATCACCTATACACTTGCCAAGCAGCCCAAGGCAAACAATATGCCAAAATCGTTGCAAGGTGTATGGAAATGGAATGCGGGTATAGCCTCTATCTCCATAACTGTCAAAGAGGATAATACCGCTGCTATCTACTATAAAACCCTTAACGATAAGGGAGAGGTTATATCAGGAATAGTGAATTGCGATGTGTATTATTGCCCTGCTGCGGGTATGGGAACCGTTGTCACACACGATAGAGACAAACATCCCGAATTTAATGCGATTATCCCACCTCATATTACCTGTGGCATATTCAAACTCACGACTGCAACCGAAGTAAATGTTTCCTTCGGCGGTATGACGTTTAAGTTTATCAAAGAATAATCGAATGAAAAATACCAAAAAACGTAATACATACGCTCGTATTATTTTCATTGTAGCTGGGTGTATTGCGGTTATTTTGGGAACGATAGGTGTGGTGGTGCCAGGTTTGCCCACCACACCGCTTGTTTTGCTTGCTTCGTGGTGTTTTTACAAGAGTTCACCTCGTCTGCAGGCATGGCTTTTACAATCATTCTTGGGTAAATACATTCGAGACTACCAAGAAAAAGGTGGACTAACTACGCGCAAACGCATATCTATCATTCTATTAATGGCAACGATGGTAGCTATCTCCACTATCTTTTTTATCCAAGATTGGGTCATCCGTATAATCGTATGGGTAGCAGGATTAATCGGCTGCATTGTGGTAGGATTCGTTGTACCCAAAGCTAAAATATAGAGCAATGAAAAAGATTCTATTTGTTTGTCATGGTAATATCTGTCGTAGTGTAATGGCAGAAATGATTATGCGTCATCTCACTGAGCAAGAAGGTGAGACTTATGTTATTGACTCTTGCGCCACTTCGCGTGAGGAGATTGGCAATGATATTTACCCTCCCGCTAAGCGTTGTTTGTCGGCACATGGTATTCCTTTCACGCGCCATGCGGCACGCCAGATCACACGTGAAGACTACGAGCAGTTTGACCTTATCCTCTGTATGGAAGACTATAATATCCGCAATCTCCGCCGTGTGTTAGGCGATGATCTTATGCAGCATGACGCGGCTTTGCCTCAACCTAAGATCCGCCGCCTGCTCAACCGCGATGTGGCTGATCCTTGGTACACGGGCGATTTCGAAACGACCTATCGTGACTTAGTAGAAGGCTGCAAAGCATTGCTTCACGAAATATAATCTTCTCAGTCTATACAAAAAACTCCTACCCTCAGCGAGAGTAGGAGTTTTTCTATTCTATGTTATGTGCTCTTATGGCAGCATTACTACCTCAAACACATTTCCACTTTCTACCAACTGTTTCAATGTAGCTTGTACAGTCTCTGCGGTGATTGCTTCAACTGCTGCCTTGTAGTCGGTGATGTAGTTGATGCCTTCCTTGTAATATGTTGTCAACACATCTTCCCAGTAGCCGTTCTTCTCCAAGTCCTCCTCAAAGTCCTTGAGCATAGACTCTTTCTCCTTTTGCAAGTCCTTAGCCAAAGGACCATTCTCCACGATAGTCATCACCTCCTCGTGGATAATGCTCATGAGTTTCTCTTGCTTCTCTGGGTCGGTATCAAACTGCATAATGAGTTGTGCGTATGGCACTGGATAACGGTTCATCCAACCTGCGCAACCTACACCATACGAACCACCCTCACGCTCGCGGATAGACTCCAAGTAGCGAGTAGAAAGGATACGACCAATCATCTCCATATTCAAATCATTAGCCAATGTGTATGGCATATCGTATGAGGTATATTGAATACGGTTGCTAGCTGTCTTGGTCTCCATTTTGCGTGTGAAATAGTTCTTTTGGATACCCAACGCTACGCGTACTTTGTCGTCGGCAGCTTTCTCCAATTTCTTGCTAGTCTTCAATCCGCCCAACCATGTGCACACTTGTGCTTGGAAAGCAGAATCTGTTGGATCTACATTACCTACAAATAGGAAGGTGAAATCCGCAGGATTAGCAAAACGAGCTTTGTAAATCTCCAATGCTTTGTCCAAAGACACCTTGCCAAGAAGTTCTTTAGTGAACAGAGTTGTACGCTCAGAATAGTTACTTGCCATCATTTGTACTGAGTCAGACCATGCCATCTTAGGATTCTTGTCACGGTTAGCCAATTGTGATTCGAGGATACTGAGGAGGGTTTGATAAGCCTCTTCGTCGCGACGTGGAGCGGTGAGATAGAGGTAATTAAGTTGGAGCAATGTCTCCAAATCCTTAACAGTACTTGAACCACTGAGACTCTCGCCGTATGCACTGATACTTGGACTCAACGATACGCGCTTACCTGTCAATGCTTTTTGCAAATCGGTTGCATTCATGTCTGCCAAACCGCTTAATTCTACTACATCAGTAGCCAAAGCTGCTGATGGAAGATCGGCGGTAGCCACCAACGAACGTCCACCTTGTGAGAACGCATAGAAGAATATCTCATCCTGTTTGAACGTAGTAGGTTTCACCACTACGCGCACGCGATTAGAGAGGGTCCACTCGGTTGTTCCTAATGTCTCATTGTAGGTTGTCTTTTTGATTTTTCCTGCTTTTGGAGCTGTTTCCACAAGGTTCTCGCGGATAGCTTCCTCCACAGGTGCCTCAATCTCCTCATTCTTTACAGCAGCTAACAACTCCACTGCTTCTGTCTCGGTAGGAAGAACTACGTTCTTGTCCTCAGGTGCTTGGAAAGAGATGATTAAGTTCTCGTCTGTTACTAGTTGTTGAGCAATCTGATTGAGCATATCCACGTTGAGCATAGGCAATACTTGTTGAATCATCTCATACTCCCACTTAATGCCTGGAATAGGTGAACCGTCCAAGTAGTGGCGGATATAATCTTGTGCGTGTACAATGTTACGAACGGTGTTGCGCTCGTTGTACGCTTTCTCGTATGCTGCCAACATCTCTTTCTTCACGCGATCGAGCTCTGCGTATGTAAAACCATAACGACGCATCTTCTCCACTTGGGTGAGCAGGTCTTTGTATGCTGCTACCTCTTGACCTTGTTTCGCCAAATAGATAGCCACAAACGCATCTTTCTCCTTCACCAACTCGCCGTAGTATGAACCTGCACCTACGAAAGTTGCCTCAGGTTTCATTGCCAACTCCGAGAGGCGGTTGTTGAACATATCGCAAACGAGTTCAATAGCAATGGTCTGCAAGTAATCGATATTGGTTCCGCGCAACTCCTTAGGCAATTGGTCTTTCTTGAACTCCAACTCAATGCGTGTGTATTGTGCCTCTTTGTCGCGCACGATAGCCACGATAGGCTCCTCGTTGTCATTCACAGAGTACAATGGACGCTCGCCACGGTTCTCGCGTGCAGGTACATCTGCCCAGAGGGCTTTGATCTTTTGCTCAATTTGATCTACATCCACATCACCAACTACGATAATCGCTTGGTTGTCTGGGCCGTACCATTTCTTATAGTAGTCACGGAGTGCATCGTATGCGAAGTTGTTGATCACAGCCGTATCACCAATCACATCGCGTTTCGCATATTGGCTACCTGGGTATTTGAGAGGGTTAATAGCTTTCCACATGCGGCGGTTGGCTTGTGCGCCAGTACGCCACTCCTCGCGGATCACACCACGCTCGTTGTCAATCTCATCTTCGAGCAACAGCAGACCACATGCCCAGTCGTGCATCACGAGCAAAGCAGAGTCAATGATACCCTCGCGAACGGTTGGCACCTCGCTGAGACGATACACCGTCTCATCCAAGGATGTATAAGCGTTAATGTTTCCACCGAAGTTCACACCGATAGACTCGAAGTACTCAATGATACCTTTGCCAGCGAAGTGCTCGGTGCCATTGAAGGCCATGTGCTCGAGGAAGTGAGCCAAACCGTTTTGGTGGTCTTCTTCGAGGATTGCACCTACCGCTTGCGCGATATGGAACTCAGCACGTTGCTTAGGATATTCGTTGTGACGAATGTAATAAGTCAGACCATTCTCCAACTTACCCACGCGAACTGCCGAATCAATTGGCAGTGGCTGTGGTTGTTGCGCTACCGCTACGAGCGACAACGCCAGCACGAGAGTGCTTAAGATAAATCGTTTCATAACCATAAAGTTTTGTATAGGATTGTATAGGATTGTATAGGGTTGTTTAGAGCTGTGTAGGATTGTCTTGTTCAACGGGTTCGGCTGGTGCTTCCGTCTCAACGGTAGGCACATCCTGCTCAGTTGATTGTGAAACTTCCTCTTTCTTCTTTCTTGGAGCACGTTTCTTCTTCTCTCCTTTCGCCTCATCGCCTTCTCGCCTCATCGCCTCATTCGCCTCAATGATCTCATCGGTACGACTCACCCAAGGGCGAGGGCCAAGGATTGCCTCCACATCGTCGGAAGTAATCACCTCTTTCTCAATCAACATCTGCGCCAACTTATTGTGTCCCTCCGCGTTCTCCTCGAGAATCTTCTTCGCACGCGCCATCTGCTCAGCAATAATCGCACTCGTCTCACTATCAATCACTTCGGCGGTCTTCTCCGAATAAGGTTTCGCAAATCCCATATCGTAGCGACCCGTGGAGTCATAGTAACTGATATTCTTCAACTTGTCGGACATACCGTAGTATGCCACCATGGCGTATGCCTGTTTGGTCGCACGCTCCAGGTCATTGAGTGCACCCGTAGAGGTCTGTTGCAAGAACACTTCCTCCGCAGCGCGACCGCCCAACAAGGAGCAGAGATTATCCATGATATGGTCTTTGTTGGTCAGCTGTCGCTCCTCTGGCAGATACCACGCAGCACCCAGCGCCATGCCACGAGGGACGATAGTTACTTTCACCAATGGATTACCCCAACGCAACAACCATGAGATAGTCGCATGACCTGCCTCGTGGTAAGCCACCGAGCGTTTCTCCTCCTCGGTCATAATCTTGTTTTTGCGCTCCAAACCGCCTATGATACGGTCCACCGCGTCCATAAAGTCTTGTCGCGTAACCGACTTGTGGTCATTACGCGCGGCTATCAATGCCGCCTCGTTGCAGACATTGGCAATATCCGCACCCGAGAAACCAGGCGTTTGCTTAGCCAAGAAATTAATATCCAAGTCCTTATCTATTTTAATGCCTGCTATATGCACGCCAAAAATCTCCTTGCGCTCTTGCAAGTCAGGCAACTCCACATGTATCTGTCTGTCAAAACGACCCGCACGCAACAATGCGGCATCCAGCACATCGGCGCGGTTAGTCGCAGCCAGAATAATCACACCCGAATTGCTACCGAAACCGTCCATCTCGGTGAGCAACTGGTTCAGCGTCGATTCGCGCTCATCGTTACCGCCACCCATCATATTGTTGCGACCGCGGGCACGACCCACAGCGTCGATTTCATCGATAAAAATGATAGCAGGTGCTTTTTCTTTCGCTTGACGGAATAAGTCGCGCACACGGCTGGCACCTACGCCCACGAACATCTCCACGAAGTCGCTACCCGACATCGAGAAGAATGGTACATTCGCCTCGCCTGCCACCGCCTTTGCGAGCAATGTCTTACCCGTTCCTGGAGGGCCTACCAGCAGCACACCTTTTGGAATCTTACCGCCCAAGTTCGTGTATTTGGTAGGGTTCTTGAGGAAGGAAACAATCTCCTCTACCTCCTGCTTCGCGCCTGCCAAACCTGCTACATCCTTGAAAGTGACTTTATCTTTCTTGTCTTTGTTTTGCACTTCTGCTTTCACTTTGCCCACATTGAAGATACCACCAGGACCGCCGCCAGCAGCGTTTGCCATACCGCGGCTCATCCATACGAAGAAGAGCACAATCAGCAAGAAAGGCAATATATTCACCAGTATCAAATACCAGTCGCCCTTGGACTTGGCGTAGCTGACATCAATAGCTGCTTTGCCTGCCTCTTTGCGAGTAGCGTTCACGCCATCAATATACTTGGCGAACTCCTCGACCGAAGGCACATGCATCTTCAGTTTGCCGTTGGCGTTTTCGCCTTTCTCTTGGTTATTGAAGACCAATACATATTTCTCAGGACGAATCTTCGCCTCGGCGGTATTGTCGTCATAAACCGTGACGGAAGCCACGGCATCGTTCTCCACGTATGCAGTAAACTTGGTATAACTCAGGTCTTTGTCTATACCTTGCTCTCCACCCATAGGGTAGAAGAAAAAGATCAGCAGACCGATCATGATAGCATAATAGAGCCAAGTCAGCGGCGAGCGCTTTGGCTTTTTGTTTTGGTTGTTCGTTTGGTTAGGTTGTTTAGGTTTCTGTTCTGCCATAAATATATTGTTTTGTTTTATTCAAAATTGTTCAGTATTGTTCAGCATTGTTCAACTGTTGAACGCGCAAAGCGCATTGAACCATATTGAACAACTATTGAACCATGCGGATGTCAAATATCCGCAATCTCTGTGATTTTGCCGTCCGCCCACAGGTGCTCAATGTCGTAGTAGGCGCGTGGTTCGCGTTGCATGATATGTACGAAGATATTGCCATAGTCCAGCACAATCCACTCTGCATTGTCACGTCCATCTACGAACAATGGGTGTACATGGGTCACGGTACGAACAAAACTATCCACCTCGTCTGCGATAGCTGCCACTTGGGTGTTCGAGCCACCTTCGGCAATGATAAAATACTCTGCTGGAGCCACAGGCAACTTACGCAAATCCACAGTCACAATGCGTTGTCCCTTACGATTTTGAATACCTTCGATAATCGTCTCTACTAATTTCTTGGTTGATACTTCTTTTTTCATTATATTATTTATTTCAATTTCTAATATTTATGTAAACACTAAACAGTAGCGAAGCGTCCTCTAAACAAATACATATCTACAAATTCCCTGCCAAACCGTTTTCTACTGCCATTTTGGCACATTTCTGCATGTTAATTTAAAAAGTCTGCAAAATTACAAAAAAAAACGCACTTCTGCAAGAGTTATGCGTTTTTTCTATCATTTTCCACTTCGAGTGTTCACTTTTCAGTGTTTCGTTTCCGATTCCGCCTTATCATTTTCCTCGTCTAAATCGGACATTTCTTCAATCTGGTTGATATATTCTTCCCATTCTGTTGTGCGTTTTTTTCTTCCTATTTTTTTATTTATCCATTCGCCTAATTTTCGTTGCCATTCTGGGAAGAATAGGTTCAACAAAGTTAGCACAAGCAGCAAAACAAAAACTACTTTTTCATGTACGGCAAACTCAAACCTCCCATCACTATAGTTGTCCACCAATAATAGAACTATAACCATAATACAAAATACTCCATATACGATTCTATATTTCCTTTCTACCATAGAAGTATTCATTTTACGTATTTGCTCTTTTACCGTTTGCAA
>JAZUCY010000002.1:0-33635 GCA_045639365.1 Paludibacteraceae bacterium
CAATGGTACAGATGCATCAATGCATCACAAATCAGACAAAAATCTCACCATCTATGGCTTTGTCTTCCGCGAGATGTACAAAGCAGCGTGAGTACGTTTCGGTAAATAGATCGCAATTACCATAGCGCAAAGGTAGCGCAAGGGTAGCGCAAGGGTAGCCAAAATGAAAGAAAAACGATATAAGGGATATAATTGCAGGGAGAAAATAAAAATTGTATGAACAACAAAGGAAAGACGAAAAAGCCACTTCGTCAAAAAAATGGCGAGGTGGCTTTTTTTATATTATAAGCAGGGATTAGTGACGACGGCGTATCTCGTCGGATAGCAATTGATACACCTGACGCTGCTGCTCTGTGAGCAAGGAGAGGTGGTGAGACATCACATTCTCATCGCCTCGGCGTGCAGGACCTGTCTGCGCATCGCATGGAGAGAGCGTATGAATCTTAGCCGCCGTCTCCTCAATCAATGGCAATAACGCCTTGAATGGGATATGCGTACCTTGCAACAACTCCGCTGCCATCGTGTACATCAGATTGGTGAAATTATTAGCAAACACACCTGCCACATGCAAACGCTCACGGTCATGCTGCGAAGTCTCATACACACGACTTGTGATAGCCAACGCCAACGAATACACCGCACTGATGTCATCGATGCCCTTGGCTTCAAAGAATATAGGCACTGTGGAGAAGTCCTCTATCACACGCGACTTGCTGAAGGTTTGGAAAGGATAAAACACCCCAGCATGCGGTTTGTCTTCACCAAAAACCGTGATGGGCATTGTACCCGAGGTATGGAGGTGCAATGATTTTCCTACGCCGACTACTTGCGCCACCACACTGGGTAATGCCTCATCACGGACGGCATATATATACACATTGGCTTGGGGCAATCGATCCAATCCCTCACGGCTACTCACCATCTGACAAGCTACACCTTTCTTGCGAAAAGCATAGTCCAAATTGGTGGCTACGTTGCCTTGACCTATAATAACAATGTTCATAATATCAAATAACAGTGATAATTCTTATAAAAGACAACATAAACAACTACTGCGCGCGCCCAACATTGGCGCTTGCCAAGGAGACACATTCATCAACAACACTAACAATTAGGCACTACAATGAAAACAATTTCTTGCCACTGAGCAATATCGGGGTCCCTACGAGCTTCGTGAGCGAGTGGGGTGATAGTGTTGGCGAAGCGGAATAGTTGTTTGAGTTGTTTTTATTTACAACAGTGATAATTCTTATATAAGACAACATAAACAACTACTGCGCGCGCCCAACATTGGCGCTTGCCAAGGAGACACATTCATCAACATCACCAACAATTAGGCACTACAATGAAAACAATTTCTTGCCACTGAGCAGTATCGGGGTCCCTACGAGCTTCGTGAGCGAGTGGGGTGATAGTGTTGGCGAAGCGGAATAGTTGTTTGAGTTGTTTTTATTTACATAACTCTTTATAGAACTCTGTGACTGCAACAATGCCGTTTTCCCAGACCTCCAAGTCCATAGACTCGTTGGGCGAGTGAATGGCGTTCTTCTCCAATCCAAAGCCCATGAGAATCGTTTTCACACCCAAAATCTGCTCAAAACTGCTGATAATCGGAATACTACCTCCGCGACGAGCAGCCAATGGGCGTTTACCAAATGCTACTTCAAAGCCATGCTCCGCAGCCTTATATGCAGGAATATCTATCGGGCATACATATCCCTGACCACCGTGCATTGGAGTCACTTTCACACGCACACCCTGTGGAGCAATGCTATTGATATAATCGATAAACGCTTGGCTCACTTTCTCATGATCTTGGTTAGCCACCAAACGGCAACTCACCTTAGCATACGCTTTGCTTGGCAAGACGGTCTTGCTTCCCTCGCCTGTGTATCCTCCCCATATTCCGCAGATGTCGAAAGACGGACGACATGAATTACGCTCCAAAGTAGAATAGCCTTCCTCACCAAAAGTAGTGTCCACATCGATTGCCTCGCAATAGGATTTTTCAGAGAAAGGAATCTGCTTGATCATCTCACGCTCTGCCTCGGGAATTGGCAATACATCGTCATAAAAACCAGGAATAGTGATACGCCCTTTGTCATCTACGACCTTAGCAAGCATCTCAGTGAGCGCATTGATAGGGTTTTTCACCGCACCACCAAAGTGCCCGCTGTGCAAATCACGATTAGGACCTGTAACCTCAATCTCCCAATAAGCCAAGCCACGCAGACCTGTAGTGATAGAAGGCGTTTCTTTGCCTATCATAGAAGTGTCGCTCACGAGAATAATATCGCAAGCGAGCAAGTCGCGGTGTTCTTTGAGGAATGCATCAAGACTAGGACTACCTATCTCCTCTTCACCCTCGAAAATAAATTTCACGTGACAGTTCATCAAGCCATGCTTCACGAGGTACTCGAAGGCTTTTACCTGAATCATCGCCTGTCCTTTGTCATCATCAGCGCCGCGAGCATACAGACGACCATCGCGTATATCGGGTTCCCAAGGATTAGAATGCCACAAATCAAGTGGCTCCACAGGCATCACATCGTAGTGCGAATACACCAAAACGGTTGGGATATTGGCTATGGGCGATGGGGTATTGGCGATGGGTGAGTATTCTGCATAGACGAAGGGGTGTCCAGCGGAAGGCATAATCTCTGCACGTTGTGCGCCCGCTGCAAGTAGGAGTTCACACCAACGCTCCGCACAACGGAGCATATCATCACGGTGAGCAGGTTGGCAGCTCACGCTGGGAATACGAATCAAACTCGCCCACTCCTCTAAGAAGCGGGTGCGGTTTTCATTGATATAAGCACGAATCATGTTATTAAAACAAAAATTAAACGAGTTATTTATTTACAACAACTTAAACAACTTAATCTAACAACTTATTCCGCTCGCAACAAATAATCGTTCGACCAACGGGAGATAAGAACACAGCGAGCGGCTCAGAATTATAAAAAAATGCTGCATTGCCACTTGACTCGAGAAAACTCCTAAAAACAGGATTTGAGGGGTACAGATCCTTTGTAATCTAACTACCTCATCGCTACGACAAAAGTCGGTCACCGCGTAGAGTATTAGCACGCCATTGGAAAGAGCACCTTTCTCGGAAAAAATTAATGTGTTGAGTTTTCCGGTTCCGGGCAATGCAACAATATGTTTAAGACCGCTGCGCTGTTAGAGGTTAGACCGCTACGCTGTCAGACCGCTCGCAAGCTCGCTGTTAGATTTTTCTGCGTTATATTCTTTACAAATTCTGTGCCAAAGTATAGAGGTTAAAGGTTAAAGGCTAGTAATATGCGGCTTCGCCGCTACCTCTTGCCTTTCGCCTCATCGCCTTTCGCCTAAAATCTCCATGCCAAGGTGGCTACAATACGGTGGGTACGGGTATCGACATTCAATGGCAAAGATTGTGTCTCAGAAGCATACTGATGAAGCGTTTGCCAACGGTATTGGTACGCCAACTGCGCTACAACCACATCGCTGCGATAACCCAAACCTACAGTATAATACTGCGTAGCCGCCGTATAGCGATAATCCATATCCGTGCGTATCTCGTTGTAACCCAACATCCATATAGGATCATCCTTCGTGAATGACGACTCATAAACATAACCAGCATTGATGAACAATCCACGAGTCGCTTGCGCTTCGGCACCAACACGCAACGTATGTACGTCCTCCATCTCCGCAGAATGTGCATAGTCGTACTGCACAGCAATCAATCCCTCGTTGCCTATCTGTCCTGCCACACTCACACTCGTGCGGAGAGGCGACACCATCTCGGTGCTGACCACCCCACTCTCGGGAGTTAGCACATCATACTTTTGCCCATCCACAAGGCTATACATATCGCCCTCCGTCTGCATAGATAGATTCATCATAGTAGGCGTTTGGAACGATGCTCCCACACGCAAAGCTTGAATAGGTCTATATATCAATCCCACAGAACCATTCACGCCCAAACCAGAGAGATGATACAATGATTTGAGTTCAGCGGAATTAACACGGTCTGTTTCGTAATGCGAAGTGCGTTTGGTATAGGACAATGTGGGCACATTCAAACTCAATCCTACATACCACTGATTACTGATATTACCCGCCCAAGAGAGCGTATATTGATCCGTGGTTCCTGATTCGGAGACAGATAACTTGCCATCTGTGAGTTGCACAGCAGGTTGCCATTGGCTATCCTCAATAGGGTCAATGAGATACGCCTCGTAACCCAAAATACTGAGCCAACCTATCTCCACATTATCCCATGGCTTATCCTGCAAGTTCTCCTCTGCTACACCACCCATATCGTTGGTAATATTGCAAATGGTAGATACCAACCCCAAGTCCTTACCCTCGACCATCACATCGCGATTGAAATTCGCCAAGCGATGGACGGAGAGCATGAGGTTGCTGTATATCAGTCCACGCTGTTTGGTCGGATTGCCCCACGCCCAAATAGCCGAGACTTGTGGTGCGGCAAAACGAGAGCGAGTGGAGGATGGTATAGCGTTGTTTAAGGTGGTAGAGCGTTGTGTAGTATTGTCTATGGTCTCGTCAAGAGTGAGCGATATTTCGCTTCTGCGATAAAGTCCTAATCCCGCAGGGTTGTCCAATACAGCTGAGGGATCACCACCAATAGCTGTCATAGCGCCACCCATACCCACATAGCGAGCCGTACCGATAAGCTGACGTTCGGAGAAACGTTGGACGTCTTGAGCTCTCAGTGTGTATGAACAAGCTAAGAATACAACTGTTAATATGTAGAAAAGGTGTTTCATTTTATAGAAAGACAACATCAACAACTTGCGCGGCAATCAACTCCCTGCCGCGCTCAAGGAGATTTTTCATTTCTCTACTATGCGCATTACGACGGTATCAGGATATTGGGTCGTATCCTCCATAAAGATAAACTCACGTGCATTGCGATCATACACAGGCTCAGAGGGCACAATAGTGTCCATTGTGTGCCAGTAGTAGGCATCGTCAATGTATGTATTTGACGATTTGCTATTTACAATTTGGGCAGAAAGCCCTATTCCAAATAACCCCACTAGTGATATGATAATGCTCCGTTTCATTTTTCGTTTTACTTCTTACTTCTCACTCTGCAAAACCCGTGCCAAAATATAGTTTAATTGCGGAAGCCGATAATCTCGCGCACCTCGCGGATAGTCTTCTCTGCACTAGCAGCTGCTGCCTCAGCACCCTCGCGCGCAACTTTGGCAAGCAACTCATCGTTGCTCTTATACTCCAAGATGCGTTCGCGGATTGGTGCGCAGAAAGCATTGATGTCTGCTGCCAATTGCTTCTTCATATCGCCATAACGGATAGCCATATTGTTGTACTGATCGTTGAAGTAATCGTAGGTATCAGGCGCAGAAACGAGTTGCATGAGTGTGAAGAGGTTCTCAATAGGCTCAGGCTTTTCTTGGTTGAGCATAGTAGGACCCGCATCGGTCACCGCGCGCATGACTTTCTTCTTAATGGTTGCCTCATCGTCGCAGAGGTAAATAGCATTGCCCTCGCTCTTACCCATCTTACCACTACCGTCCAAACCAGGCACCTTCACCGCTTTGGCATTGAAGTGGAAAGACTCAGGCTCTTTGAAGTACTCTACATCATAGATGCGGTTAAAACGGCGAGCGAACAAACGTGCCATCTCCATATTCTGCTCTTGGTCTTTACCCACAGGCACTTTGTCTGCTTTGTGCACCAGGATATCTGCCGCCATGAGCGATGGGTACGTCAAGAGACCTGCATTCACGTTGTCAGGCTGCTTGCGCGCTTTCTCTTTGAACGAAGTCACGCGCTCCAACTCACCCAAGTAAGCGTTCATATTCAGGTAAAGATAGAGTTCAAGTACTTGCTTCACATCGCTTTGCACATAGATTGGTGCTTTCTGAGGGTCAATACCGCAAGCCAAGTATTCTGCCAAGATAGTGCGAACAGAAGTGCGTATATTTTCAGGTGTAGGGTGTGTAGTGAGCGAGTGCCAATCGGCAATGAAGAACATACAGTTGTACTCCTCTTGCATCTTCACAAAACTCTTCACTGCACCGAAATAATTACCGAGGTGCAAATTGCCCGTAGGGCGAATGCCACTAATTACTTTTTCCATATTCTCTCAATTATATATAGTACTTTGCCAATAAATGCATATTCGAGTGCAAAGGTAGTATTTTTTTTGCATATATACAAATCTTTTCTACATTTTTGTGCAATCATGCTACTATTACAAACAGTATATCCGCAAAAGTTGCAGAATTGAAAAAAAAAATGTAACTTTGCAGGCAAATTGCATAAAAATTGCATGTAACATAAAAAATATAAACAAAGTTGATTATGAAAAGAGCAGTATTGCGTGGTTTGGTGCTGACAGCAGCAAGTTTAGTATTGGTAGGTTGCGGAAAAAGTACAGGACGTACATTGACTTCTGCAACAGGTTCAGTATATGAGTGTTTGGTGGTCATCAACGACGAACCTCTGACACAAGACCAACTGCATGAGGTAGGAAAATATGCACTCGTGAATGAGGCATCCGGCTACACAAAACCCATAGCCACCCTATACGATTTGGTCGAGGCGGTGATGGGAGCCGATATGCCATGTATGCCACAAGTGGAGCCTTACTTCCGTGTCACCAAAGTGTCAACCGCACTATTTGATGATATGTTCAAACCCACACGTAACATTCTTCTCGTGGACATTAATCCTCAAAAATACACCCAACTCAAAGCGAAAGTATCCAACGATTATTGGTCCACACCACAAGCCATCTGCCGTATTCAATCACCTTCGACAGAAGCGTTTGTGACCTATTGGTTGGAAGAAGGCGAGGAGATTCGCCAGTGGTTTGTCAATCAAGAGATCAAACGACAAACGAGATTCTATCGCGCGAGCACCAATAAAGAAGCACGCGCGATTCTCCAAGCACAAGGATACGACATGCTTATCCCTGAAGACTATATCCTCATCATGGATACCGTCTTAGGCGGAGCTACCACATATAGTCTGCGCAACCCTATCACCGTAGCACCCGAGGTACGTCTGCTATGGTGCTGCAACAACAAAGGTCCTATGCGCCGCGACATCGTAGTATATAGCTATCCTTATACCGACCCTAATACGTTTACTTCTACGTTCTTGAATAGCAAACGCGATGCTGTACTCAGTCGCGTAGTCAAAGGCAGTGTAGAAGGCGCATACATGGGCACTGAATATAAAGTCATGCCACCACTACTGCAACGCTCCGTTATGGTCAATGATAGCACCTCCGCTACTGAAATTCGCGGACTGTGGAAAATCATCAACGGAGAAGCTATGGGCGGCCCATACGTAAGCCACACACGCCTCGATCAAGTCAATGGTCGTGTCGTAACAGCCGAAGTATTCCTATACGCAGCAGGACAAAAGAAACGCACCGCACTGCGTCAAGCAGAAGCTATACTCTATACATTGCAGTTGCCTGAGGATACAATTAAGTAGTGTAGGATTGTGTAGAATGGTATGGCTGCTGTTATTCCATATTTATTAGTAGAGGACCTCACAAAATCTGTAGGTTCAAAGGTATTGTTTAGCAATATCAGTTTTGCCGTGAACAAAGGGCAACGCATTGCCCTCATTGCGCGCAATGGTATCGGCAAAAGTACCCTACTCGACATTCTCATGGGCAAGACCGACTACGACAGTGGCAAAATCACATGGCGCAAAGACCTGAAAGTAAAATACTTGCCACAACGCCTATCAGGCGAAGAGGCGATGAGGTTATTAGGCGATAAGGCTAAAGAAGAGGATTTCAAAAAACTCAGTGGCGGACAGCAGAAGAAACTGCTGCTCCAACAAGTGTTAGATGACGAGCCCGACATTCTTCTGCTTGATGAGCCCACCAACCACCTTGACCTCGAAACTGTAGTTTGGCTCGAAGAATACCTCAACAACCGCACCATACGCGGTGAGAAAGCACTCACCATACTCATGGTCACCCACGACCGCTATTTCCTCGATAGCGTCTGCACCGATATCTTCGAACTCGACGAACACAACCTCTACACCTATCACGGCAACTATGCCTATTACATAGAGAAACGCGCCGAACGACTCGAAGCGCAGCAGGCAGAAGTAGAAAAAGCACGCAACCTCTACCGCACCGAACTTGAATGGATGCGACGCATGCCACAAGCACGCGCACACAAAGCGCAATACCGCATCGACAACTTCTACGAACTGGAAAAGAAAGCCAAACAGCAACACCAAGAAGCCGATGTGCGCTTATCCGTCAAATCGGGTTACATAGGCAATAAGATATTCGAAGCCAAAGACGTATGCAAGACCTTTATCTCGCCTTCTACAGGCGAAGAGAAGGTCATACTGCACAACTTCAACTACGTCTTCTCGCGCTATGAGAAACTTGGTATCATTGGCAACAACGGCACAGGCAAATCCACCTTCATCAAGCTACTCTTGGGCGAAGTACCCGCCGACAGTGGCACATGGGACATCGGTAGCACCGTGCGTTTTGGTTACTACGCACAGACAGGACTCGCGTTCGACGAAGGCAAAAAAGTCATCGATATCGTGCGCGACATAGCCGAAGTCGTAGATTTGGGTGGAGGCGAGAAAATGACCGCCAGTCAATTCTTGCAAATGTTCCTCTTTTCGCCCAGTCAGCAATACGATTTTGTGGGCAAGTTATCTGGCGGTGAGCGCCAACGACTGCACCTCTGCACCGTACTCATGCGCAGCCCTAACTTCCTCATTCTGGACGAGCCAACCAACGACCTCGATATACCCACACTCAACGTACTAGAGGAATACCTCAAGAACTTCCGCGGTTGCCTAATCGTCATTAGCCACGACCGCTACTTTATGGACCGCGTAGTGGACCATATCTTCGTTTTCCACGGACAAGGCAACGTGCAAGACTTCCCCGGCAACTATACGCAGTATCGATTAGAGGCAAAAGGCAAGAATAGCGAACGCAACGAAAAAGCATCCAATAGCCAATCGCCCATAGCCAATAACCAAAAAGTTAAAACCGAACAGAAACGTAGATTAAGTTTCAAGGAGAAACGCGAATTGGAAGAATTGGAGAAGCAAATGCCTCTATTAGAGGAAGAAAAAGCGCAGTTAGAAGCCTTATTATCAGGCGGTGCAACCGCTCCCGATGCCATAGCGCAAGCTTCAAAACGCTACCAAGAGGTGCAAGATGCCCTCGACGAGGCCGAATTACGATGGCTGGAATTGAGCGAAGTCGGTGAACAAAACGAAATAAATTTCTCAAAAAAATAAACCAAACATTTGCAAATTCCAAAAAAAAATAGTACTTTTGCAGTCCAATAGCATCAGATACGATATGCCACATTTGAGCAAAGCACAAATAAAATGGGTTCGCCAATTGCAACAAAAGAAGTTCCGCGATGCGGAAGGCGTGTTTGTGGCAGAAGGCGAGAAGTGCGTGAATGACCTCAAAGGGGCATTTGAATTGGTCTTATTGGCTTCGAGCGAGAATGCGACCCCAATGGAGATCGAACAGATGTCATCGTTGCGTACGCCACAAGGAGTAATTGGCGTATTCAAGAAGAGAGAGGCGATTGGCGATGGGCAATTGGCGATGGGCGATGGGCTATTGGTGGCATTAGACGGTGTGCAAGATCCTGGCAACTTAGGCACGATTATCCGCACATGCGATTGGTTTGGCATACACCATATACTCTGCTCACGCGATACAGCTGATTGCTACAATTCTAAGGTAGTACAAGCCACCATGGGTGCTTTGGCACGCGTACACCTGCATTACGTGGACGACCTCTCGCAGGTACTGAGCCAACATCAAAATGCAGGCACCCCAATCTACGGCACGTTGCTCGATGGTAAGAACATGTATGCCCCCCATGCCATTCCGACCAAAGAGAAAGGTATTATTGTCATGGGCAACGAGGGCAATGGTATCTCTCAAAAAGTGAGGGAAGTGATTACGCATCCGCTATTCATTCCTTCCTACCCCGCCGACCAACCTACTTCAGAGAGTTTGAACGTCAGTATAGCTACTGCCATCATTCTATCTGAGTTTAGAAGAAATAACACACTTTAAATCACAACCATTATGAAACGAATTTTTACCCTATTATGCATTGCATGTCTGTTTCTTCAAGCATACGCTTGGAAACCTCTATTTGCAGGTCACCGCGGTAGTTATCGCGGAGTAGAAAACACCGAAGAGGCCATGATGAATGGTATAAACTATTATGGCTATACTGGTTTGGAAATAGATGTCAAAACAACCAGCGATGGTGAATACGTATGTTGGCACGATGATGACCTCAGCCGCGTAGGACATGATGTACAAATTCCTTACACTAAGTTTGCCAACCTTAAAGATCTCACACTCACACAAACACGTGGCGGCGTACAATACACCGCAAAAATTCTAACGGTAGATCGCTATTTGGAAATCTGCAAAGAGAACAATGTATTCCCTATTATTGAGCTCAAATGGGCAGTTGGTATCAATAGCAACGATATGACCCGTTTCCCTGGCTTGTACAAACTGATTGAGAAACACGGATTGGTAGAAGAGGCACGCATTTTGACCTCTATGCAACCATCATTGGAATATGTGCGCACCAATTATCCAAAACTTCAATGCCAATACCTCTGCTACGAAGTAACTCAAGCACGCTACGAGTGGTGCAAAAAATGGGGCATCAATCCTAGCGTACAAACAGGTGGTTTAACCAAAGCTATGGCACGCATATGCCACGAGGCAGGTATGGAAGTAGCCTGCTGGACAGTCAATAGTTCATCTGACTACATCAAACATGGCGAGATGGGTTGCACCACCATGACATGCGACTACCTTGTGCCAGCTGATATGCCAGAATTAGAAGAGATTGATTGGGAGGCACTCTCACCAACTCCTCCGCTGGATAATTTGTATGTAACTCCACTCTTCAATTTCAGTGAGACAGCAGGTACATTGCCAGAGAATTTCCCGACCACAAAATCAGGCAATTATGTCAATGCACAAGAAGCAGCTTTCATTGACGGAACATTCTATATGGCAGATTACAGCGCAAAGAAAGTAGTAGCTGTGGACACTACTGGCAAAGTGTGGGAACCAGGTATTGAGTATGCTAACCTACGCCACGGTATTTGTCGCGACGATGCAGGTAACTTGATTCTTCACACATCAGAAGACGCAAAAGTGCCTACACAACTGACTGTATTCAAAACAGAAGACAATACCGAGCATGTGATTAATTTCACACTCAACAACAATGGACAAGCCAACTTCCCAACAGCGAGTGGCGACATCTTCTCTGCTGCTGGTGGCTATATATATTTCTTCCCTAACGGACAGACAACTGTGGAGGTAGTAAAGATTGCCAATGGTCAATATGTTTCTACCACATCATGTCCAGTTAGCCTTACAGGTGCTGCCGCAGGATATGTGATTCCTATAGATAACAATCCTAATCATTTTATCTATCAAATTCGTGGTAATGGCTATCATCTCTACAAGAATGGCGATAAAGGTTCATACCTGACATCTCCTAATGGAACAACTGCTCCAGCACGCAACAACACAGTAGGTGGTGCACTCTTCCAACTGAATGGCCACGACATGTTCGTATATACCTCTGGTGCTCACTACAAAGGTGGTTGGACAGTTCGCGATATGACATCTGCCGACTTAACGCCAATGTACACCCAAGAGCAGTTGGGTAATGGAGGCTATAATGCCAACGCATCAGTAGGCGCATTCTTCTGGTGGGAGCGCCTTGATTCTGTGACCGTTAACCTCTATGAGTACTGTCTTGGACACGGTATAGCAGGTTGGGAACTGAGTGCAGAACCACACAAGATTCGCGTAAAAGAATTTGCATTGAGCGAGAGCAATATCACCGTACAAGTAGGCGAAACCGTTCAGCTGCATGCTATCATCACCCCTGCTAACGCCGATGACCAAGAGGTGACATGGCGCCGAACACCAAGCGACCGCGTATCCAAACTGAAAACAGATGGTCTAACGGCTACACTCACCAGCACCAAGGCAGGTACATACACTGTGACGGCTATTCTCGGTGACTTCACAGCAGAATGCCAAGTGACCTTTGCCGAGTCGACCGCTGTACAAGATATTACTACTTCCGAGGAGGATACACACAAGATCATCCGACACGGACAAGTAGAAATCGTACACGAAGGTGAACATTATAGTGTAACTGGAACAAAACTATAACAATATACTTTTACAATCTTTATGACTATTTCACAACGAATCGCTGCGCTCGAAGAGTCAGCAACCCTGCAAGTGGCAGCACTATGCCAACAACTCCGTGCAGAAGGAGTAGACGTTATTGGACTATCATTGGGTGAGCCCGACTTCCCTGCTCCTGCTCATGTCAAGCAAGCGGCTATTGATGCTATCAACAACGACATCTCACACTATGGCCCTACGCCTGGTTTCCCTGCCTTGCGTCAAGCCATTGCCGATACGCTGAACCGCGACATACAAGATTATCCTGTACGTCCCTACAACGCCAACGAGATTATCGTTTCCGTAGGCGCAAAGCAAGCACTCTGCAACGCGATTGAGGCACTGATTGGTCCTGGCGATGAGGTGATTATGCCTACGCCATGCTGGGTCAGTTATGTAGAAATGGTCAAGATTGCGCAAGGCAAAAGCGTATTGGTGCGCACCACGATGGAGAACAACTTCTGCCTGACCGCAGAGCAGCTCGAGGCTGCTATTACTCCTAACACCAAGCTGCTCATGCTCTGTTCGCCTAATAACCCAACAGGTTCCGTCTATACGCTGGAGAACCTGAAGGCATTGGTAGAGGTACTAAAGCATCACCCACAAGTGGTGGTACTCGCAGATGAAATCTATCAACACATCCTCTACACAGGCAAGCACGAGACTTTGGCACAGTTCCCTGAGTTGGAAGACCGCCTCATCATCATCAATGGTGTGAGCAAGGCGTATGCCATGACAGGTTATCGTATCGGTTGGTTGGCTTCGCACGACAAAGACCTTATCACCGCAGTGAAACGTCTGCAAGGTCAGACCATCAGTTGCGCTACAACCATCGCACAAAAAGCTGCAGAAGCTGCTTATACAGGTCCTCAACAATGCGTTGAGGATATGCGTCAAGCTTTTGAGCGTCGCCGCAACTTGATTGTAGGATTAGCAAAGGAGATAGCAGGTATGAAGGTGTTGGAACCACAAGGTGCGTTCTACCTCTTCCCTGATGTATCGGCGTTCTTTGGTAAGCAATACAACGGACAAACGATACATAACGCAGATGAGTTGGTGACCTACTTGCTACAAGAGGCGCACGTAGCTTGCGTATCGGGTAGCGCGTTTGGCGAGGACAACTGTATTCGTTTCTCATACGCTACAAGCGAAGACCTCATCATCGAAGCTATGCGCAGAATGAAAGAGGCGTTAGACAAATTACAATAACAACGTTTTTATTAACTATTAAAATTTATCAATTATGAAGAAAAGTATTATTTTGGTTGCTATTTTGGCAATCGTTAGCGTAGGTTCAGCTATTGCTCAACCACGTGCTATTGGTGCGAATATTGGTTATGGTATTGACCTTTCTTATCAACACAGTTTGGGCGAAGCCAATATGATCGATGTGTCTATTAATGTTCCTTTCTTTGAGGGTATTGGTGCAACTGCTACCTACGATTGGGTTAATCCTTTTGGTGCAGTTATTCCATGGGACTACGAAGGTCAATGGAACTGGAACCTCGGTGTAGGTGCTGGTTTAGGTATTTACGGATTTAAGGCTCCTGCTTTCTATGCAGGTGTGGTAGGTCACGTAGGTATCTCTTACGATTTTTGGTTCCCTATGCAACTTTCCTTAGATTATCGTCCTAACATCGGTATCGTAGGTGGCGAAGGACTTACATTCAACACAAGTGGTCTTTATAGTGGTATCACCCTTGGTGTTCGCTATTTGTTCTAATTACGATGACTGATTTTTCGACATTAATTTCATCACGTATAGGAGTGGCTGCTACGCAAGTGGCAGCCACTATTGCCTTGCTCAGTGAGAATGCCACCATACCTTTTATTGCCCGCTACCGCAAGGAACGCACGGGCAGTTTGGACGAGGTGCAAATTAGCCAAATCGCCGAGGAGTATCATCGTTTCTTAGAAATTGATGAGCGTAAAGCCACGATTCTTAAAACCATTGACGAGCAAGGTAAACTCACTCCGGAGCTCCGCCAACGCATTGAGCAATCGTGGGACGCCACCGAATTGGAGGACATTTACCTACCTTACAAGCCCCACCGCAAGACGCGTGCCGATGTAGCACGCGAACAAGGGTATGAGCCGTTAGCACAAGCCATTTTTGCACAAAGGCGAGAAGGCGATGAGGCAATCAGGCGATTAGGCAAGGAGCGAGATGAAGCCCTGCAAGGCGCTCGTGATATTATCGCAGAGTGGATTAGTCAAGACGAGCACGCAAGACAGCAAATCCGCCGTGAGTTTAGCTATTCAGCTATCATCTCTACCAAGGTAATCAAGGGCAAAGAGTCTGATCCCGAAGCGCAGAAATACAAAGACTATTTCGCTGTCAACGAACCACTTCGCCGTATCTCTTCGCATCGATTATTAGCGATTCGCCGAGCTGAAAACGAAGGGTTTATCCGAGTGGATATTTCTCCCGACCGTGAAAAAGCATTGGATAAATTAGCGCACTGTTTTTTGCGCAGCAATAGCGACGCATCCTATCAGGTGGAGTTAGCGATGGAGGATAGTTACAAACGTCTGCTCAAGCCATCTATCGAAACGGAGTTCGCCGCCAGCAGTAAGGAGAAAGCCGATGCAGAGGCTATTCGCGTGTTTGCCGATAATCTGCGCCAACTATTGTTGGAATCGCCACTCGGACAAAAGCGCGTATTGGCACTTGACCCAGGCTTCCGTACTGGTTGCAAAGTAGTGGTACTCTCTGCGCAAGGCGATTTGCTGCACCATACGGTCGTCTTTCTCAACACCAAACAGGCTACCGAAACCATTCAACGACTCGTACATCAATACCAGATTGAGGCTATTGCTATCGGTAACGGTACAGCTTCGCGCGAAACAGAGCAGATGGTACGCTTCGCCCTTTCCAATACCCCATCGCCAATAGCCAATCGCCCATCCCCCCAACTTTTCGTCGTTAGCGAAAGCGGTGCTTCGGTCTATTCAGCTAGCAAGACGGCACGCGAGGAGTTTCCCGATGAAGATGTCACGGTGCGCGGTGCGGTATCCATTGGCAGACGACTGATGGACCCTTTGGCAGAATTGGTCAAAATTGATCCTAAATCCATTGGCGTGGGGCAATACCAACACGATGTCAATCAAATGCGCTTGGCAGAATCGCTCCAACAAACCGTGGAGAGCGTAGTGAACCGTGTAGGTGTAGATGTCAATACCGCCAGCAAGCATATCCTTACCTATATATCTGGTCTTGGTCCCGCTTTGGCACAGAATATTGTGAATTATCGCCAAGAGCATGGAGCATTTCCTAACCGCAAAGCCTTGCTCAAAGTGCCTAAGATGGGTGCTAAGACCTACGAGCAAGCCGCAGGCTTTTTGCGTGTTACGAATTCCGATAATCCATTGGACAACTCTGCCGTTCACCCTGAAAGTTATGCTATTGTAGAGCGTATGGCAAAAGACTTGCGTTGCACAGTTAGCGACTTGATGAGCCGTGCAGACTTGCGACAGCAGATTGATTTGCCGCGTTATGTAACGAACGAGGTGGGTATCCCTACCCTTACCGATATTCTTCGTGAGTTGGAGAAACCGAGTCGCGACCCACGCACGCAGTTAGAGGAGTTCCACTTTGACGAGTCCGTACATACGATCGATGATTTGCAAGTAGGTATGGTCTTGCCGGGTATTATTACGAACATTGCCAATTTCGGTGCTTTCTGTGATTTGGGCGTACACAAGGACGGGCTGATTCATATCTCCGAGATGGCTAATCGCCGTATCAGTAATCCAAGCGAGGTAGTCAGTCTGCACCAACATGTGCGTGTCCGGGTGATAGATATAGATCGCGCACGAGGAAGAATACAGCTCTCGCTGAAACAACAATAACCTACAAAAGAAAAGAGTTCGGATATTTCCGAACTCTTTTCTTTTCGTGCCTTTACACTATAAACTATATCCCATTACATTGTATAGTTTGCCGTCACGGATAATCACCACTTGACCATTGATGAGAAGTTTGCGAGCTGTAGAGGTAGCGTTATCTGTCCAAATATTCTCAACACCTGTACCTGTTTGTCCATTTTCGAACCACAAATACAACGCATCGTTGTTCAATACCCAAGGAGCATCTACGTTATTACCTAATGCAAAACCGTGGTTGCTCAACCAGTCTGTTGTCAGTTCGCTAGCAGCCATATCTGCACCCTCGGTAGTGGTATGCTCTGCAGTTATAGTAGCATCCAAGATTGCCAAAGCAGACGTTACATAGTTGTCCTTTAGACATTTCTCTGGGTTGCCATAGATACGTGGCCACTCGGATTGATCTTTGTTCCAATCCACATTATCCCAGTCATATTCATAATCATTGCAGCTGGAGAAGCCCACTACACGGTGTGCTATAGCGCCTTGAGGAGCTTGAATAGATTGCAGCGCCACAATATTGTCATACACGATAGCATCGGTGGTATTGCCCATGATGTCGGCAGCCAAGGCACCTACGATAGCGCCTACTCCACCCTTTTCTGTTGCTACGGCGAGAGCCAATGTACCTTCCACATAGCAGTTAGCAATCACAGCACGATCGCTCGTGCCTGCTACACCACCCACGATAGTAGCACCTGCGATATCGGCATCCACATGCGCGTGGTATATAGGGCAGTCGCTAGCAACAGAAGCCACTATACCGCCGACGGTAGTACCGCCATTGAGTTCACCGGAGAACGAAACGGCGTTCACTGCAGAACCTGTGAGCGTTGTGCCTATGATACCACCTACAGCCTCTGCATTCTGCGCTTCAAACGTTGCTTCTTGTACCGAACATACGCTGGTATTCATAAAGAGCGATGCCTCGCCTACTAATCCGCCGAATACACCTGCAAAATCGTAGCCTACCATAGTAGGAGAAAGTAGGTGCACGTTGTTCAACGTGGCATTCAGTTCTACGCCATCATCGGTATATCCACCACGCATGGTATTGGCGATAAAGCCAGCATATAGAGCATTACTATTGAGTGCCATTACAGGCTCTTTTAAGCAGATATTTTTGATAACGGCTGTATCCACTACTTCGCGGAAGAGACCGCTACCATTCAAGAAGAGATTAGTCAGCATCTTGTTATCACCATCGAGTGAACCTGCAAATATATTTTTCAATCCAGCAAAAGGAGCATTACCAAAGTCAATATCGTTCATGATTTGATAGTGCGCATTAGGAGCATCATCTATTTGGAAGAAATCTGCAGCGCATGTAATCTGATATGGGTCTTCCACTGTACCTTCGCCCTTGAGTGTGTTCTTGACGAGTGGCAAAGCATAGTAATTGAGTGTGAAGTGTGAGTCGTTGTTGTATGCACACAATAATACTGGATTGGTCTTCACATTCAGCACATTAATCATGCTCAGCGCTCCACCTTTAGCAGCATCTGCACCCAGCTCTAAGAGAGTATTTCCTTCGTTATTGCAAATCAGCAACACCTCTTCTTTCTCTGACGAACCCATTTTGGTGCGTTTGAGTAGCACCATGTATTCGTAAGCATTGTCCGCATTGAACAGACGTGGGTCGAGTACGGAAGATTGGATATTCACTTGTGCGGTCTCTACGTTTTTGCCCAAATTGAGATCATCATAGTGATGAAGTTTTCCTTTGTTGGTAAACCATGCTATACGTTGGTGAATGGTACCGTCCTCTGCATTCTCACCTTGCAGAAGCGATACTACATAATGATAGGAGTCGCCATACGGTACACGATCCCAATTACCAGACAAGGTAGCACCGCCGTTGTATAGCGGTATACGAGCCACCGTCTGACATGATGGTACATCCACCATTTGGATAAACTCCACATCGTTCTCATTCTTTAAGAAGCCATATTGCTGCGAGTGGCCAGGTAAATTGCTCATATAAATTGTACCCAAACCATGCTCGGCGATAGTATTGATTTTGTTACCATTCGCGTCATAGAGGTAGTAAGAATATACCGAACCATCTGAAGCTGTCTCGTAGTTATCCACTGTCACAACGAACGCCATTTCACCAGTACCGTTGTAGTCCAATATCACATCGTTTTGTCCGCCCAGACCACCTAAATAATAGAAGGTATAGAGGAACGCAGGATCTTCGTCTTGGATCATCGGTATCTTGACCTCGGAGAGTTGATTGAACTTATTGTCGTAGCGTGTGATGACCAAACTATTGTCTGGATTCACCACAGGCTCCTCATAGACAGGGATACTAGGGTCGAAGAATGGTTTCTCGTATTGAGCCACCACATAGTCTATAGTATATTTGCCACTCTGCATCATGTAGATAGGCATAGGGTCGTTGAGCGCAGCTATGTGCTGATAAGGTATCTCAAAGGTATGTTTCAGCACAGGTTGGCTGGTGCCATACTCGGCTTTGCCATACACATCATAGTTGTAGTAGAGGGTATTATTCTCGTCGTAGTACTGACGGAAGAAGACCATGGTGTAGTTGTCGTTGTTGTTGGTGGAGATATTCTTCGCCAGCACTTGGTTGCCATCTACGTTGCACACGTGTGTAGAGGTGTCTTCTGAGAGAGAGTAAACGCTATTGTAGAAACGTCCTTTGTAGTCCTTAGTAGCAATTGAGATAAACAACATGATCTCGATATTGTTATCTGAGTTAAAGAACTTACGTGTAACCAAAGAGTTGATTTCTACATCGCGAACCCATAGATCGGTCTCTGCTAGTTCGAAGGTCTCATTGAGTGTACCGACCAATTTTTGGAAGTTGTCATAGATGGAGATCTCGGCACTCTTTGGGTGTCCGTTTTCCACAGCGTAAGCAGCGGTATATGTCCATGTCGATCCATCAGGAGCTGTCAGAAAGCCGTATGTATCCGCAGGACCAATAGTTGTGACAGTAGAAGCTTGTGCTGTAGCGAATAGGCTCATAAGCATACATACTGCCGTACAATAAAATTTAATAAATCTTTTCATTCTATTTTCTCTGTTATGTTAGTTAATATTTTTCAGTTGTATTGCCGCCTTTTGTAGTAATTTACAAAAAACGTGCAAAGGTACTACTTTTTTCTGAAATATGCAAGAAAATGCCGAAGTTATGTACGAAGCATTCCACTATCCTTTTCTCCAGCGAGCAAAAAGGATAAGCAGAGCTATAGTCACTGCTCCCGCGATGGTGTATGCCAGCCAACTCAATCCCGCAGCAGCAAAGCGGAAGCCTTCGGGCGCAATGAAGATATAGCTCACGCTGACCATTGTCATAAATAATGCAGGTATTAGGGCTATGAGGTAGGCGTATGGATACTTCTTGGTAGTTTGTGCTTTCTTGTAAAGGAAGATCGTTCCTGCCCATAGGGCGAATACGGCCAATGTCTGGTTGGTCCAAGCGAAATAACGCCATACGACATTAAAGTCCACGAACACCATACCAAACACGCATGCGAACAATGGCAATGCAATCATCATTCGATTGCGCACAGGGCGTTGATCGAGGTGCAAGAAGTCAGCCACGACTAAGCGAGCAGAACGCAAAGCCGTATCACCCGAAGTGATCGGTGCAGCTATCACACCGATGATAGCCAATATGCCACCTACTGTACCTAACCACGAACGAGACACCTTGTCCACTACTAAGGCAGCTATGTTCTCGCCAGGATGCGCCGCAGCGAAAGCTAGCAGTCCGTCTATGCCATATAGTCCTTGCTCAGGATCGGCAAACATCGTACCAGCAGCGGCAGCCCAGATTAATGCCAATATACCCTCTGCTACCATTGCGCCGTAGAAGATCCAGCGGCCTTGGCGTTCACTCGTCATACAGCGAGCCATGAGTGGCGACTGCGTGCCGTGGAAACCTGAGATAGCACCGCAGGCGATACTGACAAACATCATCGGGAAGAGTGGCAGGCCGTTGGTTTGACGATTGTGCAGGCCATCGGTGAGTTCAGGCATCTCGGCGCCATGCCCCCCTAGCATCACGACCATAATGCCTAATCCCATGAACAGCAAGATTGCGCCGAAGATAGGATAGAAACGCCCGATGAGTTTGTCCACAGGAAGCACTGTAGCTAGGCTGTAATAAGCAAAGATGATCAGCACCCAAATGATGGGCACGAGGTGAGCGTTATGGGTGATAGTGCCTAATGGTGCCAGACCTTGCAGCAGGGTTGCAGGACCTGAGAGGAAAGTGGTGGTGAGTAACACCAATAAGACCAACGAGAGCAGACGGATAAAGAGTTTTATTCCCTTGCCCAGCTCGTCGCCTACGATGTCGGGTAATGATAGTCCGCCTTTGCGAATCGACATCATACCACTTAGGTAGTCGTGTACACCGCCGGCGAAGATGGTTCCGAGGACAATCCATAGGAAAGCAGCGGGACCATAGAAGATACCCATGATAGCGCCGAAGATAGGACCTAGACCAGCGATGTTGAGAAACTGGATTAGGAAAATGCGCCAAGGCTTCATAGGGACAAAGTCCACACCGTCGGTTTTGGTCATGGCAGGTGTAGCTGCTTTGGCATCAATACCAAACACGCGCTCCACGAATGTTCCGTAGAGCAGGAAGCCAAGCACTAAGGCAACGAGAGAGAGAATAAAAGTGATCATTGTATTTCTGAATTTATATTGGCCGCAAAGTTACTAAAAAAATCTGACCTGATAAAATTCTAAGCGATAATTCTGCATTTTTGTTTGGTTATTGGTTAAAGTGATTTTTGAATTTTAACGGCAAAATATCAGGAATTGAAATTCACAGTTATTTTAAGATATTTATGCCTTTATGTTTACATTCGTAGATCATCTTTTCATCCCATACGGAGGCTTGCACTTCGCCGATATGCAGTTTGTGCAGCAGCAACATACAGAGGCGTGATTGACCTATACCTCCGCCTATGGTCAGCGGTAGGCGGTCATTCAGAATAGCATCGTGGTAGGCGTACTGCTTCCAGTCCTCATGCCCCGTAAGCTGCAATTGCTTCTCCAGAGCCACTCTATCCACACGCACTCCCATGGAGGATATCTCAACCGCTTTCTGTAGCGGTTCGTACCAGATCAGTATATCGCCATTCAAGCCCTCAGCATTGCCATCTACGGTGGTCCAATCATCGTAGTCAGGGGCGCGGTGATCGTGCGCCTTGCCATTGGACAGACGTGCACCAATGCCCTGGATAAAGACGGCTCCCATCTCCTTGGCAATAACATTCTCGCGCTCCTTAGCAGACATATCAGGATAGCGCTGTAGCAACTCCTCGGCGGTGATAAAACCAATCTGCTTGGGCAGGAATGGTTGCACCTGTGGGTAGTGCTCGCAGACGATATACTCGGTATTGAGTAGCGACTGATAGATGAGTTGCACATGCTGCTGCAGGGTCTGGGTGGTTCGATGACTGGAATCGATAACCTTCTCCCAGTCCCATTGATCCACGTAAAGACTATGCAATTCGTCCAACTGTTCGCTGGTACGAATAGCGTTCATATCCGTATAGATACCATACTCTGGTTTCTCGTTCATCTCAGCTAACTTCATGCGTTTCCATTTCGCCAAAGAGTGTACAATCTCGCATTGCACGCCAATGCCAGTAGCCACAAAACGCACGGGTTGCTCCACTCCATTGAGGTCGTCGTTGATACCCAAACCAGACTGCACAAACAAAGGCGCAGTGACGCGTCTTAGCTTGAGCGAAGTGGCTAACATTGACTGAAAAGTGTCCTTGATGAGCTTGATAGCGTGTTCTGTTTCTTTCTCTTTGAGTAGGGATGTGTACATAGATTCTCTTAATTTGCCCGCAAAGTTACAATTTTTTTCTGACATACCGAAATTTCACAGACATTTTGTGTGTTTTTTGTATTCACACCTACTCTATGGGTATCGGCAATTCTTATCTCGCCTATAAGGCTCGAACGTTCGCTCGTTGCACTCGCGTACGGCGATTGGTTATTGGCGATTGGACTATACTATAACATAAAATAAAGAGTCGAACGTGGGTGTAGAGTGTAGAGTGTAGAGTGTAAAGTGTAGAGTGTAAAGTGTAGAGTGTAAAGGCAAGGGTGTAGGCGGAGAAAACGAAAAGCAGTTGCTTTCATGTACATCCCCTCTAGGTGGTAACGGGGTGGTAACGGCTTCCGTAGCAGGTTTAGTACGCTTAAGATGACGCTGAATGATGAGTTTAGCGTTGAGAACTCGAGCATAATGGTCTGGAGTAAGGTTTCCTTGAAGGAACTCAATAATATCTATAGTTTTCGCTTTCATAATACAACCAATTTAGAGAGTTAAAAAATAGATTAGAATCTTTAGAATCTTTAGGAAATTTAGAAAAACTCATACCCTACAAATTCTAAGAATCCTAAAGATTCTAATAATTCTATCATGCTATCTTCACATGACTCTTTTGATACTTTTCATTCATAATTCGCTGTAATTCACCAGTATTCACATATTTGCCAACCAATACTCTATTGTTTTGTTATTCACTCCAAGGACTTCCGCCATCTTCACAGCATCCTGCTTGGTGAAGTCCGCAGGAAGCATTTGGAAGAACTGCTTTTGGATTAGGCTTTGACCTATTTCACCAGGAACAACGTCCTTGCTCTTAGGCAACATTTGGTACATCATAGTGGCATGAAGCAGCAGTTTGTGACCAATCAACAGCAATGTATCAAAATCATCCTCCGAACAAACCACTCGCTCTGGCAAGGCTTGGTTCATGTCCAAACGAAAGCCCGTGAGAATCAATGCGTGGTAGGCTTCATGATCACATGATACGTACGCATAGCGGGCATGGCGTAGGCGCAATTGGTTTTTTGCCACATTGACTCTGCAATTTCTGGCAGTAAGGGCACCCAAGGGGAAAGAGTTGTAGCCTCGATTGCTGGAGCCGATATGCTGGGTCTATCATTATGTTGAAATAGGTGAATCGTTAAAAAATCATAAAAATATTTGCACATCTCAAAAAAAAGCAGTACCTTTGCGTCGCATTCAGTGTAAGGGAAGCAGGTGAGATTCCTGCACAGTCCCGCTGCTGTGATTCGCAATCCGATATTCAAAATCTTGAAAGTCACTGGTTCTCAATGAACTGGGAAGGCTGAATAAAGGAGCGATAAGTCAGAAGACCTGCTGTGTGCCACATAAAAGACCGCCTTTGGCTGCTAGACCGGGTGAACCCTGTTAGACCGCCAGCTGCTGTTGGACCGCCCTATGGGCTGTGAGACTCTAAGTCTAACTTCTAACAGCGAGCAAAGCAAACGATCTAACATCTAACAACGAAGTGGTCTGATATGTGAGTTGAACGCTCTCGGGGAATCGAGCCAACGACATGACAGACAGGTTTTCAATATTATTTACGGTACGCATATACGCGTATAGGTATTTGATAAATATATCAAGTACCCTTGTATTGTATCCGATGGTCAGGGGCTATATTCTTCGTGGATTATCTTACCACACAACAGCCAACCATCACCCTGCCATGTTGCTCGCATAGAGCAGATGGTCAGCTGTTGTGTGGTTGATGCTGAATATTAACCATACAAACAAGATACAATATGAAACGATTATTACAGTTTTCTTTTTTTAGCATTATTGTGCTCCTTTCGTCATGCATCATTGACAATGACATCACCACAACACTACCTCCGAAGATCCTTCTTGATAGCGAGACAGGAGTCTATACCGTAAAGCGCGGACGCGAACTAGTCATTGCGCCCAACTACGAATCTGCTGAAGGTGCTACGTATTATTGGACAATGAACGGAGATGTAATAGGCACTGCTTCATCTTTATCGTTTATGCGCGAAGAAGTGGGCGAGTATTTTATTACACTGACCATAAGGACAGAAAGCGGAAGCGATAGTGAAGAAATCCGCATTGATGTGGTTGATCTGGAAATCCCCACCGTATCTATCGCAGGAAATAACAAGCTTGTTGTGGCTTTGGGTACAACCATAAAACTGAATGCCACCGTGCGAGCCACTTCCTTGCCTACTACGCTAGCATGGAGCGTAAATGGAAATAAAGTGTCCGACACCTTATCTTATACATTCATCGCAGATGCCCTTGGGATGTATTCTATTGAATGTAAAGCCTCAAACGAAGATGGTACACATAGTGATCAGATTAGTATCGAAGTGGTCAATAGCGAAGATATCCCTTTGGTATGGGATTTCGCACAGACGACCTACCACACCGTTGTGGGACGTAAATTGCTTATCAAACCATCTGTCATGAACAATACAGATGGAATTGTATATACTTGGCAAGTAGATGATAACGAATCGACAACTGCTGATGCATCATTTGTGTTTGTTGCCGACAAAGCGGGTAGTTATACCTTAACAGCAACTGCCACCACCCTGCAAGATGATAGGCAAATAGCCATAACGCACGAGTTTAGCATAACCGTCTATAACGAAGGTGCTTTCTATCGCGCCAAAAGTGCTGCATCCAAAGCCGACTGGAACAAAGTCTATGAATACACTCCAGCCCCTGGTCAGTTTATCAACGAGTTGAAAACGGGTGGCTTTGACAACACACAGACCACGCCAGAGGCAGCTATCGCATATGCAGAAGCGCGCATGTTGGAAGTGGATAGAAATGGCAACCCATATCCTAATTGGGTCTCTTTGGGCGATTTCGGCGGATATATCGTTGTGGGCTTTGACCATAGTATCGACAATTCTGGCGATTATGACTTGGGTATTCTTGGCAACTCGTTTAGTGGGTCATCCGAGCCTGGCATCGTATGGGTGATGCAAGACGAAAATGGCAACGGATTGCCAGATGACACATGGTATGAGTTGGCTGGGTCAGAAACGGGCAAAACAGAGACAATCCAAAATTATAGCGTAACATACTATCGCCCCACAGGAAGCAAGATGCCTGTACAATGGACAGATAATCTCGGCAATAGCGGAGAGATTGATTACCTAACACAATTCCACAGACAGGATTACTACTATCCACTATGGATTGAAGAGGATAGCTACACCCTTACAGGCACTTGTCTGAAAGCACGCAATTACGATGCTTCGGGCAATGGTAGTTATTGGGTGAATGCAGAATACGACTGGGGATATGCAGATAATTTCAGTCCTATTGATCGACTTACAGGAGATGCCAATGCCAATGCAGATGCCAACGCTAACCACTTCAAGATAGCTAATGCTATTGACTGTGACTGCCAACCTATTCACCTGAACTATATCGACTTTGTCAAGGTGCAAGTAGGTGTGAACGCCAAGAGCGGTTGGTTGGGAGAAGTTTCTACAGAAGTGTTTGGTTTTTATGACTATAATATGAAAAAGCAATGATGACAACTAAAATTATTCGTATCATATTGATAGGGCTATGTTTTGGTTTCACAGCATGTATGGAGTGGGACTATGGCTTGGAAGAAGAATTCAACGCTTCGGGCGAAGGACTGTTTATTTGTAATGAAGGAAATTTCCAATATGGTAATGCCACACTATCGTACTACGACCCAACAACTAAAACAGTCCAAAACGAGGTGTTTTATCGTGCGAATGCGATGAAATTGGGCGATGTGGCGCAGTCTATGGTCATACGTGATAGTATAGGTTGGGTAGTGGTCAACAACTCGCATGTGGTATTTGCTATTAACATCAACACCTTCAAAGAAGTGGGACGCATCACTAATCTGACATCGCCTCGCTATATTCACTTCTTATCCGACGAAAAAGCATATATCACACAGATATGGGACAACCGCATTTTTATCGTGAACCCCAAACGCTATGAAATAACGGGATATATTGACATCCCGAATATGACTATGGAAAGTGGTTCTACCGAGCAGATGGTGCAATATGGCAAATATGTGTATGTTAATTGTTGGTCCTATCAAAATCGTATTCTAAAAATTGATACCGAGACAGACCAAGTTGTGGATGAACTCGTAGTGGGAATTCAACCTACCTCTCTAGTGATGGATTGCAACCAAAAACTATGGACTGTCACGGATGGCGGTTATGAAGGGTCGCCTTACGGACACGAAGCCCCATCGCTCTATCGGATAGATGCGGAGACTTTCACCATCGAAAAGCAGTTTAAGTTTGATTTTGGAGATTGGCCTTCTGAGGTGCAACTCAACGGCGAGAAAGACAAAATCTATTGGCTCAACGATGATGTTTGGGAGATGGATGTAACAGCAGATCGTGTACCTGTGCGACCATTTTTACCATACAACGGGACGCTCTATTATGGTCTGACCATCTGCCCTCGCACGGGCGATGTTTATATAGCTGATGCGATAGACTATGTGCAACAAGGTATGGTCTATCGTTACTCCAAAGAGCGAGAATTGATTGATAGTTTTTATGTGGGTATTATCCCTGGTGCTTTTTGTTGGAAATAATTTATGGATATGAAAAGATTGATATTTATACTTACATTGCTTCCTCTCATAGTTGCAGCACAAGATACCCATCCAAAGGATCAGATCAGCAGAGAGGTACAAATCAAGGAAGTCACCGTCTATGGCAAACGCCCTATCAAAGAGATTGGTGTACAGGAAACCAAATTTGACACGGTGGCTCTTAAGGAGAATATCTCGCTCTCTATGGCTGATGTATTGACCTTCAATTCGTCTATCTTTGTCAAGAATTATGGTCGTGCGACCCTCTCTACGGTGGCTTTTCGAGGCACGTCGCCCTCGCATACCCAAGTGAGTTGGAACGGAATGAAAATCAACAACCCCATGCTGGGTATGACCGACTTTTCGATGATTCCATCCTATTTCATAGACGATGCCTCGCTCCTACATGGAACATCCTCTGTCAATGAGACAGGTGGCGGATTAGGAGGCTCGGTCAAACTAAGTACGAAGCCTGCCAACGCAGATGGCTTTGGTCTTCAATATATACAAGGAGTAGGTTCGTTCAAGACCTTTGACGAGTTTATACGCCTAACCTATGGCAACCAACACTGGCAAACATCCACTCGCGCGGTGTTTTCTTCTTCGCCCAATGATTATAAATACCGTAACCACGATAAGAAGGAGAATATTTATGATGAGAACATGAATATCATAGACCAATACTACCCTATTGAACGCAACCGAAGCGGTGCATTCAAAGATTTTCACCTACTACAAGAGGTATATTATAATACGGGTAAAGGAGATCGCTTGGGACTAAATGCGTGGTATATCTATTCCAATCGCGAATTGGCAATGCTAACAGTTGATTATGGCGATGAAACCGAATTTGAAAATCGTCAGCGCGAACATACTTTTCGCGGGGTACTGTCGTGGGACCATATGCGAGAAACATGGAAACTGGGAGCCAAAGCGGGATATATCTACACATGGATGGCGTATGACTACAAACGTGATGTGGGTAATGGTAATATGGCACACATGACACGCTCCAGAAGTCGCATCAATACTTTCTACGGACAAGTAGATGGCGAATACTATATTGGTAAGAAATGGCTTTTTACCGCCAACCTATCGCTGCATCAGCACATTGTAGAGAGCGAAGATAAAAATATCATACGTCAGGATGGTAACAAAGCTATTGTGGGTTATCGCAAGGGTCGTCCCGAATTATCAGCTGCTGTCTCCGCCAAGTGGCGACCTATTGACAGACTTGGACTATCCATGGTCATTCGTGAGGAGATGTTTGGCACAGAGTGGACACCCGTCATACCCGCTTTCTTCATGGATGGGGTTCTATCTAAAAAGGGCAATCTATTAGCCAAAGCATCCGTATCGCGCAACTATCGTTATCCCACGCTCAACGACCTATACTTCTTGCCAGGAGGTAATCCTGACCTCAAACACGAGAGCGGTTGGACATACGATGCAGGATTATCGTTCGCAGTAGGTAAAGAAGGCGTGTATTCGCTGAGCGGTAGCACGAGTTGGTTTGAGTCCTTTATCAAGGATTGGATTATCTGGCTGCCGACTACCAAAGGATTCTTCTCACCCGATAACATCAAAGATGTTCATGCTTACGGCGTAGAACTGAAAGCGGATTTGGATGTCGCACTGAGCAAAACATGGCAGTTAGGGCTCAATGGCACCTTCTCATGGACACCATCCATCAACGAGGGCGAACCACGAACACCCGCTGACCAATCTGTAGGCAAACAGTTGCCTTACGTACCAGAATTATCGTCCTCCATCGTGGGACGACTATCTTGGAGAAAATGGACATTCCTATATAAATGGTGCTACTATTCCGAACGATATACTATGTCTTCAAACGACATATCGCTGACAGGCAAACTGCCCGAATATTTTATGAGCAATATCTCACTCGAAAAAGTGTTGTCGTTCTATTGGGCAGACCTTTCGCTCAAAGGAGCAATCAACAACCTCTTTAACGAAGAATATTTATCCGTATTATCTCGTCCGATGCCAGGTATCAACTTCGAGATATTTGTGGGTATCACGCCTAAATGGAACAAATAATATCATTAACCAACAAATAACAAACAGTATGAAAAAAACAATCTTTCTCGGGGCTCTATGCCTCATGAATGTAGTCCTTTTTGCACAGGGCTATGAGTTGCGTATCTTGACCTTCGAGGACAAAGACGCAAAGTTTGAACCTTACACATTGGATTATGTGGACTATGGAACAGGCAAAGAAATCACCACATGGAGCGACTTGATTGACGATCCGCAATATGGTGGTCCATTGACCTATGCTGACTTTATGAATGCCGAGTACCATTGGTATGATGAGAACAACACTGAATTGGCTCATACTTTCCCAAATAACTATGCATATTGCTTTTGGGGCGGAGGTCACGCTATTTCTAACTATTGGGGTGCTGGCTGGACTGATGAAGATAGAGACAAACACATCGCTAAATATTATGGCGAAGACTATGTCACCGAAAATGCAGGCAACGACCAAATGCTCGGTTGGTTTAATATTCAAATGATGATTCCTGTGAAGCCACACTCTGGCGAGAATTTTGCAGTACATTATGGTTATAAAGATTTCTTTTCATATGTAGAAAACTTACCAGAAATTTCCTTCGCTGATGGAGAGAAACGTGTGATTGATCATATGTATGTTACCAATACCAATTATACATTGAATCAATTGTACAATGGCGTTAAGAGCGAAGCTGGTAATAGTTTTGGCGGCAATTGGGAGGGACTGACTGATAATGCGTGGATGAAGATTGTAGCGTATGGTTTTGATGATGTGGATGCCGATAAAGATTCTGAACCTATGGACTCTGTTGAGTTCTATTTAGTTCAGGGCGAAAATGTAGTAACCGATTGGCAAAAATGGGATTTGTCACCACTGGGCGAAGTAGCCAAAGTACGATTCAACTTCCTCTATTCAGACGAAATGGGTGGACGATATGGCTTTACTATCCCTGGTTATTTTGCATACGATGATGTGGCTGTCCGTTTCCCACTAGAAAACTACACCCGTAATGGTTTAGAAGATGGAAAATACGGCACTATCTGCTTGCCATGTGCTTCTGCAACTACAACAGGTGCTACATTCTATGAGGTTTCTTATTTGGAAGTAGGCAAAGGTCTTTGGTTGGATGAACTTGAAGAGGGAACTCAACTTGAGGCTGGTAAACCATACATCTTCAAAGCAAATGCTTCTGAAATCACAGTAACATATACTGGTGAAGCAAAAACTGCTCCTGTAGCTGGTACTAATGGCTTGACTGGTACATTTACCGATATAGCAGCAAATACAGACTTGGTTAATAACTACATCATTGCTGATAACAACGTCTGGATTGCAAACACAGGTAACACCTTGCCAGCAAATCGTGCTTATATCAAAGCAACAGAAGTTTCAACAACAGCACAAGCTCAACTTCCAGGTCGTCGTCGTGTATGTATGGGTGAAAACGCTGCAACTAGTCTCAACAATATCACCAACGGTGGAAACTCTATTATCAAGGTTGTCGAGAAAGGTCAACTCATTATTATTCGCGGTGGTGTTAAGTATAACGTACAAGGCGTTCGCCTTTAATCCGCTTTTACACATCACACGATACAGTTTACTCTAAAAAACAGAAGAATATGAAAAAAGTATATTTAGCGCCTCAAACTGAGGCTATCAAAATACTTGCCAATAGTGTACTCATGGCGAGTCCTACTCCTAATTCAGATTTAGGATGGGGTGGTAATGGTTACATTGGGCCTGGAGAATAATTTTTCCCCTTCCTCGCGAGCAGACTTATACTATTGGACGGGAAATAGAATAAAAAAACTGTCCGGAAATATTATGATACTCACCCTGTTCTTTGTGAATTGGGTGAGTTGTTTTATGTATCAACCAAAAGCAGTAATTTTGCAACTCCAACAGAAGATGTATTTAACAATATAATATCTGAAAAATAACATAAAATAGCGATTAATGGATAAAAATTAACACTTTCTCTTGCTTAATCAACAAAAAATAACTATCTTTGCAGAAATTCACTTATTCTACAGGCTATGAACAAAAATCTATTTCAATATATCATGGTTATCAATGACATTCATTAGTTATATGATAACTCCAAGCGTTTCCCATTAACCAGCAACTACATTATCCTGGTTACGCAAGGTAATGCAGATATAATCTACAATAAAACGAACTATCACTTAACTAAGCAAATGCTATTGTTTGGTTATTTTACCAATCCCCTTGAAATAGTAAATACTTCCCCTGATTGGCAATGCGTGATAATTATAGACACAAAACCACAAGTAAATGAGGTAATATACTCCTATTTGCAAATCGAAAAAGACTGGCATAAAAAGGTTCTATTTATTCACTCTAATCCTGTTCTAAGCATTTCATACGAGGCATTAGGCAATATTCAGCAATTGTTTAATGCGCTGATTACCTATAATGATTCGGATAATATATACCATCAACGCATTAAGTATCTACTGTGTCAAGCCATAATATTCGAAATCTTCGCTTGGATTGATGGTCAAATAAAGGAACGCCCTCAGAAATTACCCATTGACTCCTCCACAGATCGCAAACAACAACTCCTGCTAGAGTTTATGCGACTACTCCAAGAAAACAAAGGAAAAGAACGCAATGTGGGGTGGTACGCAGAACAAATGTGCATTACAACCAAGTACCTGCAATCTATCTGTCACAATACGATTCAAACAACACCAACAGACATTATAGATAAAGCGGCAGTAGCAGAAATCAAAGCATTACTATCTAATACGAACAAAAGTATTAAGGAGATCGCAGGAGAGATGCATTTCTCATCTGCCAGCAGTTTTTGCAAGTACTTCCACCGCCTGACAGGCATGTCGGCATTGTCGTATCGCGAACAGAGGTAATTGTCCAAATGGATACACGCATTTGCCCTTTGACGGAAAACATCTGTCAAGGGGCTTTTTCATGATATTATGGCACACTTTTAGCTTTAACTTTTATAGTAAAAATCTTTTTCGTACTCTCCCGCTGCGGATATCGCAGGTGGACAGCTATAGCAAAAAAAGCGATATTCGGTCAAACAGCGGGAACTACGAAAAGGGAACTAATAAAAGAAAATAAAATGTTAATACTACTATCAATCTTATTTTTATGGTTGTTCGGAAATATACGCATTATAGATATGCGTGATAATCCTAATAATCAACACGACTATCGTTCCTACGACTATCAACCGCCACCACAACCAATGCAACCGACATACGGCATGCAGCAGGCATATACCACTTTGGGGCTGACTGCCAGTGCGACGGATGATGAGATCAAAAAGGCATATCGTAGAATGGCAATGCAGTATCATCCCGATCGACAAATCAATGCATCAGAAACTGACCAAAAATGTGCAGCGGAGAAATTTCGTGCAGTTCAAAAAGCATACGAACATATCAAACAAATTAGAAATATAAAGTAGTATTTAACTATGGAACATAATATTGTTATCACGCACCAAGGGCTGAGCGTAGGACGCAGCTACGAGATTGTAGTTAATGGCAGGTTGGTAGGCATGATGTCAACTCCTCAAGCGCGTTTTACGCTCCCTCGCGGTGCGTATTTTCTGACCATTCGAAGCGGAAAATATATTCCTATTGGCAAAAAAAGAAAGTCACTCAACTTCACTGTTTCTACGAGCACCACTTTCCTCTCGGAAGATAATGCCTATACGCATATCACCTTCTCACGCTCGTGGTTGTGGTGGATATACCGTATCTTCATGCGCAAAAGCTACTATAATGTGAGTGTTACCAACACCAAGGAAGCGCCCGCCGTAGTTCGTCCACGCAAGACTTGGCTACAGCGTTATATGGAGGAACATAAAGATGAGATACAAGCCCGCCAAGAGGCAATGTGGAAGCAGCAGCAAGAACGTGCTTTAGAACGCCAACGCCGTGCATACCAACGCCAATTGCGCCGTGAAGAACGAAAACGAAAGAAACACAGCAGATGAAAACAAGTCAAATAATTATCATTGTCGCTCTCGCCCTTGTTATTATTGGTGCAATGGTGTGTGACATCGTGCGTCGTCGGAAATACACCCCTTCCGCACAACTCAACGAACTCAAGCAACCACTATCTATTGAACATGCTACACATGGTAACATCATAGACACATACACCAATATATCCCAGCTTATCCCTCAACTTTTGCATGATATAAACCATGCAAAAGAGTATGTATTCTTCCAATTCTTCAAATTTGAGAATGACCCTTTAGGTATTGAGATACAAGAAGCATTGATCAACAAAGCCCAAGATGATGTGCCTGTATATGTTATCTATGATGCCTTTCCAGGTGCGATAGTAGATCACTCATTCTTTCACGAAATGCAGTTATACGGAGTAAAGGTACATCGCTACAATCCTATATTTCCTTTTCCGTCTGCCTATTCCAACAACCGCAACCACCGCAAGATTGTGGTGATTGACGGAAAAATCGGCTATATGGGTGGTATGAATATTGCTCAACGTTACCTCACAGGCGTGCATAATGGCGAGTGGCGTGATACACACTTGCGAATTACAGGTGCTGCGTGCCAAGATTTACAACGCGTATTCTTTGATGATTGGAGCAAGCAACGCAAACCTTACGAAGCTTTTCCTGTTCTGATGGAAGATGCGAATGATGGTCCTTCTGCTTCCGCAGTCCAGATTATTGCGTCCGACCCTCATGATCGCACTTCGCCTATCTTGCAAGCTATAATACAAATGGCTGAATCAGCACAACAATACCTATATATTCAATCACCCTATTTCCTTCCACCCAAATCACTACAAACGACATTATGCCAAGCAGCTAAACGCGGTGTTGATGTACGACTGATGATTCCACAACGTGGTGATCGTTCTATATTTGTTTCCTACGCTTCGCGTTCGTATCTTAAACCATTGCTAGAGGCAGGCGTGAAAGTCATAAATACGGCTTCGCCTACAAAAATAATTAAAAATGTAGCGTAGATATTTTTGTTTTTGTCCAAAA
>JAZUCY010000003.1:0-61836 GCA_045639365.1 Paludibacteraceae bacterium
AAGATTATATCCTAAGATTTGGATAGAAGGCGTTGGATCTAAAGATGGTATTGTGCAGAATAGTGCGACAAATCGGATAGGTATAGGACCTTGTGTGTTGCTATGTGCTTATCATAACGATGATTGTATTTATACTACGGACAACCCTTATTATACCTCATTAGGTTGCGTGTATAATGATCCTATCTTTAGTGCTACAGAAGAAGTAAAATTATTCACCCCATCTGCTCAAAAGATTATGCACAATGGGCAGTTGTTCATTCTCCGTGACAGCAAAACCTATAATATTATGGGAATGGAAATAAAGTAAATCCCTCATACATAATACTTTCACAAGCCTCCTCTCGGGGGCTTGTTTTTTTACCGCTCTTATTTTCTTGTAAAAAAATACTCGCCATATTTGCGTATATCATTTTTTTACACTACCTTTGCACCCGCATTCAGTCAAGGGAAGTAGGTGAGAGTCCTACACAGACCCGCTGCTGTGATTTGCAATATCGTTTGTTTCGTATCTAAGTCACTGCCTATCAGGTGGGAAGGCTAAACAAACGAGCAATAAGTCAGAAGACCTGCTGCATGCATTCGTTGAACGCTCTCGAGGAATAGAGCTTAGACATGACAAGCCATTTTCCATATGATCGTAGGTACGCAAAGGCGTATATGCTTGGTAAAAGTATCAGGCATAGATTGTTGCTATGCATGGTTGTATCAGTCACTTGGTTGCTGACCTCCTGCCATGGCGATGAGATTGTCTTCCCTGCGGAGTACGAAGTCTTGCCGATGGAATCGAGAGAATTGAGCAGTTTTGCGCAGAACGAACCCATTGGCATGTACCTGCTCAATGAAGGCAATATGGGTAGCAACAAAGCCACTATTGACTACCTCGATTTCAGCAAGGGTATTTATATCCGCAATATCTACGGCGAACGCAATCCGAATGTCATCAAAGAGTTGGGCGATGTAGGAAACGACATTCAAGTGTATGGCAATCGCCTCTATGCGGTCATCAACTGCTCGCACAAAGTCGAAGTAATGGACCTGCACACCTGCCGTCGCATAGGGCAGATTGACATCCCCAACTGTCGCTATATCCGATTCCATGAGGATAAAGCTTATATCAGTTCGTATGTCGGTCCCGTGAGCATTAATCCGAATGCTCAATTAGGTGCTATCTTCGAAGTGGACACTGCCACACTCCGCATAACACGCCAAGTAACAGTAGGTTACCAACCCGAAGAGTTCGAGATTATTGGCAATTACCTCTATGTAGCCAACTCAGGTGGCTATCGCGCACCAGACTATGACTCTACACTTTCGGTAGTGGATCTAACGGACTTCCGCCAAGTCAAAAAGATACCAGTCTGCGTCAACCCCCACCGTGTACGCAAAGACCAATACGACCGTCTTTGGATTACCTCCCGCGGCGACCACAAAGACATCCAACCACAACTGGTATGCCTCCAACCTTTACACCCTACACCTTACACTTTACACCATATATCACCATCCGAAATGGTGATTATTGGCGACTCCATGTACTTCTACGGCTCCCATTGGAACGATGAAACAATGTCCAACCAAATTACCTATGGTGTCTTCAATATCCAATCCCCAATCCCCAATAACCCATATCCAATATCCAATATCCAATCTTTCATTACCGATGGAACCGAGAAAAACATCAAGATTCCATATGGCATACAAGTGAATCCATATAACGGCGATATATATATTACAGATGCAAAAAACTATGTTTCAAGTGGTCAACTACATTGCTACTCACGCGAAGGCAAACGCAAATGGTCTGTGCGCACGGGTGATATCCCTGCTCATCTATGTTTTGTCTATCGTTAGTTGCGAGCCCTACATACCCATGGTCAATATTGGCATAGACGACACCTATGCCATTGAACGCATGCGCACCCTTGTTCTCCATCCTGAGTACGAGGGTGACACCTATGCATGGCGAATGGGCGATGAAGTGATTAGCACCCATCGCGACTTAATTTTCTGTCAATCGGTAGCAGGAACCTATCACTTGCAATTGGAAATAAACAACACCACATACACCATTCTACACAACACTACTATTGTTGTTTGGGACGAGCAAGTCGCCTATTCACCCTATATTTCGCGCGTGCTGGAGTATAATCCTGCCCCTGGGCAGTTTATCAATACTATGCCACAGTATGAAGAGGGCGACACCTATGCTACTATGTTGCAGAAAGTCGAAGAATCTATTGCTAGCACCAACCGCACCCTTATCTCGCTTGGCGCATGGGGCGGGTATGTCACTTTCGCTTTTGACCACTCTGTTGTCAATACTCCCAACCAAGCTGACTTCCTCATCGAAGGCAACTCTTTCTATGCTTCTGCTACGAGCAAAGGGGGCAGTAGCGAACCTGGAATCGTGACGGTCAGCATCGACATCAATCAGAACGGTCTGCCTGACGACCCATTCTATCAACTTGCTGGTAGTGAGTACGCTAACCCAAACACCCTACACCAATATTCTCTCACCTACTACCGCACACCATCCACCCACACACCTCAACCCGATAAAAAAAACTCCATCACCGACACTACCTATATCCATTGGACAGACAACCAAAATCAAGCAGGTTATCTGCATAAAAACACCTTCCACACGCAGGAGTATTTCCCTCTATGGCTTGCGGATTCCACGCTCACTTTTGTTGGTTCTCGCCTGCCTGACAATGCTTATGACCCCAACGGGAAAGGCGCATATTGGATACAACAGCCCTTTGAGTATGGCTACGCCGACTGCCATCCTAACGATAGTATGGCTCGCTGTTCGTTTGATATTGAATGGGCAGTTACGGACGATGGCAGGCCTATCCATTTGCCTTGCGTGGACTTCGTACGCGTCTATACAGGCGTCTTTCAACAATGTGGTTGGACAGGCGAAATCTCCACTGAAATCTCCCATGCACGCGACTTGAATATTGAAAAATAGTCCTTATGAAGAAGCAATTCCTACATATTTTAATCTTCTACGCCACATTATGGTGTATATGCTCATGTAGTTCATTCGGTAATATCGAAGATTTTAATATTTCGGTTTATACACCCAACTACGCTACTGGCTTCCGCATTATGGGTGCAGAAGGCAAACAAAGTACTATCATTTGTGTCACCAATCCATGGCAAAACGCCAACGATGTAGAAACGATGCTTTTTATTGCACGTGGAGGAGAGAAAGCACCTTCTGGTTTCCGCGGTCAGGTCTTGCAAGGCGATGCTAAGCGTATCGTATGCATGTCCTCCAGTCATATCGCCATGTTGGATGCCATTGGAGCAGTAGAACGCGTTGTAGGCGTATCTGGCAAAAGTTTTATCACGAATCCCTATATTGTAGCCCACCGCCACTCCATCGCCGATGTGGGATATGATGGCAATATAAATTTCGAACTGCTCGTTGCTCAGCAACCCGATATAGTGCTACTCTACGGTGTTACGGGCGCATGTACCATGCAATCCAAACTCGATGAATTGGGCATACCCTATATCTATATTGGTGAGTATGTAGAACAAGACCCACTTGGCAAAACCGAATGGCTCATTGCACTGGCTGAGATGATTGGTTGTCGCGAGCAAGGCATCGCCTCTTTTTCCCAAGTGCCTCAGCGCTACGAACACCTCAAGTCCTTAGCTGCAACAGCAGTCTCAACTATGCCCAAAGTGATGCTCAATACGCCCTATGCCGATTCGTGGTTCATGCCTTCCTCCACCAGTTACCTTGCTCGCCTGATTGCCGACGCAGGAGGGGATTATATCTACAAGAAGAACACCTCCAACCACTCTCTTCCTATTGACCTTGAGCAAGCCGCTTTACTGACTACTGAGACGGATATATGGCTCCATGTAGAGGGTGTCAATTCACTGCAAGATCTCCGCAATCAATACCCTAAGTTTGCCAATATGCCTTGCGTGCAGCGAGGAGAAGTCTATAATTGCGACAAACGCAAAATCTTGGGTGGCGGAAATGACTATTGGGAATCGGGTGTAGTGCAACCAGATGTCATTTTACGCGATTTAATCAAGGTTTTTCACCCAGAATTAGTATCCGAAGCATTTGTCTATTATCGAAAAATAGAATAATATGAAATCCCGTTCTATCACATTATTCATCATCCTTTCTCTCCTGCTGGTCAGCCTATTTTTTCTTGACCTGCTTATAGGTTCTGTCCATATTCCGCTCCGTGATATTCTTGGTGCTATTGTGGGAGCAGAGGTCGATTCCGCTATCCGTCTCATCGTGTTGGATATTCGCCTCGTTAAAGCCGTTGTCGCTATATTGGCAGGTATGGCGCTTTCGGTTAGCGGTTTGCAGATGCAAACCCTTTTCCGAAACCCTTTGGCAGGTCCTTACGTGTTAGGTATCAGTTCGGGTGCCAGTCTGGGTGTAGCGCTCTTTATTTTGGGTATGCCCCTCTTGAGCATTGCCACCAATAGCACCTTATCTTCCATCGGTACCGCTGGTGCAGCATGGTTAGGTTCTGCATTGATTCTCGCTTTTGTAGCATCGGTGAGCACCCGAATCAAGGACATCATGGTTATCCTCATCTTAGGTATGATGATTTCTTCAGGCGTAAGTGCAGTAGTGCAAATATTGCAATACTTGAGCAACGAAGAAGCTCTTAAGTCCTTCGTTATTTGGACAATGGGCTCTCTTGGCGATGTTACAACCAACCAACTCCACCTCATGCTACCTGCTGTACTGATAGGGTTGGTTGTTTCTGTGGCGGTAATCAAACCACTCAATTTGCTCCTGCTTGGCGAACAATATGCCCGCACCATGGGACTCAATGTCCGCCGATCGCGTTACTTAATTTTCCTTTCCACCACGTTGTTAGCGGGCACAGTGACGGCTTTTTGCGGACCGATTGGTTTTGTCGGTTTGGCTATCCCACATATCGCTCGTATGCTGTTCAGCAATGCTGACCATCGTATTTTACTGCCCGCTTCCGCACTATGTGGTGCGGTCATATTACTCGCTTGTGATATTGTCTCCAAATGGCTCACCCTGCCTATCAACACCATTACAGCTTTGCTCGGTATTCCCATTGTCATTTGGGTTGTTATCCGCAACAAATCCATCGTATAATCGTGCCTTATAGCCCACTAAAAATATGATTCACCTCCACAACATATCCCTCGGATATGACACTAAGCACCTTTTGCTCAAAGACGTATCCACCACCTTCACATGTGGCACCACCACAGCGCTTATTGGTCGCAATGGTAGTGGCAAATCCACCTTGTTGCGTGCTATCATTGGTTCCGAGCCACTCAAGCAGGGTGCTATTCTCATTAATGGCATTGATATCCAGCAGATTACTCCACAACAATTGGCACAACAGGTTGCTTTTGTCACCACCGAACGTATTCGTATCGCCAATCTTTCTTGTCGCGATGTCGTGGCACTTGGTCGAGCGCCTTATACCAATTGGATTGGACGCATGCAACCCGAGGATGAAACCATTGTTATGCAATCATTGGAGAAAGTCGGCATGGCTTCCTACGCTTTCCGCACCATGGATAAGATGTCCGATGGCGAATGTCAACGTGTGATGATTGCTCGGGCATTGGCGCAACAAACGCCTATCATTTTATTGGATGAGCCCACTTCGTTTTTGGACATGCCAAACCGATATGACTTATGCCATTTGCTCGCAGACTTAGCGCATAAGGAAAATAAGTGCATCATTTTCTCCACCCACGAACTGGATATTGCTCAGTCGCTTTGCGATACGATTGCGCTCATAGACTCGCCCTCCTTGCACCATCTCCCTACTCCTGAGATGATCAACAGCGGACATATCGAAAAACTCTTCAGATTACCTCGCTAATGGTTATTTGTAGTAGAGGGAGCTACGTATAGATGATATTCTTCGTTGAATATCTCTATTACCCTTTGGTACGCAAATCCCAACTTCTGATACAACTTTTTCGCTGTATTCTGCGGCTCTACTGCCAGCGTTACTACTTTTATCCCATGCTCTCTTGCCAATTCTTTAGCTTTCTCTATTAGAGCTGTTCCTACGCCTTTATTTCGGTAGGGTAGAGATACCGACAAGCTATCAATATAGAACTCTCCTGCTTGTGCTTCATCTTCCATCTCATCCCAACCCTTACCAAATGCGACATCAAACAACTCCTTCAGCAGTGGATACATCCTATTCCTTTGTTCGCGGTAATGTTCCCCATTGACCGCAATCATCATCCCCGCTCTTGCGCCATCCACTTCGGCAATAAAGGTATTCGTATAACTATAATGTGTATCCTTTCTCTCGCACACATTCTTCAGTGTCATAATCCACTGATTATAAAACACATTCTTATCGTTCGAACCACTTTCACCCGTTGTATGGTCTTCTGATGCCTTCTCTTCTTGTCCATCCAACAAAAACGCATAGTATATCCCCTCTGCGATATATGCCACGTCTTCCACTGTTGCTTTTCTGATCCTAATCATATCGAAATATCTACTTTGTTATATTCCCCGCACAAAATTACTTTTTTTTCACGCCCGCAAATTTTGCTTCGAATCGTTCTTATTTTCCCAGCAGTACATTTGAAAATCTACAATATTCACCTTTACTTTTCCTCTGAAATAATAGGTTATTAGTAGGTGATTAGTAGGTTATTAATAGGTTATTAATAGGTTATTAGTAGGTTATTCCGCATATTTTGCCAATACGTCACCGATGTTTTGCACCGTGAATGAACCGTGATGTTTCAAATTCAGAAAAAAATAGGAAGGCAGTAAAATTTGCAATATTCATTTATTTGTAGTATCTTTGCAACAAATTAAAGAAACACACTATGAAACGATTTCTAAAGTACATAAAGCAATTCATGGGTACTGATTTTCGATCTACTGAAGGGGTAGGTGCAAGTTTTGAGTTTTTTGACTTCAAAAAACCTCATTTTGCCTGTATCTTGTTCCACGTTCGTCAAAAATATTCAATTCTCAGGGCGTTATTTTGCCATTAAAATACTCGTAAAGCCTTGTACCTGAGCGAGTTCCGAGCAAATCAATCCATTCTTCTATTTTGGCGCTTTTAGCACGAGCGACAGAACCAAAACGATGTAGTATTTTTTGCTTTGTTACCTCTCCAACTCCCTGAATATCATCGAGTTCACTCTTTGTTTGCGACTTACTTCGCTTCTTTTTGTGGTAACTAATGGCAAATCGGTGCACCTCATCCTGTATCTCGACCATTAGTCTAAAGATTTCGTCCGTCACCTTCATGCCAAACTCCTGAACTGGGTCTCCATAGAGTAGGGTATTCGTCCTATGCTTGTTATCTTTCTTCAATCCCGCAATCGGAATCTGCAAACCTAACTCACGCTCCACCACCTCACGAATGGCACCCATTTGTCCCACTCCACCATCTGCAATAATCAAGTCGGGTAGGGGACTACCTTCTTCCACTAATCTCGTATATCGTCTCCTCACTACCTCCCTCATACTCGCGTAGTCATCGGGACCATTAACCGTCTTTATCTCAAATTTCTTATACTCACTCTTGCACGCTTTTCCCTTCTTAAACACTACGCAACCTGCTACTGCATTACTGCCCTGCGTATTTGAGTTATCAAAACTATCTATCCACATGGGTAGGGTAGGCAGACCCAATAAACTTTGCAAGCCACCCAAAATACGCGCAGCCCGTTGGTCTGGATTCAACTTATCATCCTGCCTCATTCGGTCTTTCTTATACTGCTGCACATTCTGCATGGCCAGATCTAAGAGTTTCTTTTTATCGCCTCCCAAAGCGATATTCACATGCAGATTTTCATTAATTATCTCCGGAATAAACGGAACAATTACCTCCCTTGTCGTACTACCTAATTGCTCCCGCAGTTCGTAAATACCCATTGCCAAGACTTCTTCTCTCGTCTCGTCCAACTGCTTCTTATACTCAATCGTCTGCCCCTGCACAATACTTCCCCTATGCACATGCAGCATGCTGATATACACATTCTGCCCCATTTCATCGTAACCAAACACATCTACATCCCCCGCATGTGAGTTCGTGATAATCGTTTTACTCGTAAATTGTTCGATGAATTCGAGCTTTTCTTTCAATCTTCCTGCCTCCTCGTAGCGCATTTCCATAGCAGCTTGTAGCATTTCTGCCTCTATCTGCTTGGCTATCTCTTGCGCGTCACCTCTAATAATCTTTCTCGCTGCCTCTATATATTCCAAATACTTCTCTCTACTAACTTTTCCCTCACACACACCGCAGCAATTACCCAAATGATACTTCAGACACACGCGATATTTACCCATTTCAACGCTACTTTTGTTCATTTGCATAGCGCATGTACGAATAGGGTAGAGCTTATGAATTAGCTCCAACACCAAGTCCAAAGTATAACCAAAACTATACGGACCAAAATACTCGCCAACGCCTTTGATTATCTTCCGCGTCTTGAATATTCTGGGATATTCTTCCCGCGTAATACAGATACTTGGATAACTCTTTCCGTCCTTCAATAGGATATTATAGTGTGGTTGATACTGCTTAATCAGGTTATTCTCGAGCAAAAACGCATCCTGCTCGCTATTAACCACTACATATTTTATGTCTGCAATGCTCTGCACCAAGAGTTTGGTTTTATAGCGATCTTGCTCTTTATGAAAGTAGCTACTCACTCGACGCTTCAAGTTTTTCGCCTTACCTACATAAATAACCTCCCCTACTTCATTGAAGTATTGGTACACGCCAGATTCTTCAGGAAGTCGCTGAAGAATAGCTTGGATATGCTCTTTTTTGTTCAAAATGTATAAAATGACAGTCGTTAGCAACTCATCAGGCTGCTAATTTCGACATCATCGCCGATAGTTTTTCTACCATTCAAGAAGTCTAACTCAATAATAAAATTGATATACACTTTCTTTACGTTAAACTTGCGAACCAACTCCAATGCTGCTGCCATTGAGCCACCAGTAGCCAATAAATCATCATGCAACAGCACCACATCGTCTTCACACAACGCATCTGCATGCATTTGTATAGTGTCTGTACCATACTCCTTAGAATAACTAACCTCTATGGTATCCGCAGGCAATTTGCCAGGTTTACGTACCGGCACAAAGCCTGCGCCTAAGTCCATAGCCACAGCTGGTCCCAAAATAAAGCCACGAGATTCTATACCAACCACCTTGGTGATGCCGTATGCGCGGTATAAATTAACAATCTCGTCCTTCATCCATTTTAGATACTCAGGGTTGCTAAGTACAGTGGTAATGTCTTTGAAAATAATTCCTGGTACAGGAAAGTCTTTTACGTCGCGAATATGCGCGAGCACTTCTTCGTGTTTCATATTATTTGTTTATTTATATTTTTCGTTATTTGTATAATGTTCCACGTGAAACAAAACACTATCTACCAATTTAGAATACTCGTTTCCTAGTTGTGATTATCGACCCATAAGTACGAGCAATACACTCACATCATTAGGGCTCACTCCTGGTATTCTGCTTGCTTCACCAATGGTATTGGGCTGTATGCGTATGAGCTTTTGTCTTGCCTCAGTACTTAGTGACTGTACGCTATTGTAATCGAAGTCCTTGGGCAAACGGATATTGTCTAATCTACGTAGTTTGTCAGCTGCCAATTTCTCACGTTCGATATAACCTTTATACTTAATATTGATTTCAGTACTTTCTACAATCTCTTCGCTCCTTGCGCCAAGTGACTCTATCTTCTCCTTTAATTCAGGCAACACCTCTGCCATTCCTGCAATGGTCACATTAGGGCGTGCTACTATATCTATCAACTTGCAGGTTTGTTGCAAATCTCCATACCCCATTTGGTTGAGATAAGCATTGATATCTTTTGCCTTCACGGAAGTGGTGTGTAGCATCTCCGTTAATGCTTGTTCGCCTGCTTGTTTACTTTGTAGTAGAGATAGGCGATAGTTATCTGCTAACCCCAATTGATAACTACGCTCTGTCAAGCGAGCATCTGCATTATCCTGACGAAGTAGAATACGGTATTCCGCACGCGAAGTAAACATTCTATAAGGTTCGTCCACACCTTTATTCACTAAGTCGTCGATGAGTACACCAATATAGCTCTCATCGCGTGCTAAGGTAAATGGTGCTCCTCCGCTGATGTTTTGATGTGCATTTATACCAGCTACCAATCCTTGACCTGCGGCTTCTTCATAACCCGTAGTGCCGTTGATTTGACCTGCAAAGAAGAGATTTTTAATCTGCTTAGTCTCCAATGTGTGCAGCAGTTGTGTGGGGTCAAAAAAGTCATATTCGATGGCATATCCAGGACGATAGAGAACTATGTTCTCTAAACCTTTCACGGTACGCAATGCTTGCCATTGAATTTGCCAAGGTAAGGAGGAAGAAAAACCATTGATATAGTACTCGTTTGAATCCACTCCCTCTGGCTCTAAGAAGAGCTGATGCATGTCTTTGTCTGCAAAAGTCACAATCTTGGTCTCAATACTTGGGCAGTATCGTGGACCAATACTTTGTATCTGTCCGTTATACAATGGCGAGTCAGCTAATCCACTACGCAATACCTCATGTGTCTCTTGGTTGGTATAAGTAATCCAACAACTCATCTGTTTCAGTTGTCGCTGTACTGTGTCCAAATACGAGAACTGATGATTATCCTCGTCACCCAACTGCTCTGTCAATTGCGAGAAATCAATGCTTCTCTTGTCCACACGCGCAGGAGTACCCGTCTTCATTCTATCTGTCGCAAAACCCAATTGGCGCAACTGTTCGGTAATACCGAAACTGCTAGGCTCAGATATACGTCCTCCTTCTATCTGTGTCTTGCCGAAATGTAGCAGTCCGTTCAAGAACGTTCCATTGGTCAGGATAACCGCCTTTGCCTGCATTTCGATTCCGAGTAATGTTTTTACACCATATACTTCTCCGTCTTTAATCAGAAGCTCCATCACAGTGTCTTGCCATATATCCAAGTTTGGAGTGGTGGTTAGAATCTTGACCCATTCTTCAATAAAGCATTTTCTGTCGCTTTGACTACGTGGACTCCACATAGCAGGACCTTTGCTACGATTGAGCATACGGAATTGAATAGCACTCTTGTCCGTCACAATACCCATTTGCCCACCCATTGCATCTATCTCTCTGACTATCTGACCTTTAGCTATTCCTCCAACGGCAGGGTTACAACTCATCTGACCTATCTTATTCATATCCATGGTGATGAGCAACGTCTTGCTACCCATGCGAGCAGATGCACTGGCTGCCTCACAACCCGCGTGTCCTGCTCCGACCACAACAATATCGTACTTAAACTCCATATATTCAACCACTTATGTGTGTCTTATTTGTCTTTTATACTATTCTATTTACCAATCACTCTATTACGATGATGCCATCTACCTTGTCCACTAAAACTGCTCTTTCCAATCGTTCGTTGTGGTGGAAGAAAAGCATCTTCCAAATGGGTCAACTCCTTCACTTCGTATGTATTTGGATCCATCGAAATACCAATAATATCAAATCTTGGAACCAACTCTATCTTGTTAAATTTGATATAAGCATTTGCCGCTGCTGCCATCCTTCTTCGCTTCAACTCGTCCACATACTCCTCGGGGCGTTTCCCTCCGAAAGAGGTAGTACGTGTTTTTACTTCAACGAAAGCTATTTCCTTTCTATTCACCGCTATAACATCCATCTCCAGATGACCAAACTTCCAGTTGACATCTACCACTCTAAAACCCTTTTTTCGCATGACATCTGCTGCAATTTTCTCTCCCTTTTGTCCTATGATATTATGTTCAGCCATATCTCTAATTATATTTGTCCTTGCAGTTTATTTACTCGTGCAGCATCCATACGCAGCATGATAGAGAGCAGTATCGTAAATCCCCATAGCGATGAGCCACCGTAGCTAAAGAAAGGTAGTGGAATACCTATCACAGGCAATAGTCCCAATACCATGCCAATGTTGATTGTCACGTGGAACAACAATATACCTGCCACGCAGTAGGCATATATCATACTAAATCGATCACGTTGCCTTTCGGCAATAAAAATGATACGCAATATCAACGCTAAATATAGCAGTAACAACCCCGCAGAGCCCACAAATCCCCATTCTTCCCCCACCGTGCAGAAGATAAAGTCCGTATCTTGCTCTGGCACGAATTTCAGTTTGGTTTGCGTTCCTTGGAGAAAGCCCTTACCAGTTGTCTGTCCAGAACCTATCGCTATCAACGACTGATTAACATTGTATCCTACACCTGTAGGGTCATCTTTCATTCCAAGCAACACTTCAATTCTTTTACGTTGGTGGTCTTGTAGTATATTATGGAAAGCAAAATCACTACCTTGACAGAGTAGGGCAGAGACCATCACAAAACCGACAATCCACCCCATACTGCTTTTACGTCGTTTCAACGCTTGTAATAGCAGGTATATAGCCGAAAATGCCAAACTGGCAATAGCTATATAGTTAAAATCTATGGTCTTCCAGATGTTTATAATTAGTCCTATTCCGTAGCAGATCACTACGCCTGATGTCATTACAATAGCAGAACGCGTGTCTTTCTCCTTACCAATCAATAGTCCCAATACGACTGTGTGGATACATAGGGTAGTAACCAGCATTCCTACACTACCCATACCAAAGGGTAATACCATCTCACCAAAACGAATTACCAAAATAAATAGCAATATACTCATGACTCCCCAACTCAGGACATATCCAGACATACCTTGACGGTAGAAGGCAAGCAAGAAGGAGATAAACACTAACGCCGAACCTGTCTCGCGTTGTGCAACAACGATAATCAGCATAGGTATGCCTATGAGCATAAAAGGTACGATTAAATCGCGTAAATCTCGCACTTTATACCCATATCTACTCATGTATTTGGCTATGGCGATCGCCGTGAAACATTTGGCAAACTCTGCCGGTTGCAGACTAATAGGTCCTATCGTGAGCCAAGAATACGAACCTTTAATGTCCCTGGCAAATATAGGCGTAATAATTAGCAGTACAATCATGGCAGCATAGAAGATATACCCCAACACATCGTATGTTTTCTCTTCTATCATCAATATGATAGCGCCCATCACGATCGCTGTAGCCAGCCATACTAATTGCTTACCTGCGCGGTTAGAGAAGTCCCAAATACTCGTTTGGTCAAACGAGTAACTTGAGCCATAGATATTCAGCCAACCGAATAGCGCAATCACGAGGAACAACACAATTGTCCACCAGTCAATACCCGATATGATGCTTCTGTTACTGCTCATTTTCTTTATTGATCAAGTTCGCATTAACCATGCGCTCGTAGAGTGCATTTCGATTGATTTCACCGGTCAAATACTGTTCCATGACCAATGTAGCCATTGGGCACGCCCAAGTGGCTCCAAAGCCCGCATTTTCCACTGCTACAGCTACGGCTATTTGTGGGTTATCCATAGGTGCAAAACCGATGAATAGGGCATGATCTTCTCCATGAGGGTTCTGCACAGTACCTGTCTTGCCACACATTTGCAGCTCGGGTATATTATACCATCGTCCCGTTCCATCGGTCATTACGCGTGCCATACCTCGGTGTACCACATTAAAATGCACAGAATCAACCAAAGTGGTATGAACATTGGATTTCATTGAGTCATTTCGGTTTAGGTGTGGTGTGATATAGTATCCTTTATTGGCTATAGCAGCCGCTTGATTGGCCAGTTGCAATGGAGTGACCAATATCTCTCCTTGTCCGATGGACAGTGAACGAATAGTGATAGCCTTCCACCCCTTTTGTCCATAAACTCTATTGTAGAACTCTGTGGTGGGCAAATACCCTTTGGCTTGTTCTCTTATGTCGATGTGGGCAAACCGTTCGCCTAATCCGAAACTGGCTATTATCTCTCTCCAATCATTGTAGTGTTCCTTAAAGCGCGCATGTCCATCTTCGTATCCATCATGCTGCAGCATATCGCGGTATAATGCCCAAAAGTATGGGTTACAACTCTGCTCAATACCTTCTTCTAAATCCACGGGGCTACCATGATTGTGCGTACATTTGATAGGAGTAGAGGTTTGGCCATTGCATGGGTATTTGGTATTAGGGGTGATAGCCCCCACTTGTAACGCGGCTAACGCTTGTAGTATCTTGAAGGTCGAACCTGGAGCATATTGTGCTTGTGTTGCTCGATTCATCAGTGGTTTATAGGGATCATTGAGTAGTAGTTGGTAGTTAGCCGAACGCTCTTTGCCTACCAACTGGTTGGGATTCCAATTAGGAGCACTCACCATGGCAAGGATTTCGCCTGTTTTAGGTTCAATGGCTACAATACTGCCTATCTTGTTTTGCATGAGCTCTTCCGCCAGTTGTTGTGTTTGGCGATCAAGACTCAGGTGTAAGTCTGTTCCTGCTTCTGCATCTTGGTCCAGCTGTCCCTGCTGATAAGGACCTTGTATGCGACCGCGTGAATCGCGCATAAAGACCTTTACGCCTTTTTTTCCACGCAGTTCTTTTTCGTAGGTTCGTTCGATTCCATCGCGTCCCGAGTAATCACCTGCGCTATAGTAGTTATCCTGTTTTATGTCGTTGTGATTAACCTCTCCCACGCTACCTAATATATGTGATGCAATGGGATATGTATAGTCACGCAGCGTGCGGATTCGAATATCAACACCTGGATACTTATATTTCTCTTGTTGTAGTTGTGCAATCTCCTCTTGACTGAGGTTCGGCATGAATACCTGTGGCGCGTATTGGGTATATCCTCTATTTTTTTTGCGATTGGTCATGTTTTGCATACGTATATCAAATGAGTCACGCGATATATGCAGTGCGTTACATAACCCGAGCGTATCAAATGGCTCTTGCTTCATCTCGCGCACAATCATGGTAACTTCATAGATAGGTTGATTAGCTACCAGCAGTTCGCCATTGCGATCATAGATGAGTCCGCGTGAGGGGTAGATAGTCTGGCGTAGTTGAGCGTTATTTTCAGCTTTGGTTTGGGTGGACTGATCAATTATCTGAAGCATAAATAGGCGAACGATATACACCAACACCACTACGACTGCGATGCCTCCGATAAGATACTTACGCCTATATAACGAATCGTTAATCATATTATCGTTTCAGGTGTTCGTAACCTAAAATAACACATAGCGTCATAGCGCTACTTATGAGCGTTTGTAAGATGACTATCCACCAGAATTGTATATTCCATGTTTCTAGTGAAAATACGATGAAATGGTGCAAAACAGTCAATATAACTGCACATTTCGTATATTCTATTCGTCCAATAGTTTGTACAGAGATATTATCTTTGATTCGCTCTATGTCTTGTATAGCATTGTTGAGTAGCAAGGGGCGTACGAAGCTCAAAGCCACACAAGCGGCAATGTGTATGCCCAAAGATGAATGCCATACGTCCATCATTATACCTACTAAGAGACCTATGAGCATCTCTGCCCAACGTGGGATTCGTATAGGTAGATTGATAAGAAATAGGATATACATCATCACAATTCCCCAACTACCAATATGGAGATGGTCAAAGAGTAGTACTTGAAGTACAAATATAAGCAGTAGTCGTCCTATTTCTTGAAGGAATTTCATTTATTCTGTAGCTTGATAGGGTGTGTTGTTTCGGATGACTTGTACATACTTCAAGGTCTTGTAGTTGGTAGCTATTTGTAGTTTCGTGCGATGATAGTTGTCGTTTTCGGTGATTTCAGTCTCGGCTACTATTCCCACCATGATACCTTCAGGAAAGACGTTTGTCAGTCCGCTTGTTACGACTGTATCACCTACATTTACAATTACGTGGCGCGACACATCCTCCAGCATTACTTCGTCATGACGCATGCCATTCCATTGAGTGCGAGCAATGTAATTATTGGTCTTCAATCTGCAACTTAGGTTCATTCCTACATGTATGATAGGTACAACCAACGAATATTTTTCTCCAACGGCACTCACTATGCCCACCACACCTTCATTGCTCACTACGCCCATGTCCACTTGGATACTATCACGCAATCCTTTGTTAATGGTCAGATAGTTGTGCTGTTTGTGGGTGGTGATGTGCACCACTTTGGCGGGGGTGTAGTCCCAATCTAATTGCGCATATACATACTGACTATCGCGTTCGACTATTGCTTCCAACTGATTAGCCTGTTCCATCAGCAGGTTTTTCAGCTGTGCATTTTCCTCTGCCAATCGTTGGTTATCTTTTTGCAGACGAAAGTAATCACCAATAGAGGTCATTATGTTCTCAGTACCTGCTGCCAGTCTATTCGCTGATGACCACACCGCACTATGTTGATATGGGTGCGTAGTGGTTATCAGTATAAACGCAACAACTTCCAATATCAGAAATATTAGGAAGTTGCTATATCGTGCTATAAACTGTAGCAGGTTGCGCATTTCTTAATTGAGTCTTATCGAATCAAGAAGCCAAAGTTGTGTACGTTTTTGAGTGCTACACCTGTTCCACGTGCTACAGCGTGGAGTGGATCTTCTGCCACGTGGAATGGGATAGTGATTTTATCTGTCAATCGTTTACTTAGTCCATGGAGCAATGCACCACCACCAGTGAGATAGATGCCGCGTTTTACAATGTCTGCGTACAACTCGCTTGGTGTAGCTTCTAGAGCTTGGAGTATAGCGCTTTCTATCTTAGCGATACTCTTGTCCATGCAGTGTGCAATCTCCTGATAACTAATAGGTACTTGCATTGGCAATGCAGTCACTTTGTTTGGACCGATAACCATGTAGTCTTCGGGAGCTTCTTCCAACTCAGGCAGAGCAGAACCTACTTGCATTTTGATGCGCTCTGCAGTTGGTTCGTCAATGCGCAGGTTGTGTGTGCGCCCCATGTATTCCACAATGTCGCGGTTCAAGTCGTCACCCGCAATCTTGATGGATTTGTTGGCTACGATACCGCCCAACGACATCACAGCAATCTCTGTGGTACCACCACCTATATCTACGACCATACAACCTTCAGGTTGCTCTACATCAATGCCCATACCAATAGCAGCAGCCATTGGTTCGTATATCATATATACCTCGCGTGCGCCCGCGTGCTCTGAGCTATCGCGAACGGCACGAATCTCCACCTCGGTGCTACCAGAAGGGATACATACCACCATGCGTATGCTTGGGGTGAATAAGCGATTTTGCTTAGGGATCATCTTTATCATGCCTCTAATCATCATCTCACAGGCATAGAAGTCTGCTATCACACCATCACGCAGAGGGCGTACGGTACGAATCAAATTTCCGCCTTTACCAATCATCTGTTGTGCACGGCGACCTACTGCTACCATCTTGTTGTCGGCAGCACTAATTGCTACTACCGATGGCTCATCTACTACAACTTTGTCATCGCAGATGATTATGGTGTTCGCTGTTCCGAGGTCGATAGCAATCTCTTGTGTAAACGAAAAAAGTCCCATTTCTCTCTTTTTTGTATTGTTAAAGTATTATTAATTCTTGATTATCTTCTTCTTTTTCACTAAATTTCTGCCCCACTTCCCCAAAATCCATAAATCCGTGCAAAGGTACAACAAAAAAAGCAAATATGCAAGGAAAATGTGCATTTTTTCAAAAAAAATCACATCTACTCATCATGTATGCTATTTCATAATGTTACTGCTAAAACCTATATATTGATAGATGCACCTATCATTTTGAAAAAATATAAGCACTAAACTTGCAGATGTGCGAAAAAAGTAGTACCTTTGTCGCCCAAAGGCGACGTCATCGGAATTGGCTGAGCATATTGATTGCCACTCTGTGGCGTTGGGTGCACGCCATTTCTCCTCTAACCTCGAGGCCACAAGCTTCTCGGTGAATAACAGAAAACTATTGAAACAAATAACGTATTAACTAAATAATTTTATTACAACTATGGTAAGTTACAAAGATCTTGGCTTGGTGAACACCAAAGAGATGTTCGCTAAAGCAATCGAAGGTGGCTATGCTATTCCTGCCTTCAACTTCAACAACATGGAGCAACTCCAAGCTATCATCAAAGCTGCTGCTGAGACAAAGAGCCCAGTGATCCTCCAAGTATCTAAGGGTGCGCGCAACTACGCTAACCAAACTCTTCTCCAATACATGGCACAAGGTGCTGTAGAGTATGCTAAAGAGTTGGGTTGGGAGAAGCCACAAATCTGTTTGCACCTCGACCACGGAGATAGCTTCGAGACTTGCAAGAGTTGCGTTGACTTCGGTTTCTCAAGCGTTATGATCGACGGTAGCCACCTCCCATACGAGGAGAATATCGCCCTCACCAAGAAGGTTGTTGAGTACGCTCACGCACACGATGTAACTGTTGAGGCTGAGCTCGGCGTGTTGGCAGGTGTAGAGGATGAGGTTTGCGCAGCTGAGAGCCACTATACCAAACCAGAAGAGGTAGTAGATTTTGCTACTCGTACAGGTTGCGACTCACTCGCTATCTCAATCGGTACTAGCCACGGTGCTTACAAGTTCACCCGTGAGCAATGTACAGTAGATCCACAAACTGGTAAGCTCGTTCCTCCTCCATTGGCATTCGATATCCTCGACGCTATCATGGAGCAATTGCCAGGTTTCCCAATCGTACTCCACGGTTCTTCTTCAGTTCCACAAGAGTATGTTGACATCATCAACCAATACGGTGGTAAATTGCCAGACGCAGTAGGTATTCCAGAGGAGCAACTCCGCAAGGCATCTGAGAGCGCAGTTTGCAAGATCAACATCGACTCTGATAGCCGTTTGGCTTTCACCGCTGCTGTTCGCAAAGTGTTCGCTGAGAACCCAGGTGAGTTCGACCCACGTAAATACTGCGGTCCAGCTCGTGATTTGATGACCGAGCTCTACAAGCACAAAATCGTTAACGTTCTCGGTTCTAACGGAAAAGCATAATCATGGCACTCCCATTTATGACCGCTGCTGAGGCGGCGCAATTGGTACCTAATGGAGCAATATGTGGCATGGGTGGTTTCACCCCTGCTGGCGCTCCTAAAGATGTTCCTTCTGCTATCGCAGCAATGGCTGAGGCACTCCACGCTGAGGGCAAACCATATAAGATCGGTATGTACACTGGCGCCTCTACTGGCGACAGTTGTGATGGTGCGCTCGCTCGCGCTCACGCTATTGAGTTCCGTACTCCATACCAAGGCAACAAAGACCTCCGCACTGAGTTGAACGCTCAGGGTGCTCACTACTACGATATGCACCTCAGTGAGTTAGCGCAAGATCTCCGTTATGGTTTTATGCCAAAGCCAGACTTCGCTATCGTTGAGGCTTGTCAAGTAGTTGAAAAGGGTGACGAGGTAGAAATCGTTCTCACCGCTGGTGTGGGTAATGTACCTACCTTCTGTCGCTTGGCTGACAAGGTGATTGTGGAGCTCAATGAGGCAATGCCTGCTGCTATGCGTGGTATGCACGATATCTATGAGCCAGCAGACCCACCTGTACGCCGTGAGATTCCTGTATATACTGTTTCTGACCGCATTGGTAAAGACTGCGTGACTATCCCAGCAGAGAAGTTAGCGGCAGTGGTTAAGACTAACCGTCCTAATGAGGTTGGTGGTTTCACTCCACTTGATGAGACGACTGCTAAGATTGGTGCGAACGTAGCTTCTTTCCTCGAGAACGAGATGAAAGAGGGCCGTATTCCTGCATCTTTCTTGCCTATCCAATCGGGTGTAGGTAATATCGCCAACGCAGTGTTAGGTGCTCTTGGTGACAACAAGAACATCCCTGCTTTTGAGATGTACACCGAGGTAATCCAAGACTCTGTAGTAGGATTGATGAAAGAGGGTCGCGTGAAGTTCGCTAGTGGTTGCTCATTGACTATTGGTTCTGATAAGCTCCAAGAGATCCTTGACAACCTCGATTTCTTCCGTGATAAATTGGTTCTCCGTCCACAAGAGATTTCTAACAACCCTGAGGTGGCTCGTCGTTTGGGTCTTATCACCATTAACACTGCTCTTGAGGCAGATATCTTCGGTAACATCAACTCTACCCATGTTTGCGGTACCAAGATGATAAACGGTATCGGTGGTTCAGGCGACTTTACTCGCAACGCATATATCAGCATCTATACTACTCCTTCTACCGCTAAGGGTGGTGCTATCTCGGCTTTCGTGCCAATGGTTAGCCACCACGACCATAGCGAGCACTCTGTGAAGATCATCATCACCGAGCACGGTATTGCTGACTTGCGTGGTAAGAGCCCAATCCAACGCGCCCACGAGATCATCAACAACTGTGTGGATCCACAATACCGCCCAATGTTGAACGAGTACTTGGAGATGTCTAAGAAGGCGCATACCCCTCACACACTCAGCTGCGCACTCGCTATGCACGAGGAGTTCCTCAAGTCTGGCGACATGCGTAATACTAAGTGGGAGAATTATAAACGCTAAATCCGCGTGGATTTAGCGTTTGGTTGAAAGAGTTTCACGCCCTTTGGGCTGTTTCACGCTTCGTTGTTTCAAACTCTGAAACTCTGAAACAAGCGGCAAAGCCGCATGAAACCCTTTCTACTAGATACAAAAAAGACTGCTTCGGCAGTCTTTTTTGTATGACAAATTCATACCAATAGGTTATATCAAATAAGTTAGATAGTTAGCAGTCGTTATCACATCTGTTTTTTGTGGGTGATATTGTTCGATAAACTGATTAGGTATTTTGGCTGATTGTTTCTTTTCGTTCCATTTCATCTCAAACAGATGCAACTCACCATTTGACTCTTCGATATAATCAATCTCTTGCTTCTCTGTGGTACGCCAAAAATAGGACTTTACCAAACGGTCGGAATAATGATTATATTTCATACGCTCTGCAATGAAGAAGTTCTCCCATAGCGCTCCCTTATCCTGTCGCAATTCTAATGGCGCAAAGGCTTGTAGTACTGCATTACGAACGCCTAAGTCATAGTAATAGATCTTTTTCCCTTTAGTTAGCTCTGTGCGGATATTCCTGCTGAAACTATTCAAACGGAATACGATATAGCATTTCTCCAGAATATCAATATATTTCTCCACGGTCTTGCTATCCACTTCAACCGTCTTACTCAATTCATGGTACGACACTTCGCTACCGATCTGCAAAGCCAATGCCACTAATAATTTTTGCAGCACAGCAGGTTTACGCATACTCTCCAAATCCAAGATGTCTTTATAGAGATAACTCTCCGTTAACTCCGTCAAAGCCTTTTCGGGCGGAAGACTACCAAACAACACATCGGGATAACTGCCATATATCAAACGCGTCTCCAGCATTTCACTGGTGGTTATCAAGCCTTTGGCTGCATACAGCTCTCCCGTAGAAATAGGGAAAAGATGATATTCTATTTTGCGTCCAGTGAGTGGTTCGTTGATTTGGCTGTGCAAATCCAATGCCGAAGAACCTGTAACCAACAACTGAATGTTAGGAAAATTATCCACTATCACTTTGAGGGTCAATCCGATGTTTTCCACTCGTTGTGCCTCATCTATCACAACCACGGACTTGTTATTTATCAACAGTTGTAAGCCTGCAAGCGAAGGATTATATAGCATATCACGCACACTCTGTAGGTCGCAGTTTAGCCACAGGATATTATCCTCAGCCATAGACTGTGTCATCATACGAAACAGGGTGGACTTACCCACCTGTCGTGCGCCAATCAGCAGAATGGCTTTACCTTTTCCAATGTATTGTGTCAATACATTTTGCAGCGTTCGTTGTATCATATCGATTAAGTTTTGTAGATTATTTTATTATGGTTAGTTTGAAAAACGCTGCAAAGGTAATCATTTTTTCTTTATTTTCCAAATTTATGGCAATATTTTTGGATTGTATTCCAAATTTATGGCAATATTTTTGGATTGTATCTATTTTTATAGCGTATCATATACCGCCTCTCGCCCCACGACTCACACCTTGAGCTGCGCATTGGCTATGCACGAGGAGTTCCTCAAGTCAGGCGACATGCGTAATACCAAGTGGGAGAATTACAAACGCTAAATTTCGTCCCTCCATTCTCTGTTCTTGAGATTGGATTAGGGATAGAATCACATACAAAAAAGACTGTTTCATGGGAAGCAGTCTTTTTTGTATCTTCAGAACTTTATCTTAAAGTACTGCAAGTGTTCTTTGTAATAATCTTGTGCGGTAAGACAGGTGTCGGTTAAGAATCCATTGATACGATCCCAGTTTTGGATACCTCTATAATAATATAGGCGCAAGTCCTCTGTGATAATAAATGGTATGATATTATTCTGCAAACATTGCCAGAAAATCAGCAAACGACCGATACGCCCATTCCCATCTTGAAAAGGGTGGATGCGCTCAAATTGCACATGAAAGTTCAAGACATCATCTAAACTTACTTGTTTCAGCTGATTGTATTCCGCAAGCAATTGCTTCATTTCTTTGTGTACTTCCTTGGGATTTGTAGTTCCCTCTCCGCCAACTTCGTTAGCGAGTTTCTTGTAATCTCCAACTGCAAACCATTCTTTTTGACTATCTGATGTGTTTGTCTTTAATAACTGATGTAGATGTTTGATGTGTGTTTCTGTCAGTTTATCTGTGGCGTGGTCAATCACATAGTCAATGCAACGAAAGTGGTTGACCGTTTCCATGATATCGTCTATGCGCGTGTTTTCTGTAGTTACTCCCAGGGTATTCGTTTCAAAAATATATCGCGTTTGTTCTTTGGTCAATCGACTACCCTCTATATGATTGGAATTGTAGGTTAGGTCAATTTGTGTGCGATGATAGATACCACCTTTTAAGCGACTACTCTTTTCTATACGGAGTTGTTGCAGTAGGGGAGAGATTTTTTGTTTGCCTTTTTGAGGCAAGATAGCGTCAGCAGGGATATTCCATGTTTTTCCTACTAATACGGCTCCTTCTATTTTGCCAGAGGAGCAATAATTTCGAGCGGTACGTTCGCTGATACCGTATAGTTCAGCATATTGTGCGACAGATATAAATGTCATTATCGGCAAGTTTTTATTGAATTTCGCTGCAAAGGTAGTATTTTTTGCCGACATCGGCAAGTTTTTATATAAAAAAGTGTTGTTTATGCTGCATTTTAACTAGAAGTCCCCTGCGAATTAGGCGACCACCATAGGACATCTATAGGACATCTATGGACTTTCGCTGGCTTTTAGGTTTCTAGTTTTCAGTTTTCGTTTTTTCCGAAGGGATACCGAACCCTTGCCGAAGGAGCGCTTGAAAACGAGCAGTGATACGAGCAAGAAGAATATCAATATAAAAACTCACCCCGCAACCAAACAAGAGTGGCGGGGTGAGGAGAATGTTTAATGATATGTATTCTCTAATTCAGTGAGAAAATTCCAAAATACATCAGTTTTAATTTTAGCATCTAATGTCTTTGTCCCTTTGGTTGTATAATCTGTCAACCAAAAGTATCCATCTTTTTTAATGACATTTCCATGTGCGATTGCATTTCTTATATGTCGCATTAGGTCATGTGCTTTATTCGTTGTGGTGTATTTATATTGGAAGTATGCCTCATGCTCCTTTGCCTTTATTCCTTTAGCCTGATAAGAACAAAATGCTATGTCATTCTCATTGATAAATGTTTGTAACTGATTGTCATTTAGGTCATAATGTCCATGATTGTTTTTTATTTCATGTTCAAAAAGAGTTAAGTAATCAAATAACTTCACTTTTTCTTTATTATTAATATCCATAATCAATTTATCATTTTATAAGTTTATATATTTCTGTACTTTATGGACAAACGGGACGTATGGAGAATCCGGCCGCGCGCCCACAACTTACAAAATCAATCTGACTAGAACTAAACTTCACTCCCCAAGCATTCGAATTAATATATGTTCTATCAAGTGAGCTTGACCAATAATACCCAGATGAGCCTATATATATGTTATTTGAGCCATCGGCGACATAGCTACCAGTCGCTGGAAGAAATATGCTGTTGCCATTTATTTTGCTTGTTACTTTACAACCATTTACTCCATTTTGAGTTATCCAAGTACAAGTACAATTTGCAAGTAATTCATCCCATTCACTCTTAGTAGGCATACGGCCACTACGATTCCAATTAACCATGGCTGCATCATCTTCTGAAGTTAATGTGGTTAAACCATTATTTCGATTATAGTCATTGAGAACTTTATATGTCGATTCATGAAAACTGCTCTTCGCCTTCACCTCTCCCCACGCAAAATAATCTCCATATTCTTCAGGTCTTAATGCACCTAAATTCACAGGAGCCCATTTAACGCTCAATCCTAAATCTTGCCAATCAATTTCATTCCATTGCGCATAAAGAATGACATTTTTATCAATTGTAAGTGTCCAGTCTGCTTTATATGATATACCAGTTCCGTCAGATCGAGTATTCCAAGTTGTAAAAAAGCAATCTTTTTTTTCGAATTCACAACGCTTAATAGAATTTGCTTTGCCATAATAAAATGTATCTTTTTTCATAACACCATCGCCTCCATTAGGGTCGTATGTTATTGTAAAGATGAACTCTGAATTTGGTTGGTCGTTACTACCACTACCCTTTGCAATCTTAATCACTGTACCGTCAGCAAGAGTGAAGTAAACATAGTCATCATCTTGGGTTACGGATTGGAACATAGAATCGCCATCTTGACCGTCCTTTCCATCTGTACCGTTTTGTCCGTCTCTTCCGTTTTCGCCATCTACTCCGTCTTTGCCGTCTTCGCCATCTGCACCATCTTTGCCGTCTTCGCCTGTGGCTTTGCCGAGTTGTGTCCAAGTAGTACCATTGTCATAAGAGATATACCAATAGCCGTCCTCAATCTTCAGTTGTGGAGTAATACCATCCTTACCATCTTGACCATCAACACCATCTTTGCCATCCTCGCCATCTTCTCCATCTTTACCATCTGCACCGTCTTGACCATTAGGGCCATTGGTACCGTTTTGACCGTCTTTGCCAGAAACAGGAAGTTTGTTGCCATTGTCATCCAATAGCCACTCGCCATTCAATGTCCAATAATATACGCCATCGGTGTCTTGTGCCACACCAATCACAGGAGTAGAGCCATCTTTACCATCTGCTCCGTTTTGACCATTTTGTCCATCCTTGCCGTCTTGTCCATGATAAATGGTGATAGGGTCGTGTTTGCCGAAAGTAATGGTGTAACCAATTACTTTACCATCTTTCTTAATCTCCACAATACCAGTGATGTAGTCATTGGCTTGCAATACCTCTACAATCGTTTGGAGTGATGTGATGTTGGTGTTCATCTCTTTGCAGAGTTCTTCGAGTTTGGTGACGCGGGAGTCAAGTCCATCAATAGCATCCCAAATGTCATTGTGACACGCTGAGAACGCACACAGCGTAACGCTCAAAAGGAGCAAATGAAGTTTCTTCATTGTTTTATTAATTTTGTGGGAAGTTGGCTCCAAACGCCCCGTTGGTATAATTATAGAAAAAGCGTGGAACCTTACCTTTGCTTATTCTCTACTCTGAGGTCCTGGAGTACCTTTCCTATAAGAATAAGCAAGCAACGCCCACGCCGAATATGAAATGCCACCAAACAGAGCAATCCAACAAAGGATGCTCTGTGGGCGGGATATACATATCCCAAAGGGCGTTTACTGCCTTCTTGTTTCGGATAGGATGAAATTTTCCAGGTTTCAGAGTACCAAAACAAGCGCTAATAAACGCTTTTTAATTATGTCCGCCAAGTCTATACGACTTTGCGACTGCAAAGGTAGTAAATTATTTTGAATTGAGCAAATAAAAATTACTTTTTTGCTGTTTTTAGAGTCATAGAGTACCCGAATGGGATGGGACTAATAGACAAAGAGGTTAAAGAGTAGCGCGCTCAAGAATGAGCGCGGAGTGCACAATGTCAACTGTTTTAGGAATAGAATCAACTTTTTCAGGAAGCAATCTTAAGAAAAAGCACTTTTTGATGGAACACACCTAACTTCATACAATTGGCGGTAGTGCCTACCCTGTACGGCACTACCCTATAGCCGTACGGCTGCGTGACCGCAATTCAACACCCCACCAATTCACGAAATTGGTCGGGGACCCCGTAGGGTCGCGCCATTCTATGTATTGCGCTTAATCCTCAGAGTGGGGACTCTTCGGGCGTAACACTCAAAGTCTTAGTCACAACCTTTTTCAGTTTTAGTCACTATTTTTGAAAAATTACGCATTTTATTTGCGGATTTGAATTTTTTGTTGTACCTTTGTGCGATTTTATGAAAAGAAGTCAAATAATCATATTATCTCTGGTATGTCTGGCTACCCAATTTATTGGAACAGCCACGATGTCTGCCCAAAACGCGAACAAGGCAGATGGACTATTTCAAGCCGCTAACTATACTGAAGCGCAGAAAGAATATCATTTGCTCCTAAAAAACAGCCCTACCTCGGCATTATACCTATATCGTTACGCGCGCTGCGCGCAAGAACTGGGCGACTACTGGACAGCTATACAATATTTTGAGAAGTCGGGCAATCGTTATGACCTAAAGCACTATAACCTCGGAGAAATTTATCTCTACTTAGGCTATCCAGAACGAGCTATAGACGCATATACCAAATATCTAAAGACGCTCAAATCCGACCCTGAACGCATATCATACATACAGGCACAGATACGTCAAGCCGAAAAACTGCAACGCTACATGCGTCGCGTAGAGAAAGTGCAAATCATTGATTCAGTAGAAATCCCCCTTAGCGACCTGCTAAATGCCTATCCCATTTCCGCCGAGACTGGCACACTCACCAAAGATGCCAGAGGACAAATGGTGTACACCAATCAGCGCAACGATAGAAAGTTATGGGCTGCTGTAGATGGAGCAAAGCGACTAATCGTGTCCAGCCGTAACCTCATGGACACCTGGACCGCACCTGACATGTTACCCCGTGTCATCAACATGTCGTCGGATCAAAACTACCCTTATTTGCTCAGTGATGGTGTGACCCTCTACTTTGCCTCCAAAGATACTAGCGGTTTGGGCGGGTATGACATATACGTAAGTAGATACAACACCTACACGGAGACTTACACCCATCCTGAAAACATAGGACTCCCTTATAACTCACCCGCCAACGATTACCTAATGGTGATTGATGAGATACACCAGAGAGGTTATTTCGCCACCGACCGTCGCTCAAAGAAAGGCTATGTGCATGTCTATACCTTTATCCCTACATCTGAGAAAGCATATTGGCGCAACGTGTCACAAGACTCATTGGCAGCATACGCACAACTGCGCAGTGGACTACATATAGAGGAAGAAATAGCGAATAAACCCTCTGCGCCACAACACACGATGAACGAAGAACGAGAGAAAGAGGAGATATACTTCGTGCTCAATGATTCGGTCATCTATACCTCTAAGAGTGAGTTTAGAAGTCCTATTGCCCGAAAGACTTATCAAGAGTGGCACAATATGCAAAAGCAGATGGAGTTAGACCAAAACAATCTGGCACAATTACGATTGCAGTATGCCAATTCGGATGATGCAGACAAAAAAGAATTGACTCCGCAGATTCTCCAATTAGAGAAAAAGCAAAGTCAATTACAAGAACAATGCAACGAAATGCTTCAGACTATTCGTAAGACGGAGAGTGAAGCAAATCAGCAATAGAGTTTTCCCACAATCCAATTGACTAATCGCTTAGGCAATAAGCGATCGAGCAGGCAGAAGACCTTATAGATCATTCCACCTACATAGAGTGGTTTGGGCGATGAGGTTGTAGCCATACGATACAGGTCGCGTGCCATCTGCATAGGAGGCATACCACTCTGTTCATCTCGCTCCATGGCTGCTACGGCAGCATGAGCATTGTGATAGACATCAGCCCCTTTTATTTCTTTTTCGCGCGCGTTAGTGAATCCTGTTGCTACATCGCCAGGCATGAGGACTGATACTTGGATGCCGAATGTGCGAACCTCGTTGGCCAACGCCAATGCAAGGGCATTGATAGCCGACTTGCTGGCACTATAAAACCCTTGATAAGGGATACTCAACTCCGCAGCCACTGAAGAGGTGAAGAGGACACGACCATAACCCTGCTGACGCAAGATAGGCAAGGTAGCTTTCACCAGATAGAAAGCTCCAAAGAAGTTCACATCGAACTGCTTTTTGGCAGCAATAGAATCGGTAAACTCTATCGGACCAGAGATACCAAATCCTGCATTACTAATTACCACATCCAGATGGTCTGTAAGCGTCATGACTTCTGCAAGAGCTTTGTGCACGGAGCCCTCATCGGTCACATCGCAATGGATATGATGGACTTGCTCGCTACTGCTGCCACTTCGGCTAAGTTCAAAGACTTGCCACTGCTTCGATACAAAGTACTGAACAGTGGCAAGACCTATGCCCGAAGAACCTCCTGTGATAAGAAGTGTATTCATCGTTAGTAGTATGAAATTAGTATTGAGGCGTATTGCGCAACACGCGAGCGATAATCTCTACAGCCTCATCAATAATAGGCTCAGTATGAGTAGCCATAAGGGTAGTACGCAGCAGACATTCGCCCTCTACGCAAGCAGGAGCAATAACAGGATTGACATATACTCCCTCGTCAAATAGTGCTTTTCCATACCAGAGCGTATCAAGTGTCTTATATGTGAAGATAGGCACAATAGGTGTAGGTGCTTCGATAATCTTAACACCAGCATCCAGCAGTTTAGTACGGAAATATTGTGCTATATTCATCAGTCGAGTTGGACGCTCTGGGTCCTTCTCTAACTGTTGCAACGCAGCCAACGCTGTAGCAGCACTACATGGCGTAATGGATGCAGAGAAAATGAACGGACGCGAAGAGTGCGCCACATAATCGTAAATACGCTTGCTAGAAAGCATGCAGCCACCGATGCTGGCAAGCGACTTAGAGAAAGTGAGCATGGTGATGTCCACCTTGTCTTGCAAACCGAAGTGCGCAGCAGTACCCTTACCGCCTTCGCCCAGTACACCAAAGCCATGTGCATCATCCACCATCACACGAGCACCATACTTCTCAGCCAATGCCACGATCTCTGGCAAACGGCAAATATCGCCTCGCATAGAGAACACACCATCGGTGACAATCAGTTTGCCTGCAGTGTCAGGAATCTGTTGGAGTTTCTTCTCCAAGTCCTCCATATCCGAGTGCTTATAACGCAAAACGGTTGCATTAGACAAGCGGCATGCATCATAGATACTGGCATGGTTCTCACGGTCATTGAGGATATAGTCGTTGCGACCACAAATGGTAGAAATAATTGCCAAATTAGTTTGGAATCCTGTGCCACAAGTCATGGCAGCTTCGTAGCCTGTAAACCGCGCCAAAGCTTCCTCTAACTCCAAGTGCAGATCGAGTGTACCATTAAGGAAGCGACTGCCAGACACACCTGTTCCGTATTTGTCCAACGCACGGTGTCCTGCCTCTATCACAATAGGATCTTCTGTGAAACCGAGGTAGTTATTGCTTCCCAACATGATACGACGTCTGCCCTCCATCTCCACTACTGGAGCCTGACGTGACTCCAGTGTGTGGAAATATGGATAGACATTACGGCGTTTGACTTCTTCTAAAAGGTCGTGGTGGCACTTTTGAAATAAATCAGCCATAAAAGATTAAAGCACGTTAATTTCCTTCAAGATAGCAGTAGTCTTAGCTACAGCCTCTTCGCTGGCAGCGAACAATGCTTTCTCAGCATCATTGAGCTCGATCTCAACGATTTTCTCAATACCATTCTTACCGATGATACATGGAACACCGATAGTAATATCGTTGTAACCATACTCACCCTCGAGGTAAGCAGAACATGGGATCATCTTCTTTTGGTCATTGATGATGCTATCTGCTACAGCAGCAGCTGCTGCACCTGGAGCCATCCATGCGCTGGTACCGAGAAGCCCAGTCAATGTAGCACCACCTACCATAGTATCTTTAGCCACTTGCTCGAGCTCCTCTGCGCTAATCATAGTGCTAACAGGCATACCCTTGTAAGTAGCGTAGCGAGTCATAGGGATCATAGTAGTATCGCCGTGACCACCGATTACAAAGCCCTCTACCTCGTTGGCGTTGCAACCAAGTTTTTGGCTCAAGAAATATTTGAAGCGACTGCTATCCAATGCACCACCCATACCAATCACGCGGTTGCGTGGCAAGCCAAGTGCTTTGTAGGTGAGGTAAGCCATAGTATCCATAGGGTTAGAAACCACAACGAGGATAGCGTTTGGAGAATAAGTAAGGATTTGATTAGCAACGCTCTTAACGATACCAGCGTTCACACCGATAAGCTCCTCACGAGTCATACCTGGTTTGCGTGGCAGACCAGAAGTAATAACGACTACATCAGAACCTGCGGTTGCGCTATAATCGTTGGTTACACCTTTAACTACAGTGTCAAAGCCCAAGAGTTGAGCTGTTTGCATGATGTCCATAGCCTTGCCTTCTGCAACGCCCTCTTTAATGTCGATCAATACGACTTCGCTGGCAACCTTCTTTACCGCCAACACATTTGCGCATGTAGCACCTACGTTACCTGCGCCTACAACAGTTACTTTTGACATAATTAATAAAAATTAGTATTTAAAGTTAAACATTATTTGCAATTAACGCGCAAAGGTACTACTTTTTTTGGGAATATGCAAATATTTTGAAACTAAATTTGCGTATCTGCGAAAAAAGCAGTAACTTTGCACCATAATTTCAACAAAAGAAGAACCATGAAAGTAATCAATCTATCCGATCACCCCTCGTTGCTGAATCAGTATTTAAAGGAAATGCGTAGCATTGATACGCAGAAGGACAGTATGCGTTTTCGCCGTAACATTGAGCGCATAGGCGAAATGATGGCAGTAGAAATCAGTCGCACCTTTAGTTACAAAGAGGAGGAAGTACAAACCCCTTTGGCAGTAGCGAAAGTAGAAGTGCCACAAGACAAAGTTGTGTTGGGTACGTTGCTGCGTGCAGGTCTGCCTATGCATCAGGGCTTTCTCAATATGATGGACCAAGCAGAAAACGCGTTCATAAGTGCTTATCGTCAAGAAACGATTGGCAGAAAAGGTGAAACACAAATCACCATTATCTCTGAGTATCTGGCAGCGCCATCCATTGAATGCAAAACACTGATTTTGGTAGATCCGATGCTGGCAACAGGTCTATCCATGGAGGTTGCATACAAAGCCCTACTGAGCCATGGTACGCCTAAGCATGTTCACTTGGCATGTTTGTTTGGAACGCCCCAAGCTATTGAGCATTTGTCGAAGACTATGCCAGAAGACACGACTCTATGGTGTGCCGTGATTGACCCTATGCTGAACGAGAAGAAGTACATCGTTCCTGGTCTGGGCGATGCAGGCGACTTATGCTTTGGCGAAAAATTATAGGATACTGGAAAAGTATAGTAGTACTTAGCGCAATAGCATACGTTAGTCTAATGCGCGAACCGAGTATCGCCATGCCTCATGTAATGGGCATGGATAAGTGGATACACAGTGCTATGTATTTGATACTCACACTGACCCTCTTATGGGATAGTCAACAAAGACCCAAATTGTGGTGGGTAGCAGGTGTTTTAGCGACTATTTTTGGCGGAGTCATTGAGATTTTGCAAGAGCAATTTTTCTACCCTCGCACTGGCGACTGGATGGATTGGTTAGCTGATTGCGTAGGTGCGATAGTGGCTATAACATTATGGTTAATAGGCATAAAATACAATGAAAAACGAATGGTTAAATAGGATAGCTATCACCTGGAATAATCGTACTCGCTTACGCCAGTTGCGCTGCGTATTGGATCAATATGGTAGTGCTACTGATGCTGTTGCTCATCATCCTGAGATGATCAACTCCGAAGCCATATTGCATGCACAGAAGGAACTTGATTTCATCGAAAAACACCATATCGTACCTTACTATTACAAGGACGATAATTACCCATATCGTTTGGCTCAATGTGCGGATGCACCGTTGCTCTTATATGCCAAAGGCAATGTAGAAGTCAATCCTAAGCATATAGTGAGTGTTGTAGGGACGCGCATGCCCAGCGAGCGAGGCAAAGACTGGTGTAGGCAATTCGTATTGGATTTAGCAGCACAAGTGCCCGATTTGACTATTGTCAGTGGATTGGCATACGGAATCGATGTGGTGGCGCATCAAGCTGCTATAGAGGCTGGGATACCGACCATTGTCATTCCCGCCCATGGATTGGATAGGATTTACCCAGCAGTGCACAGAAATGTGGCTATACAGACATTGGGCAAAGGTGGTATATTGACAGAATATACTACGTGCACAGAGCCAGAGAAGCATCATTTTGTTGCGCGTAACCGTATCATAGCTGGTATGGCAGACGCAGTGGTTGTGGTAGAGTCTAAAGCAAGAGGCGGGTCGCTCATCACCGCTCAAATGGCACAAGACTACAGTCGTGATGTGTTTGCTCTGCCAGGTCGCTTCAATGACACACAGTCGGAGGGGTGCAACAACCTTATCAAGCAGCAACGCGCACAACTCATAGCATCGGCACAAGACTTGGTACTAAGCATGCAGTGGCAAACAGGAGAAAAAAAGGCTGTGCAAACGAGCGTAACGACATGGCTATGCGATCTGAGTGAGACACAACGCCAATTGGTGGATAAACTGAGCGAATCGGAAGAAGGATGGCATGTCAATCAACTGGTTATGGAGTTGCAGTTACCCTACAACGAAGTGGTGACAGAGCTAATGATGTTGGAGTTGAATGGTGTGGTAAAAGGCATGCCTGGGGGGATATGGCGAAAGTTAGAAATGTGATTTTTGCTAAAAAATCGTCAAAAACTTGCGTATTTGCAAAGTTTTTAGTACCTTTGCAGCGAATTCCGTGAAATAACAAAAAATCAAAGATATGAATACTTTACTGAAGAATTTAGGTGCAATCCTTGTATTGCTTGGCGTAGTTTGCTTGGCAGTGTATTATTTTGGCGTTCAAGAAAACGCATTATTGGTTGCAAGTATGGTTTTGGAGGTAGCGGGCATATTGTCTTATATCCTCATTAACCGCCGTTTGGGATAAAACTTGTGATCATCCGTCTTCGCGACATCCAGTGCTATGCCTATCACGGTGTACTGGAGGCAGAGAAACAGGAGGGTAACACCTTTCTCGTGGATGTGAGCATAACGGTAGATGACCCTCAGGGCATGCCTTCGGACGATATCCAAGACACCTTGGATTATCGTTGTGTTTGTGCTATAGTACAACGAGAGATGCAGCAACCCTCTGACTTGCTGGAGCATGTAGCATGGCGAATCAAAAACGCCCTGCAGACAACATTTCCGCAAGCACAAGCGGTGAAGGTGAAAGTGGCTAAGCAACGTCCACCACTGGATTTGCCAGTGGCATGGGCAGAAGTGGAAGTGTAGTTTAGAGTTTAGTGACAAGAGTATGGCAGAGCATAATGACTCGGTGAAACAGCATTTGACAGGTATGTACCAAGACTGGTTCTTGGACTATGCTTCGTATGTAATTTTGGAGCGTGCTGTCCCCGCTATTGAGGACGGTTTGAAGCCTGTACAACGTCGTATTCTGCATGCCATGAAGGGTGTAGATGACGGTAAGTACAATAAGGTTGCCAACATTGTGGGTCAAACCATGCAGTATCACCCTCACGGTGATGCCAGTATTGGTGATGCTCTCGTTCAACTCGGACAAAAGAATCTGCTGATAGACTGTCAAGGTAACTGGGGAAACACACTGACGGGCGATGGTGCAGCAGCGCCTCGTTATATAGAAGCACGCCTCAGCAAATTTGCGTTGGACACGGTGTTTAATCCTAAGACCACGCAATGGATGATGTCATACGATGGACGAAAGAAAGAGCCTATTCACTTGCCTATCAAATACCCGCTACTGCTCGCACAAGGTGTGGAAGGTATTGCGGTGGGATTAAATTCGAAGATTCTCCCTCACAACTTCTGCGAGATTTGTGATGCAGCATTGGCATACCTCCGTGGCGAGGAGTTTCTGCTCTATCCAGACTTCCCTACAGGTGGTGAGATTGATGTGAGTCGCTACAACGATGGCGAACGTGGTGGAGCGGTGCGTATTCGTGCTAAAATCCAAAAGTCAGACGACAACAAAACGCTGATTATCACAGAAATACCATTTGGTACAACCACTACGAAAATCATAGAGACTATCATGCGTGCCGTGCAAAAAGGTAAGATTAAGGTACGCAAAGTGGATGATTTCACGGCCGAAGAAGCACGTATTGAGGTGCAATTGGCTCCTGGTAGTTCATCTGACAAGACGATTGATGCGCTCTATGCTTTCACAGACTGCGAAGTAAATATCTCCCCTAACTGCTGCGTGGTGCAAGACAAGAAACCGATATTCACCACCGTGAGCGAGCTGCTGCGTTTGTCTGTTGAACATACCAAGTCGCTGCTGAAATGGGAATTAGAGATTGCCAAAGCAGAGTTGGAGGAACAATACTTCTTCACATCGTTGGAAAAAATCTTCATAGAGAACCGTATATATAAGGAAGAGGGCTACGAAAATGCACCTGACAAGGAGAAGTTGATTGCCTTTGTCGATAAAGCCCTTGACTCATGGAAAGAGAAACTCATTCGTGAGGTTCGTCGCGAAGATATAGAGCGATTGTTTGAGATTCGTATGATACGTATCACCCGCTTTGACTCTAAGAAAGCAGATGAGTTGATGCGTGATCTTGACAAGAAAATCAAAGCCACCATCAAGAACCTCAAAAATCTCAACGACTATACCATCGGTTGGTTTGATTCGCTGAAAACAAAATATGGTCATCTCTATCCACGCCGTACAGAGGTTCGTAACTTTGCCAACATCAATATCAAAACAGTGGTAGAGGCTAACGAGAAACTGTATATCAATCGTGCAGATGGCTTTATTGGTACTGGATTGAAGAAAGATGAATACCTATTCAACTGCTCGGATATTGATGAGGTTATTATCTTCCACAAAGATGGTAAATACAAAGTCGTGAAGGTGGCAGATAAGGTGTTTGTTGGTACAGATATTATCCATATTGACATCTATCGCAAGAACGACAACCGCACTATCTACAATGCTATTTATCGTGATGGTAAGGGCGGAGTCTGCTATATGAAGCGTTTCGCAGTAACGGGTGTGGCGCGCGATAAGGAGTATGACCTGACGCAAGGAAAGAAAGGTTCGCGCGTGGTGTATTTCACAGCCAACCCTAACGGAGAAGCGGAAGTAATTCGCATTCAACTCAAACCTGCATTGCACCTCAAAAAATTAGATGTAATCAAGGATTTGAGTGAGTTGGCTATTAAGAGCCGTACGGCACGAGGCAATGTGTTAACGAAATACGAAGTGAAGTCCATCACATTGAAGCAAAAAGGCCATTCTACCTTGGGTGGACGCAAAGTATGGTTTGACCCAGACATCTTACGACTGAACTACGATGGTCAAGGTATGTATTTGGGCGAATTTACTGATGATGATCGTATATTGGTGATCACTAATAACGGCGGTTATTATCTCACGAGCTTTGAGTTGACCGCACACTTCGACCAAAATATATGGCGTATTGAGAAGTTTGATAGCGAAAAGACATGGTCGTTGGCAATGTGGAATGCTGATTTGGGTTATTACTACGGTAAACGTTTCCAAATGGATGCCCAAACCAAGTTGCAGAACATGTTGGGCGAGAATAGCGATAGCAAGATGACCATTCTTACAGACCGCGAGGAAGCCATCTTCCGTATCACCTTCAAGGACGAGACAAAGATGCCAATGGAAGTACTCATGTCCGAATTTATTGAGGCTAAATCCCCAAAAGCAAAGGGAAAACGCTTCTCTACGTTGGATATTGCTACAATAGAAGATATAACTCCTGAGCCCGAGGTAGTGGAACCTGAAACAGAAGAAGAAGGGGAGGAAGAAGAGGTGGAAGAAACATCAGAAGAGGTTTCAAAAGAGACAACCACTCCCGTAATAGATGTTCCATTCACTATCACCAATGAAGTGCCAGAGGATAGTAAACCGATTGATGAGCAACTGAGCTTATTCTAAAAAAAAGAGTCGTTTGACTCTTTTTTTTACTTAACCCAATTGGTCAATATATTTAAGGTTGCTTATTAGGCTTTTATTCCTTCTGCTACTTGATTTCGCAGGCAGTCCATTGCCTCGTTGATATCAGCAAACTGTGAGAGGTCGATTGGTTTGCCAATACGCAATTCTACGCGTGCATGAGGATTGACAAAGAAGTTGCCAGAAGGCATAGCCTCATAGAAACCACTCAATGAGATTGGTACTACAGGAAGATTTAAATCCATAGCAATTTTGAATGCACCTTGCTTGAATCGTCCTAATTCACCCGTCTTTGTGCGTGTACCTTCTGGGAAAATCACCGTAGAAATACCGTCCACCAATTCTTTTTTGACTAGTTCCACACTTTGGAGTGCTGCACGAGGATTGCTGCGGTCCACAAAGATATGTCCTGCTACTGCGCATGCTGTACCTACAAAAGGAATCTTGCGCAGCTCTTTCTTCATCATCCATTTGAAGTTATTAGGCAACCAACCGTACACGGCAAACACATCTAATGCAGATTGGTGATTTGCCACAAATACGTATGACTGCTTGGGATTAACATTTTCGCGACCAATGACTTTGATAGGTACTAAGAGTAGCCACAATACACTACGTGACCAAAAAACTTGTACAGCGCGTGGTGCTTTTCCGTTTTTCCAAGGAAAACAAACTATTGTAAAAATAGCAGTGAACAGTGTCACTACAATAATTAATGGAAGACCAATCAGATATTGGTATAAAATGTAAAGTAGTTTCATATTTTTGTGAATTTAGAATTTGAGTTTATGCATGAAACCACGATAGAGAGCACAAATACGACGAATCTCGTCCCAAGTCTCTTCGGGTAGTTTGGTACCTACTATTTCGACTACACGTCCAGCAGCAATGGTGCCAATCTCGCCGCAGCGGCGGAGGTCAAAGCCATCGGATAGCGCATGTAAGAATCCACCTGCGTACAAGTCTCCTGCACCCGTAGAATCGAGGCAATTAGAGGTGATGGCGCCAATATGGTGAAGCTGACTTCCTTGGCGAACATAGGAACCTCGTTTACCAACCTTAACGATGGCAATGTCGCATTGTTGTGCGATATTGGCTACTGCCTCTTCGGGGTTGAGGTGGGTGAAAGCAAAAGACTCGTCTTCGTTGGCAAAGACGATGTCCACATATTTATATACAAGGTCTTTGAGGAACTGATGGTTCTCATTGACCACGTTGTAGCTTGCTAAATCCAACGATACGGTGCACCCCTGCTCTTTGGCCGTACGGAGGGCAGTCTCAATAAGCTCGTGGTCTTGGACCAAGTAGCCTTCTACGTGACATATATCGTAGCCAATGAAAGCCTCCTTGCGAATATCCTCTGCTTTGAGGTCGGCAGCAGCTCCTAAGTATGTACAGAAAGTGCGCTCGCCGTCAGGGGTAATGAGCACTATGCAGCAGCCAGACATAAGGGAGGAGGTTAGCATTTGAGGTTGGACATTGTTTTTGAGAAGATCCTCATGATAGAAACGACCGACCTCATCGTTACCAATCTTGCCAATAAAAGCAGCTTTACCTCCTAACTGTGCGATGGTTGCCACCGTATTGGAGGCGCTACCTCCTGCTACCAAACGCTTGCGTACAGAGGCGAAGCGTGCTTGGAGTTGCTCAAACTGTTCTGCATTGATAAGGTTCATACTTCCCTTAGGAAAACCTATCTCACGCAGATCACCTTCCGACACTTGGAGCAAGATATCGGTCAAAGCGTTTCCTAAACCTAAAACTCGTTTCATTTTGTATTTTTGTGTTAATTTTTGCTGTTTTTGTGGCTAAAAATGCCATTTTTGGTGTAAAAATCAAAATTTTCTGCAAAGATAGTAATTTTTTTTCAAAAAAACTTGCTCATATCAAAAAAAAGTAGTAATTTTGCACCCGATTTCGAAACCAACATGGTTTTTGATGTCAAAAATACTGCTTCCTTAGCTCAGTCGGTTAGAGCATCTGACTGTTAATCAGGGGGTCCAAGGTTCAAGTCCTTGAGGGAGCGCGAGTGTGATGGTGGAAAGACCATCACACTTTTTTTTGTATGTATTGCGATGGGGCGATAAGGCGATGGGGTGATGAGGTTAGAGGCAGCGTTTTAGCTGCCTCAATGCATGAATACGTATCTGACCTACACGCACCTTGCTCACCCCTAACATAAGTGATACTTCTTGCACAGTCATCGCCCGTCGAACGCCCACACCATACAACAACTGGAGCACCTCTCTCTCCTTCCAATGCAACCTATCCATAGCTGCTAATAAAGCAGTTCTCCATTCTTCGCGCAGCATCATCTCCTCTACATTCAGAAATGACGCATCACCCAGTACCGTAGCCTCATCTACCACCCTGTCTGCGTGCGTGATATACTCGTCCGCGTCCTCAAATACAGGTTTGTCCAAAACCAGCAGCACTTTTCCCGTTTGCTGGATAAAAGATAATATCCGATTTCTAATACACACCATGGCAAAAGTATCAAAACGGCAGCCTGCATTAAGGTTGTAGCTATCTACCGCCTGAATAAGACCGATATTCCCCTCCTGAATCAAGTCCATCACCTCTGCCAAGCGCGTGAGTTTGGGGTGGCGAGCTATACTGACTACTAAGCGCAAATAGGAGTGAATCAAGCGTTCACGGGCAGAGTGATCGCCCGCACAGAGGCGCTCAAGGATGATAGACTCTTCTTCGGGTGATAGCGTAGTGTAGTGGGCAATCTCGCGGGAGTAGGTATGCAATAGCGAGGTCGTGTCTTGCTGTAATAATTTATTCGTCATATATATTGAAGGCTATTAACGTTGATTCGGTTATCATTCTAAAGGACATTTAGGATGATTAGTTCGACTTTTTCGTTGCGTTTGAGGGCTTTCTTGACACGCTGTCGCACGCGTTGGTGCATCTCTGCTGCTTGGAGCACCAAACCTAGTAATTGGTACACCCCTAAAGAAATCTCTCCTTGCACATTCTTCATGGGTCCATTGCCCTGCACGAAGAAAGTAGTAAAAGTGGGTTGAGTAACAGTATATTCCCCTAAGGGGCGATATGCCGAAGGATGTTCTACCGTATCGCAGACAAGTTTATCGTTGATATAACATTCGCCATTGACTCCCCAAGGCGAATAATGCTTACGTTTGATACAAATAATCATGATAGTAAGATTACAATTCGTGGTACATTTGGTTGAAGACATAGCCATACAACGTGACAACTTGCGTGCCAGATATGGGGGACTTGCTTAAACGAGCGATATAACGCTTCCATTGTCGCATGTAGATATTGGTGAGGACAGGATCACGAAGTACAGACCAAGTGGCATGCAATGCCAAAGTGAAACGGTCTTGAGTGGTTAATTGTTGAGGTTTCATAGAATTAATAGTTTATAGTTAATATTTTTTTTGACAAGTGGAACGGTGGAACAGTGGAACAGCTAATTCTATAACTTCACCCGTACGCGGGTATATGTATATATTTTAGAAAATAGCCGTTCCGCTGTTCCATATTATTCTTTTAGCAGTCTTTTTAGGCTATCTATTTCATTTGTATCTCTCTGATAGACAATCCATCCGCGCGCTTTGGTTCCGTTGATTCTTCTGGACACAGCTCTGTATCCCGCCTTGCCCAGTAGTATGCCCAGCTGTGACACGGACATGGGTTTTCGGATATTGCCGTAGCTCACCAGTCGTTCGCTGATTTGCGCCGTGGTCATGAACTCTCCCTTGTCTTCTGCAGGTATATCGAACAAAATAGGCAACAACTGCTCCTCTGATTCCTGCGCACGAAAAGCCTCGTTATGCTCGTCCAAGCTATCAATCTCCTCCAAGTCAAACCAATAGTTGAAATCGTTATCAATCAGGTAAAGCGCTTCGGCATACATGAGGTCGTATGGCTGAGTGGTATAGAATGGGTTTTGTATGCTCTCTACCTCAAAAGGCAACCAGCGTCTGTTACCTGTCATGTCGGTCAAGAACTCTCGTTTGTTGCTGCTGGCACAGAAGGAAGCAATGCGCACTCGACGTTCCTTGGTATAGCCGTATGCAGCACGCTCATTGACATCGGTGGAGGTGATAACGGACTTCATGGCATTGAGTTCACGCGGGGTCATGGCATCCAACTCATCCATGTTGATGAGTCCGAACTCTGCAATACGCAATCGATCGTCCTTGCTGAGTTGCGTAGCATTGGCCAGTTTGCAGCAATACGACCTCAGGTGCGGGGGTATAAGTCGTTCGAGCCAAGTGGTTTTGAATATACCCTGGCGACCAATGAGGACAAGGACTTGATGATTGACGACCTCGTCTTTGAGCCATGAGGCGACCATAGCCACGAACCACTTCTTGAAGCATAGTCGCCAGAGGGCATCAGCGAGATTGTTTTGTGAAGACAAGGGTGCTGGTTTTTCTGAAGACAACGTAGACAACTCCTGCGCGCGCCCAACATTGGCGCTTGCCTGAGAGTAATTGTTTTCATTGTTGATTCCTAATTGTTGGTATTGTTGATAAATATATTCGCTGCCGCTGAGCAGTGTTCTTATCTCACTTCGTTCGAACGATCGCGTTGCGTACGGCGAAGCGGAATTGTTGTTTAAGTTGTCTTTATTAATGCCACACTCCGTTTTGTCGTTCCCTTTCACGTGTACTTGCCTCGCCACCATATCTATCCAGTCGGGTTGGTCGGGGGTGTATGGCTTGAGTGAGAGCACATAGTCGCGCAATGGGTGCACGCGCGGGATATAGCTGCTGCCTGCGTTGAGGACAGTCAGTATCTCCTTGGCAGAGATGTTCGCTCCTGTCTCTAGACAAGAGTCACAGACAATGGTGTTGATGTCTGCGTTGGTGAGGTAACGCCAGTGCGTTTGGCAATCTCCCACTACAGAGGAAGATGGTCGTTCTTCGCGGAGTTGCAATTTTTGGGCAATGGTGTCAAAACGCAGACGATTAAAGGCTACATAATTCTCGTGAATGTAGTCACATGCCAATTGTTGGCGGTTCTTCTTTTCGTCGCTCATAGTTGGTATTTATATGTGTTGTTTGCTACTGCAAAAATACTGTGGACAAATGGACTGAGAAGTGAAGAAGCTCAGTCCGTGTCATTTTCTTTGTAACTTACTGATTAGTAAACCCAACTTTTTTTGCCCTCTGTACTGAGTCCCGCTTCAGTCCAAGTTGAGTCCAAAAAAGAGAAAAAAAAGAGAGAAAAGTATTTGGTAAAATGGTAAAAATATATTAACTTTGTGCCCGATTTCTCGCTATAGAAGTGACCTTGTCTAAATAAAACAGAAAAACATGAGTAACCTGATCCACATATTTCCCTCTTGGTATCTGAATATCCCCACCGAAGAGGAACTACGATTTGAGGTTCAGGATATGCTGAGTCACTGTTGTAACGACAAACAGATAATGGATGCACTGCGCGCGATAAATTGCCCATATATGCGCAAGGCCATAACAATGTGTCTGTGCGGATATTGGCACGAACTTCTACAAGTCCGCGACGACAGAACAGGTTACTATGACGGAGATGGCGACTGGAGAATGGCGTGGATATACTTCGATTCTGACATGCGACAAATCATCAAAAACGCCAATCACGAACAAGTGGAACTCGAAATAAACGCCAGCAGAACCCAACCCACAATCGAAACACCCAAGCAAACAACAACCAGACAATATATGAATAAAGACAAAACTGTACAAGAAATCAAAATGGAGAACTGCAATGTGTTCATGGGCGACTCATACGGAGGCATTTTTCCGCTACCTGGTGCACAGGTGACGGTCAACCAATACGCTGATGGTCAAGCACAACCTGCTCAGACCACAGAAGGAGCTACCGAACCCACCAACGAACGCATGGCACGCAAACAAGCAGCCATCAACGACATGTGCCGACGATTAGAGAACATAGAACAGAATATGATTGGCTACGACAATACAGGCAAACAACTAGACTATATCCACCTCACTACATTCATGCGCAAATCGCTCGGCATGCTGGAGCAAGGTAACAAAGAGGAGTTTCTGGCCGTGCAAGAGCGTATTTGGAGTATTCTGATTGACCGTCGTGATAAGTGTCATAAAGATCCTAAAGACCTCTACTATTCGCAGACTTACCTCGGTTTGGTGGGGCATCTCATAGAAAAAGAAGTCATCAGCGGTAAGCCACAGAAGATACTGGATTGCCTATATGAAAAGAACGACCAAAGCATGGTCAAGAACCTCAAACGGGGTATCGTCAGCGCCTTCCCCGAAGGTACTACACAGATGTTGGATTTCTACATAGACTTGATGAAGAAACAACTACTCCTCTAACTCTCTCAAAGCAGAAGTAATAGTTGGTCACTTCTATAAATTCAACATTTTAGAAGTGACCAGTTATATAATGCGATTTGCGATAAGCAAGTCGCATTATTGTTTATCAGGTAGTTACGTGGGACACGTAACAAAGTGCGAGAAAAAAGGGGTACAAGTGCGAGAAAACGCTTTGTTTTTGCCTACCATGTCAGTATATATATAGTGTAGAATGTGCACTAACTACTCGGTAACTACTCGGTAACTACCCGAGTATGGAAACATTAAACATTAACCCTTAACCCCTCCCACGGCATGGAGGATAACGAACACGAGAGTGGATTAATTAAAGACAACTCAAACAACATCTGCAGTGCACCCCAAAAATCAGCAGATTTTTCGGGGACCCCGCCGCGCCCAACATTGGCGCTTGCTCAGGTAGCATTTTTACCAACAATAAAAACAATTTGAGTTCAACAATGAAAATAATCCTTGCCGCTGAGCAATGTTCTTATCTCACTTCGTTCGAACGATCGCGTAGCGTACGGCGAAAGCGGAATTGTTGTCTAAGTTGTCTTTAATATAAGATATATCCTGTTTGTCTTCTTACTCTCTGTTCGATTGCCGAAACAAAATGGCAAAAATTGTTCCTATGGACTTGTTGAAATCCATGTCTGGCAAATTGTGTGGACACTCGGACATCTCATTCGCAAAGAAAGGCGACACGCAGTACACTATGAAACGCTGCAAGCAGCGCACCTCTCCACCTTCAGAGGCGGAGTTAGCACAACGTGCGAAATTCGCGACTATCAGCGCAGCTGTCAATGCGCGACTGAAAGCAGAGGACCCTGCAGATGTAGAGGCCTTCAAAGCACAAAAGAAATACAAGACCCTGCGCAAGTACTTGTGGCAACTCTGCTCCGAGGAGTATGAGAAGCTGGTGTAAGCCAGCTTTAGTTTAGAGTTCGCTTCGCTGGAGTTCTTTGGAGCACTACAGCCCGAAGGGCGCTCTACCAACCTTCAACCTTAATTCCTTAAACCCCTCCCACGGCATGGAGGATAACGAACACGAGAGTGGATTGATGAAAGACAATGTTCTATTTTTTTCTAAAGACAACATAGACAACTCTTCTTATCTCGCCTATGGGCTCGAACGATTATTACCGCTTCGCCAACATCGCTCAGCGGCAGGGAATATCTTTATCAACAATACCAACAATGAGAACCAACAATAAATACAATTCCTTGGCAAGCGCCAATGTTGGGCGCGCGCAGATGTTGTTTAAGTTGTCTTTAATATAAGATTTATATAAGATATATCCTGTTTGTCTTCTTACTCTCCCGTTCGATTGCCGAGAACATTATGGCAAAAGTAGATTACGCTTTCCCTGTGGAGAAGATCCACGGCAAAGTGGCTAAGCACCACAAAATCGGCTTCGCACACCGCGTAGCTTCCAAACTCAACTACACTCAGTCTTATGGTAAGCGTACCACTCCGGTCACTCAAACCGAGATGGATCATCGCGCAAAATTCGCTGCTGTGTGTATCGCTACTAACGACCGCTTGATTGACCCAGAGCAAATGCCTATTGACCAAATGGCATTCAAGGCGCAAAGCAAGTACAAGACCTTGCGCCAATATGTCTTCAACCAAGAATGGGCAGCCTATAAGCCTGAGTAATAACCTCCCGCGGCTATGTAAGGAGAATATGTGATTCCTACGCCTACGGGCAGATAACGACAGACCACTGCGAGCATAACGCGGTGGTCTTTTTTTTACCCTAATAAATAAGCATTTTTGCCCTACCGACTTTGGCTCTTTTGCAAAAAGTTTGGTCATGTCAAAAAAAAGTTGTACCTTTGCAGCGAAAATAGAATACCGTGAACACCTCATCCGATGGATAAATATATTACCCCTATGATAAGTATGTCACCCTTGTTGATACTCACCCTTGTGATTGGCATTATTTGGTTCGTGCCGCTCGTGTGTCGAAAGATACACGTACCAAGCATCGTGGGATTTATCTTGGCAGGAATACTCATAGGACCAACGGTACTGAATATCGTAGGCGATAGTCCAACTATCCAAATACTCGGCTCGCTTGGCATGCTGTACATTATGTTCCAATCGGGTAGCGAAATAGACATCAACGACTTCAAGCAATACAAATATCGCTCCTTATTCTTCGGGTTGTGCACGTTCTTTATACCATTCGCTTTGGGCGTTGTGACCAGTCATTACCTATTGAACTTCGGTTGGATGTCTAGTCTGTTGCTCGGTGCCATGTACGGTAGTCATACCCTGATGACGTATCCCATCGTCAGCCGATACGGCGTGCAGAAGAATGTGTCAGTGAACATCACCGTAGGTGCCACTATGTGGGCTATCACACTGTCACTCATGGTGCTCGCTGTCGTTGAGGGATGGAACAATGCAGCACAGACGACCATAGACTATATCATTCAACTGTCAATTTTTCTGGTCTTCCTTGTGAGCGTATTGTGGATTTTTCCGCGATTTGCGCGGATGTTCTTCAAACGCTATCGTGACCCTATCTCGGAGTTTATGGTCGTAATGCTCATGTTGGTGAGTAGTGCCTTATTGGCTGACTGGGCAGGGCTCGAGGGGATATTAGGTGCATTCGTGTGCGGTGTGTCGCTCAATAGACTCTTACCCAATAGGTCGCCACTGATGAACCGTATTACCTTTGTGGGCAATAGTATCTTTGTTCCATTGTTCTTGATTAGCGTAGGACTGATGATTGATATTCACGCCTTTTGGAGTGGTTGGACAACCATTGTCATAGCGATTGCCATGATTACAACCAAAATGATAGGCAAAAGTATAGCTGCATGGATAGCACAGGGAGTGTTTCATTTCTCCAAACACGAGAGGCAGTTGGTGTTCGGTCTTTCGCATGCTACCGCTGCAGGCACTTTGGCAATCGTAACGATCGCCTATCAAATGGGTATCCTATCCGCCGAAGTTTTGAATGCGTCCGTATTGATGATTCTGCTGCTATGTACTACTGCCAGTTTTATTACCGAACATGCTGCGAAAGAGATAGCATTGCAGGAGAGTGCCAAATTGGAAGCCGACCATGAGGACGACTATTGGTTATTGACCTCTGTGGGTAAAGATCTGCGACCTACCTTGCGCGAGATTGGCGAAATGGCGACATTGGATAACATAGAAATCAAACAATCGACTGACTGGCAAGATGTTAGCAATATCGTAGAACACACCAGCAAATCCGTGATTGTGTATCACGAAGCGCAACCAATCAACACCATCAACCGACTGGTGGTGGCTGTGCCACGTTATGCTGAGAAAGAGCGTGACTTTATCACCTGCTTTGGTCTAGTGCGACGTTTGGCAGGAGAGTTGGGAGCGAAAGTGGTCTTTTATGCCCACCCCGATACGCAAGGGGCATTGCAAGTGATGTGCCGTCGCCCAGGTAAATACCTGCGGGCTTCTTTCAGAAACATGGACGGCTGGGAAGAGGTCGGAATCATATCCCAAACAATCATGGAAAATGATATGTTGGTGTTGCTTTCATCGCGCAAGTCCACTGCCAGTTATCATCCACTCTTTGAGGAGATTCCAACCATGCTCACCCAACACTTCACGATGTTCAACTCCATGGTCGTTTACCCTGAACAGCTGACGGGTGGACCCGATATGGATACACTACTCATGGAGATTCCTCCTGCAAGCAAAACATGGTCAATGATTACCCGTATCAAACGATTTGTGAAGCGGATTCTGCGAATAGACAAGAGAGAATAACTATGTCATCATACCTTCAACGATTAGCACAAGTGTTTGCCCAAAACGTGGGAAACCAGTTGTCGGAGTACACTTTTGTATTTCCTAACCGTCGTGCGGGATTATTCTTCCGTCGCTACTTGGGGCAAGCATTAGCACGACCCATCTTCTCCCCTCGTGTGATGACTATCAACGAGTGTTTTGCTTCACTATCCGACTTGCGTGTCGCTGACCAATTGACCTTGCTCTTGCGTTTATATGTCTTGTACTCCCAATCCTGTCCATCACCCAAATCAATAGAGCAGTTTCTGCACTTGGGCAAAATGATGTTGGCAGACTTCTCGGAAATAGATAACCACTTGATTGCCAACGTAGAAGCGCTATACGAATCCGTCAAAGATTTGCACGATGTAGATGAGCATTTCTTCATGCTGACAGAAGCACAACGCTATGCTATCAAAAAGTTTTGGGGCGACTTCTATGCCTCTTTTGACAAGGGTAACAAGACACTGCATCATCGTTTCATACACGCATGGGAGTTGCTTTATCCCCTGTACAAGGGATTAAGAGATAGCCTGTTGCAAGACCAATTGGCATACGAGGGACTGCTGCACCGACAAGTGATTGAGAACTGGGTGCAGATACCTGATAATGCGTTTGAGCATCACTACGTGTTTGTGGGATTCAATGCGCTTACGGAGTCAGAGCGCCAGCTGATGATTCGCTTGCGCGACCGTGGTATAGCAGATTTCTATTTTGATTATGAAGATGAGTATTTGTGTGATTCCGAGAACCGCGCTTCGCTGTTCTGCGAAGATAACAAACTCATGTTCCCAGCGCGTTACAAACTGCCAGAACGCGCAAACAACGAACGGGCAAAATTTACACTCATATCGGTGGACTCCACCGTTGGTGAAGCACGCGAAGTGTATCATTTGCTGAACGAATTATACCCCAAAGATACGCCTCTAACAACCGATTTTACGCGTACAGCAGTCGTGCTGCCCGATGAGCAACTGCTGATACCTTTGTTAGACTGCTTTCCAGAGGGCGTGAAGAAAATCAATGTCACTATGGGTTATCCGCTTCGTGCTTCAGAGTTATATATGCCGATTGCCTACCCCGAGAAATTTTTCTCACCCATGCCCCCCACTAGCGACAAGATGTTGAAAGATCTGCGCGAACACTTAGACCCAATCCGCACGGATGCCAACAGCGAAGCACACTACCTACTGACCAAAGCATTGGACATGGTAGCAGCAGCCATGGCGCAATATCCTGAGATAGAGTTCTCTGCCGAGGCTGTCATGCAAATACTGCGTATGCTGACCATGCAGAGCACCATTCCTTATACGGGCGAACCATTGGACGGATTGCAAGTCATGGGTGTGCTGGAGACACGTGCGTTGGACTTTGATAACCTGATTATCACAGGCTTCAACGATGACCTCTACCCAGGGCGTGCACACAATAATAGTTTCATCCCATATATCTTGCGTCGTGGCTTTGGCTTACCTACGCCCGAAAGGCAGGATGCTATTTTTGCATACAACTTCTACCGCATGATTTCGTATGCCAAGCGCGTATGGTTCATTACCAACGCGGTTGCAGACGAGCAACATTCGGGCGAGGTGTCCCGCTACTTCTACCAACTGCAATGGCAGTATAGTGTGGATATTGAGCAAGTCAATGTCATAAATGCACTGTCCACTCCCGCTCCTAAAGCCAGGGAGATTAGCAAAGATGAAGCAATCATGCAACTACTTGCTGAAGTACAACAACGTGGCTTCTCTGCTTCTGCCATGAATGCCTATCTCTTCTGTCAAAAGAAATTCTTCTTCCGTTATGTGCAGGGAATCCACGAACCTGATCAAGAGGAGGATGTAACTACCTCCGACGCTACGATAGGTACAGTGCTTCACGACGTCATGAAAAAACTCTATGAACCTTACATGCAGCAATTGGTGACTGAGAGTGATATTCAGAAAATCATAGATTCTCTAACAGATCAGCGTTGGGGGGAATTGCCGTTGGAAGATATTCGTACTGACCAATTGGCGTTCTTGATTGTGAAAAATTATGTGTACAATATTCTCCGATATGACCAAACGCAGGCACCATTTATTTATATGAATGGAGAGCAGAAAGTGCAGGCTAAAATACAGATACCCAATATAGGATTAGTGCTTTTCTATGGCTATATTGACCGAATCGACCAAAAGGGCAACACTCTGCGCGTGATAGACTATAAGACAGGCAAGGCCAACATGGAATACCGCGATATGGAGCATATCTTCCACCGATCGGAGAATCAAGACAAAGCATTACAAACGATGCTCTATTGTTGGCTTTTGGAACAATATGCCCCACAACTAATGCACAATAGTTCGCATATCGCACCCCATATCTACCCTGTTCGCAGCATGGCGAAAGCCGATGAAGTGCAAACACTTATCCATCAGAAGGGTAATACCGATTTTCTGTGGAATGATGAAGTGAAAGCGGAGTTTATCGACGGATTGAGAACCTTGCTGCAAGAGATGTTTGACCCAGCAGTACCTTTTATGCCAACCACCGTGAGCAAACGATGCGAACATTGCGCTTTTGCTACATTATGCAAATGATCGGTATATAGCTTCCGGAGGAAGGTTTCCTGCCTTCACTATTCCATTGCCTGCAACTTATCTTCCATTTGCAGCAGTTCGTCGCGCAGACGAGCAGCATTGTCAAAATCCAATTCTTTGGCAGCAGCTAACATTGCACGACGTTGTTGTTCTATGCTCTTACGCAGTTGCTTGGCATCATATTGTTGCCATGGAGCAGTACGCCAACCTTCCCGTATCTTATTCTCCAATTGTTGTTTCTCTTTCTCCTCACTGCGCAACAATGCAATCAATGGACTACCCGAAATGGCTTTATTTAGTGCAGTTGGAGTTATATTATGTTCTTCATTATAAGCCATTTGTTTGGCACGCCGGCGATTCGTTTCATCAATGGTCATCTGCATCGAACGTGTGATTTTGTCAGCATACATGATTACATGACCATTCACATGACGTGCAGCACGACCTGCTGTCTGAGTCAATGAACGATGATCGCGCAAAAAACCTTCTTTGTCGGCATCCAATATGGCAACTAAACTTACCTCAGGTAAGTCTAATCCCTCACGCAGAAGATTGACACCTACCAATACATCATACAATCCGCGACGTAAATCTTCCATGATTTGTACGCGCTCCAACGTATCAATATCCGAGTGAATATATGCCGAACGTACACCATAGCGGCGTAGGTATTCATCCAACTCTTCTGCCATACGTTTGGTGAGGGTAGTCACCAATACGCGTTCTTTACGCTCTACACGGAGGCGAATCTCCTCCATAAGATCGTCCACCTGATGATCTAATGGGCGCACCTCAATCTCAGGATCAAGCAATCCTGTAGGGCGAATGAGTTGGTCAATGACGATACCTTCGGAACGACGAAGTTCATAATCTGCGGGGGTAGCAGATACATAGATAGTCTGTCCTGTCTTTTCCTCAAACTCCTCAAAGGTCAATGGACGGTTATCACGAGCTGCGGGTAAACGGAATCCATATTCTATCAGATTCGTTTTGCGAGCACGATCACCACCATACATTGCATGTATCTGTGGAACAGTAACGTGGCTCTCATCAATCACGAGAAGCATATCTTTTGGAAAATAGTCCAACAGACAATACGGAGGCGTACCAGCTTCTCGGCCATCAAAATATCGACTATAATTCTCTATACCAGAACAATACCCCAGTTCTTGAATCATCTCCATATCGTATTTCACTCGTTCCTCAATGCGCTTAGCATACAGTGGTTCACCCAACTCTTGAAAATGTAAGACTTGTGTTGCTAAATCCAACTTGATTTGCGCAATGGCATTTGCCACTTTATCGGGGTTTGTACAAAAAATGGTTGCAGGATAGATATTATATGTATCAAACTCGTCTATAATATCGCATGTCGCCAAGTCAAGTGTAGAAATAGCATCTACCTCATTACCAAAGAACTCAATGCGGAGGATATAATCGGCGTATGCTAATGCTATATCCACCGTGTCACCCTTCACTCGGAAACGTCCACGTGTCAGTTCTACATCATTGCGTACATACTGCGAATCCACCAAGTCTTTTAGCAAACGGCTCATTACCAATGGTGTAGATTTTGACACCGTAATACATGACTGACTAAAATCCTGCGGGTTACCGATACCATACAAGCAACTAACCGATGATACCACTACCACATCTTTTCTTCCGCTCAATAGCGCCGCTATCGCACTCAGTCGCAAACGGTCAATCTCCTCATTGATACTCAAATCTTTTTCGATATATGTATCGGTAGTGGGGATATAAGCCTCAGGTTGATAGTAATCATAATATGAGACAAAGTATTCCACCGCATTGTGCGGAAAGAACTGCTTCATCTCGCTATAAAGTTGCGCTGCAAGGGTCTTGTTGTGACTGAGAATGAGGGTAGGGCGATTGATTTCTGCAATCACGTTTGCCACGGTGAACGTTTTACCTGATCCCGTAACACCCAACAATGTCTGAGCCTCAGCACCCGCACACAAACCTGCCACCAGTTGTCGGATGGCTTCGGGCTGGTCGCCCATTGGCTGGTATGGAGAAGTAAGGCGGTACATCGTGTTTTTATCGTTTATCTCACTCGTCGTTTATTGAGTTCTCCTTGATATTCTCGTGCTACCGCACCATGCTTGCTGTAATTAGAGGAGAATACATGCGTACCCGAGAAATCAGGATTAGCACACATATATAGATAATCCGTCTTTGGGGCATTCAATACCGCATCAATCACATCAGGGCGCGCCAGACGTATAGGGCCAGGAGGAAGACCTCTATTTTTATAAGTATTGTATGGGGAATCTATCGCTAAATGTCGTTTCAACACACGACGCATCTTAAAGTCACCAACTGCAAATATCACAGTAGGGCATGCTTGTAACGCTATACCTTTGTTCAGACGATTCAGATACAGCGAAGCAATCAAAGGATATTCTGCCGATTTGTTTGTTTCTGATGCCACAATAGATGCTAAGGTAGCCACTTCTACGGGTGTGAGTCCTAATGCCTTAGCCTTCGCCAAACGCTCTTCGTTCCAAAAACGCACATATTCTTTGTACATTCGTGCAAAAAGTTGATCCGCACTCATTGTCCAATAAACTTCGTATGTATTTGGAACAAACAAACATACTGCCGTTTCAGGTGTCATACCAAATTGCGCCAAATAGGTTTTGTCATTCAGACGTTGTATCACTTCCACAGAATCCAACAATAGTTTTTTACCCATTGCACCTGCTAACTGATCGGGTGTACGAATAGCTTGGGTGAATGATAAGTTGATAGGGGTTTCCAATCCTAATTGCAATCTTCTAATAAGATGCTTGTTACCTATCTCTGCTGGGAAACGGTAATATCCCTCCTTAGGTTGTTGATACAATAGGTACTTACTATGGGAGTACCATGAATTTTCATCTTGTACCTCATAATCTACGCACATCAGATGGTACAACGAATCAGCAGACATATCGGAATAGACATAATAGCCGTGGCTCTCACCATCGCGACTGACGAAGTTACATACTTCTAAACGGTAATACTGCTCTATAAAGCCTGCAAAGACAATCAGCAAGGCTACGACAGCAACTACGAAGAACTTTTTTATTCTTTTCATAATCAAGTTTTTTCTATAAAAAAAGGATGCCCATCATTGTTTCGTGGCATCCTCATTTGTTTTGGCGGAAGGAGGGGGATTCGAACCCCCGGTACGGTTACCCGTACGACAGTTTAGCAAACTGTTGGTTTCAGCCACTCACCCATCCTTCCTTGTACCGTAGTACAAATTAGACAGCATTGTCTGAATACGCTTCCTTTCAAAAGCGACTGCAAAGGTACTGCTTTTTTTTGGATTGACCAAATATTTTTATGTTTTTTTTCGCTTTTATGTAAAATTCTACGAAATTTAGTGACTTTATATCATAAAAGTGTCAGGATTCTACCCTGACACTTTCTTGATGCAATGCTTGCATAACCTCATTTACAAGTTCTTCGCTTACCCCATATTGTTGGCCTACCCGATGGCAGTGTGCCAATACTTCTTGATAGCGTTGTGCTTGTATTACAGGCTCATTGTTTATACGTTTCCACTCTCCGATTTGGCGAGCCACATTCACACGCTTGCCGATTATCTCCCACAACTGCTCATCCAGTTGGTCGATCTCAGAACGGAGAGAAGAGAGGTCTTTATCCATCATTATCTCAAAGCAGCAATTGCCTCTTTCAACGTAGCGATTCGGCTCTCCGCATCGGATTTCTTTTTGCGTTCGAGCTCAACAATCTCAGGTTTCGCATTTGCCACAAAGCGCTCGTTGTTGAGTTTACCCATCACACCACGGAGAAAGCCCTCTTGGTGTGCCAATTCGGCTTCGAGTTTTTTCAACTCCTCATCCACGTTGATAAATTTCTCCAATGGAATGTTGTATTCAGTAGTACCAACGATGAATGAAGCGCAACCTGCACTCTTCTCCGCACCTACTACCACTTCTACATTGCCTAATTTGGTTACGATAGCAGGCAACGCATCAGGTGCAATCAATGTCAACACTTCCTTAGGAGATATATTCTTTTGTGCACGGATATTGCGGATAGAAGAAATGATCTCAAAGTACTGCGCAGCAGCTTGCCTTATAGCCTCTTCGCCTTTCGCCTGCGGGGTCCCCGAAAAATCTGCTGATTTTGGGGGTGCACTTTCGCCTACTTGCTCCAATGGAGTCACCATGAGACTCTCGCCCTCTTTGCGCTCGCAGAGGTTTTGCCATAGTTCTTCGGTGATAAATGGCATGAATGGGTGAAGGAGTTTAAGCATTGCATCCAAGAACAATACGGTTTGCTCGTATGTCTCGCGGTCGATAGGTTGACCATAAGCAGGCTTGATAATCTCCAAGTACCAACCAGAGAAATCATCGCAGAAGAGTTTGTAGATAGACATCAACGCTTCGCTCAAACGGTATTTGCTGAAAAGATCTGCTACTTCTTCTTGGGCTTTGGCAAGCACTGCCTTAAACCACTCTACGCCCCATGCCGCAGCCTCACTTTGCGCATTACCGTCGCTAACCTCCCAACCTTTAATCAAGCGGAAGCAGTTCCAGATCTTATTACAGAAGTTGCGACCTTGCTCGCAGAGGCTGTCATCAAAGAGAATATCATTGCCTGCAGGAGCGCAAAGCATCATACCCATACGTACGCCGTCAGCGCCATAACGCGCAATCAAGTCAAGTGGATCAGGACTATTACCCAATGACTTAGACATCTTGCGACCGAGTTTGTCACGCACAATACCAGTGAAATATACGTGACGGAATGGCATCTTGCCGATATACTCATAACCTGCCATAATCATACGTGCCACCCAGAAGAAGATGATATCTGGACCTGTCACGAGGTCAGCGGTAGGATAGTAGTAGCTGATCTCTTCATTGCCTGGATTCTCAATGCCATCGAAGAGGCTGATAGGCCAGAGCCATGATGAGAACCATGTATCGAGTGCACCTTCGTCTTGCACCAACGCATCTACGCTCAAACCAGATTTTTCAGCAGCAGCCTCGATGGTAGGAGCCACAATGATCTTATCCTCTGGATAGTTCTCGGCACCAGTCTCAGCGAGAAGTGCTTTCTCGTAGAAGGCAGGAATACGGTGTCCCCACCAGAGTTGGCGAGAGATACACCAGTCTTTGATATTCTCGAGCCAGTTGCGGTAGGTGTTTTTGTATTTGGTTGGATAGAAGACAATGTCGTCATTCATTACAGGTGGCAACGCAATGTCAGCAAAGTGTTGCATGCGGATAAACCATTGCAAGCTAAGGCGTGGCTCGATTGGCACATTGGTACGCTCAGAGTAGCCTACTTTGTTGGTATAGTCTTCTGTCTTTTCGAGAAGGCCCTCATTCAACAAGTCTGCTGCTATCTGCTTGCGACACTCGAAGCGGTCCATACCTTGGTATGCAGCCACATTCTTGTACATTTCTTCCTCTAATCCTTCTACATTCACATGCGCATCTGCAGTGAAGATATCGTAGGTAGTGAGGTTGTATTTTTGTCCGAGTGCGTAGTCGTTCACATCGTGTGCAGGGGTTACTTTCAAGCAACCTGTACCGAACTCTATCTCCACGTAGCGGTCCTCAATAACAGGGATCACGCGCCCTACCTTAGGTACGATCACGTGTTTGCCTTTGAGCCATTGGTTCTTAGGGTCTTTGGGGTTGATACACATAGCCACGTCGCCCATGATAGTCTCAGGACGGGTGGTAGCAACTACTGCGTAGTAACCTTTCTCGTCGCGGTGGATGACATTTTCTTCAGACAAGTCGGACAAGTTAGACGTGTCAGACAGGTCTGCTACATAATACTTGAGGTAATAGAGTTTTGAGTGCTCCTCTTGGTAGATTACCTCCTCATCGCTAAGGGCAGTTTGACGCTCTGGATCCCAGTTCACCATGCGGAGTCCGCGGTAGATGAGGCCTTTGTTGTAGAGGTCGCAGAATACATCAATCACAGCTTTGGAGCGAGTCTCGTCCATGGTGAAAGCAGTACGATCCCAATCGCATGAGCAACCGAGGGTGCGCAATTGCTTAAGAATAATGCCTCCGTGCTCCTCTGTCCAAGCCCAAGCGTGCTGGAGGAATTCCTCACGAGTAAGGTCTGACTTATTGATACCTTGCTCTTTGAGGCGTTTGATAACCTTAGCTTCGGTTGCAATAGAAGCGTGGTCAGTACCAGGTGCCCAACATGCGTTCTTGCCTTCCAAACGTGCACGGCGTACCAAGATATCTTGAATCGTATTATTGAGTACGTGACCCATGTGCAACACACCCGTCACGTTTGGTGGTGGGATAACTACGGTATAAGGTTCACGACCATCAGGCTCACTGTGAAAGAGTTTTTGATCTTGCCAATATTGATACCACTTGGCTTCGATGTCTGTTGGATTGTATTTTGCGTCCATATCTATTGTGTTGTTATTATTTCTTTGCTTATTTCGCACGATATTGCAGCATTATTTCTAATGCGCACAAAATGCGGTGCAAAGGTACTACAAAAAATGCATATATGCAAACAAAAGCGGAGAAAGTTTAGGAAAAAGTTATATATACCTACCTGTTAAGCTATTCTGATTATTTCGAATTTCATCTACTGTGCCAGTTGCCACTACTGTGCCACCATCGCGACCGCCATCTGGTCCCATGTCAATAAGGTGGTCGCAAGAGCGAATAACATCGGGGTTATGCTCAATGATGATAACGGTATTGCCTTTATCCACCAATTGGCGCAAGACGCCCATCAATACGCGTACATCTTCAAAATGCAATCCGGTGGTAGGTTCGTCTAATATGTATAGGGTCTTACCTGTACTAGGGCGAGCAAGCTCGGTAGCGAGCTTGACGCGTTGACTCTCGCCGCCTGATAGTGTGGTAGATGATTGTCCGAGTTTGATATAACCTAGTCCTACGTTTTGTAAGGTCTTGATTTTTTTGAGTATGTATGGTTGGCTCTCAAAGAACTCCACCGCTTGGTTGATGGTCATATCAAGTACATCGGCGATGGATTTGCCTTTGAATCGTGCTTCAAGTGTCTCGCGCTTGTAGCGTTTACCGTCACATACTTCGCAAGGCACATAGACACTGGGTAGGAAGTTCATTTGGATGGTCTTGTAACCATTGCCACTACACTCCTCGCAACGACCGCCTGTGTTGTTAAAGGAGAAACGTCCTGGTTTCCAAGAACGAATCTTGGATTCGGGCAGTTGTGCAAAGAGGTTACGTATGTCTGTAAACACTCCTGTGTATGTAGCAGGATTGCTGCGAGGGGTACGACCGATAGGCGACTGATCTACGGCTATCACTTTGTCTATATGTTCGACGCCCTCAATGCTATCGTAAGCCAATGGCTCTTGCAGACTGCGGTAGAAGTATTGGCTAAGGATTGGATAAAGGGTTTGGTTAATAAGTGTGGACTTACCACTACCCGACACACCTGTAACTGCTATCATCTTGCCGAGTGGGAAAGTAACATCTACACCTTTGAGATTGTTTCCCCTGCAACCGCGTAGCACGAGGCTATTAGGCGAAGAGGCGAGAGGCGAAGAGGCGAGAGGTAGCGTGGCACTCAGTTCTCCGCGGAGGTATTTGGCGGTGAGAGTGTCTGCTTTGAGTAGTTCGGCGGGGGTACCTTCGAATACGATCTCGCCACCTAGGCGTCCGGCTTTAGGACCAATATCAATGATATAGTCTGCTTGACGCATCATATCCTCGTCGTGCTCTACTACGATGACGGAGTTACCCATGTCACGCAGTTGTTTGAGTGAATCAATCAGACGCTGATTATCACGCTGATGAAGACCAATACTTGGCTCGTCTAGGATGTATAGTACATTGACAAGTTTGCTACCCACTTGTGTAGCCAGTCGTATGCGTTGATTCTCTCCTCCCGATAAACTGTCGGATGAGCGCGAGAGCGATAAGTATGATAGTCCCACACTGAGCATAAAGCCCAGACGAGAGATGATTTCCTTGACGATAGGTTCTGCAATGGCGCGTTGTTTGTTGGTCAGGCGGGCAGGAACATTCATAAGCCATGCTCTCAGATCGGTGATGTCCATAGCAGAAAGTTCAGCAATGTTCTTGTCTGCTATGCGGAAACTAAGTGCTTCACGGCTTAGGCGCTGACCTTGACAAGATGGACACTCGCACCAAACTTCTTCTTTCTCCTCCTTCTCGTCCTCTGGCTGCTGCATATACTCGAGGATACGAGTGTACCAGTTCTCATCGTCTTTGATGATATTGTCCAATTCCTCATCGCCTAATTGCCTTTTCGCCTCATCACTTCCTTTCACACGTCCTAATCCTCTACATGTGGGACACCAACCCTGTGGTGAGTTAAAAGAGAAAGTATGTGGCGCAGGCTCGGCATAACTCATACCCGTAGTTGGACACATAAGGTGACGAGAGAAGTAGCGGATTACATCGCCTATAGCCTTTTCGCCTTCTCGCCTTATCGCCTGTGCGCTGTGCGCACAAATGGCCATCACTCCATCGCCCATACGCATGGCTTGATCCACAGATGCACGAAGGCGTTTGAGATCCTCCTCATCGTTGTCCGTCTTGAGTTTGAGGCGATCAACAACAGCTTCGATGGTGTGGTTCTTGTAGCGATCTAGCTTCATGCCAGAGTATATCTCTTGCACTTCGCCATCTACACGAACATGTAGGAAACCTTTGCGACGGATAGTCTCAAAGAGTTCTTTGTAGTGTCCTTTGCGGTTATTGACCATAGGGGCCAAGATAAGGACTTTTTGTCCGGCGTACTCGCGAAGGATAAGATCCAGGATTTGGTTATCGGTATATTGTACCATTTTCTTGCCCGAGGCGTATGAGTATGCATCGGCTGCACGCGCAAAGAGAAGTCGCATGTAGTCATACACCTCAGTGACGGTACCGACGGTACTACGAGGGTTGCGTGAAGTGGTCTTTTGGTCAATACTAATAACGGGAGAAAGGCCAGTAATCTTGTCCACATCAGGACGCTGCATAGTGCCAATATACCCGCGAGCGTATGAAGAGAAGGTCTCCATGTAACGACGTTGACCTTCAGCAAAGATGGTATCAAAGGCGAGCGATGATTTACCACTACCCGACAGACCCGTAATAACCACAAGTTTGTCTCGCGGAATACGCACGTCCACATTCTTTAAATTGTGTACGCGCGCGCCTGTGATGAGTATTTCATTGCCTTTGTTTTTCATGTCCAAATACCTTTGCGCTGCAAAGGTACAAAAAAAAATGTATATGTGCAAGAAAAACTCGTTTTTGTTGCCATAGGCTACATTTTTTTACTGTAGCTTCTAGGGTAGGGTGTCCTCGAAGTACAAAAAAATGCAGATACGCAAATTTTTTAGTTGAAAGTTTAGAGTTTAGAGGCGAGAAAACAATAAGAGGTGTGTTCGCATCTCTTATTATATATTTGATAACTATTTCTAGAATATCTTACTTGCAAGACTTTGCTTCTGCTTCGTAAGCAGCAAAGGGGAAGATTAAGCACGCTGTTCCGTCCATCGTAGGCTCGTTGGTGGAGTAGTCGTTCGTGGAGTCGTGATAGACCATGACATCGGGTTGATAGCGCATATAATTGATACCACCTTCCATATTCACGCCACGCAGGCTATTAAAGATACCCTGATATACAGGACCGTCTACCAATCCACCGGTAGTGTTACCTATTCCCTCGCTAATCATAAACGAGTGAGGCTGAGTAGGATAGCACTTAGCGCCAGGCAATTCCACGATCATACAGACGCCCCATGGATTACAACCTAACAACCAATCACGCAACGACGATTCCATGTCGATATAGGTAGAATCATTCGTCAAATGACGATACAGGATACATTGCGTCAGCATGGCCGTGGTGAGGTTATTCGAGCACCAGATAGATGGCACGCCATACAAAAAGGCCTTCTGCACAGGTTCGCCATGGATAGCACGCTGATAGACCGTATCAATACCCTGCTTCAGATAAGCTACAAACTCCTCCCTAGAACGATTCTTATCCTCCTTCGCCAAACGATAGTGACCGATATTCATAAACGGATACCATTGGTAGTGACGCGCCGTGTCGCTGCCCATCCATGGGGTGGTAGGTTCTTGTCGTCCGTACGCTACTGCCTCTTTGAGATAGGACTTATTCTTCGTCTTGCGATACAACTCGTATGCGCCTAACTCCATATCATCCACCCAGTTAGTCTCTTCATATATATAAGGCGAGCGAACAGAAGCCGTCTGGCTAAAACCAGGCTTACGAACGCCTAACTCGTAAGCATCTTTGGCTTTCTCGCCGATACGCGCTGCTAGTTCAGGATAGTATGGCGCCAAAACCTTGCTACCCAACGCAAAACAGGACGCATACTTGCCCACGATTGAAGAAGTGCCTGTCGAGATATTCATACCCTTACCTTGCACCTGTGGCTCGCCCGTGACAAAATAGACAGGACGGCCATTATTCACGCCCCAGCCGTAATCGGCTTGATCATCTTTTGGGAAACGCATGCCAATATGGTCACGGTCGTCTGCCAGTTGGTTGTAGAACTCCCCGGGTTCTGGATTCATGCGATCCAGCCAATCCAATCCCCAGCGAATCTCATCTACAATATCAGGAATACCATTCGCCCCAGGCGTACCATTGGTTTGGTACATATCTCCAAACAGCTCGGGATATTGCTCATAAGCCAGCATCATCTGATAGATTGCATTGGCGGTCGTCGTAGCATATTGCAGACAGTCACTGGCGTCATGCCAACCGCCACGAACATCAATATGTTGCCCTGTCTTGGTGGGGTGGTAAATGATATATCCATCTTTTTGGTGGCAGCTATCGCCCGTGAACGGATTCCATCCGCAACGCTGCTGGCGCATATAGTTGAGAGGGAAATCGGCTAGACCATCATACACATGTTTGCTGATGAGGAAACTATCGGACACAGCTTCGCCTATCTTCAATTGATGCCAACCATCCTCTTTGAGGTCCGAGAAATCGTAGCGAGTATATTCCCATCGCCCACTATCACCCGTCATGATGATAGCAAACTTCTTCGCCTCGGGCAGATACCCAATCTGCGAAACACGGATAATCTGTTCAGCCATTGCCAAACTACTGATGCATAGAATGCTGAGAAGTAATTTCAGACGCATGATATTATAAGTCTTGTAGGTTACTAAATATAGATACGAATATGAATGTATCAATATGGGAGTCATTATACCATCAAGAGGCATGCAGGTGCACGCCTCTTGATTGATATATCTGACTGAAAATTAGTCTTTGAACTTTGCGCAGAGGTACTCGCGGTTGAGGCGAGCGATGTTAGCCAAAGATACTTGTTTTGGGCACTCAGCAGCACACGCACCTGTGTTGGTACAGTTACCAAAGCCCAACTCATCCATCTTAGCCACCATAGCCTTAGCACGAGCAGCAGCCTCTACCTTACCTTGTGGCAAGAGAGCCAATTGGCTTACCTTTGCAGAAACGAACAACATAGCAGAGCCGTTCTTACATGCAGCAGCACAAGCACCACAACCGATACAAGAAGCAGCATCCATTGCCTCATCAGCGTGAGCCTTAGGAATTGGAATTGCGTTTGCATCAGGTACACCACCTGTATTAACTGACACGAAACCACCAGCTTGCATGATCTTGTCGTATGCCTCGCGGTCCACCATCAAGTCCTTGATTACAGGGAACGCACGGCTACGCCATGGCTCGATAGTGATAGTCTCGCCATCTTTGAACTTACGCATGTGCAATTGGCAAGTAGTGATAGCGCTGTCTGGTCCGTGTGGGTGACCGTTCACATACATAGAGCACATACCGCAGATACCCTCGCGGCAGTCGTGGTCGAATGCGATAGGATCTTTGTGCTCGCTGATGAGTTGCTCGTTGAGGATGTCAATCATCTCCAAGAACGAAGCACCTTGGAAGATGTGTTTGAGTTCGTAGGTCTCGAAATGACCTTCTGCCTTTGGTCCAGCTTGACGCCAAACCTTCACTTTAATATCAATATATTGATCCATAATGCTTTTGTTAGTTTAGTAGTTTAGCAGTTTATGAGTTTAGTAGTTGTTTAGGGAGTTGAAATAGTTAATTGAGTTTATTTGTTATGATTGTTTAAAGGGTTTTATTGTTTCTCCTTCTTCTGTTTTGGGCATATAACTATATTGAAGATTGGTGAGTAATTTTGCTATATCAGCAGCTAAAATTTCGACATTTCGTAATTCTATCTCGCTTATATAACCCAATTCCATAGATACTTCCAATTGGCTCATCACTTCCATAAGTGAACCATAGGATATCTCCAAAAAATGCACCTTATCTTTATATGAATAGCGTGTTACGCCCTCAGCTATATTAGAAGTGATGGAAACTACTGAGCGACGAAGCTGACTGCATAATGCAAACTGTTCTTCTTTAGGAAAACGCTTTAGCAATTTATATACATGAGCTACTAATTCTTTAGCTTTAGTATATACAATCAACTTGCGATAGCCCAGAAAATCCATAAACTAATAAACCTAATTCAACTTATTCAACAACTTCTTAACTACTAAACACCTTAACTCCTAAACCAAAATTAACTCTTATAATTTCTGGTCTTTCTCTCGGTGAATTCATAGTCGAGTGGCTCCTTGATAAGCTCTGGTTCGCTGTCCTCGCCAGTGTACTTCCAGCAAGCTACATAAGAGAACTTATCGTCTTGACGCATTGCCTCGCCCTCTGGAGTTTGATACTCCTCGCGGAAGTGACCACCGCAAGACTCCTCACGGTTCAATGCATCTACAGCCATCAAACGACCAATCTCAATAAAGTCTGCCAAGCGGAGAGCTTTCTCCAACTCGTTGTTGAGTGAGTTAGCCTCACCTGGGATATATACATTGCTCCAGAACTCTTTCTTGATTGCGTCGATCTTCTCAACAGCAGTCTTCAAGCTCTCAGCAGTACGACCCATACCAACGAAGTCCCACATCACAAGACCCAACTCCTTGTGGATGGAGTCCACAGAGCGGTTACCTTGAACAGCCATGAGCTTCTCGATCTTCTCGGTGATACCCTTCTCAG
>JAZUCY010000004.1:0-19789 GCA_045639365.1 Paludibacteraceae bacterium
ATGTAGTATCTTTGCATCCTATTTCAAAGAGTCAACCTTTTTAGGACTCCAGTCAACCTTTTTAGGAAACGAGTCAAAAAAGTACGTTTTTTAAGATTATATATCAGTAATCGAGTCAACCTTTTTCAGGTTTAGTCATAATAATTGACACTTTTTTGTATCAGGGAGTTATCAGGGAGTTTTCTCGGTCGTCTCAGGGTCGTCGGTCGGTGTTTATCAACTAAGTATCAGGAACGCAAAAGAGACTTCAATCTTAATAATTGACACTTTTACTCCCAATCAGTCATTGCCACCTACCCTACGGATCAACATCTATCGTCACAGTAGTACCCTTGCAATCCGTTTGGCGAAGAACAGCATCCACACGCTCACGCAACATCTGTTTGGCACGAACGATATTCGCACCCGCCTCCACACGCAAACGCAACTGACGGATATGCATATTATTGCGCCTTGACACCAATGGCGTAATCACACTCGATACACGATTACCAAACACCCCCTGCAACTCCTGCATCAACACACCACTACTATGCTCCAAACGATGCACATCACGATGACGCAAACTGAGCACAATCAACCGATGAAATGGGGGGAAACAGAACATTTCACGCTCACTAACCTGCTGCTCATACAACCCCCGATAATGATGTGCCACCAACAGAGCAAACAACGGATTCTTCACATCAAACGTCTGAATCATCACCTCACCCGCCTGCCCCGTTCGACCTGCACGACCCGACACCTGCTCCAACATCTGAAAAGCATGCTCCGCACTGCGGAAATCAGGTTGATTGACCATACTATCAGCCTGCAACACTACCACCAACGACACATCATCAAAATGCAACCCCTTAGTAACCATCTGCGTACCTATCAAAATATCCACCTCATGCTGCGCAAAACGGTCAATAATCTGCTGATGTGCATCCTTACGGCGCGTAGTATCTAAATCCATACGTGCCACCCGAGCATTCGGGAAGAGCGATTGTATCTCCTCCTCCAAACGCTCCGTACCTATACCACGAAGCTTCCAAGCAGAACCACATTTGGGGCAATTGGCGATTGGCGATTGGTGATTGGCGATTGGGGATTGGGTATGGCCACAACTGTGGCAGACAAGCGTATTACTACTCTTATGATAAGTCATACTGACATCGCAGTTAGGACACTTAGGCACCTCACCACACTGCGGACACTGCAAGAAAGGCGCATACCCCCTACGATTCTGAAACAATATCACTTGTTTGCCTCGGGCAATCTCCTCACGGATACGAAAAACAACAGGGTCTGCGAAATGACCATACATCTCCTTCCGATGGTACTGACGTTGCAAGTCCACCAACGTTATCTTAGGCAACTGCAACCCACGAAAACGCTCCGTCATCTCCACCAAACCGTATTTACCAATAGCAGCATTATAGTAAGACTCTATTGACGGCGTAGCCGTCCCCAACAATACTTTGGCACCATACCACTGAGCCATCATAATCGCTGCTGAACGTGCATGATAACGCGGAGCTGGATCTTGCTGCTTATAACTAGGTTCATGCTCCTCGTCCACAATAATCAAACCTAAGTTAGTAAAGGGCAAGAATATAGCAGAGCGGGCACCGAGGATGAGATTTCCATGATTTGGTTCCCGGAGACCGGCATCTGGGTGCCTAAATAGCGCGTGATATATCTCCACGCGTTCATCGTTGGAGAAACGAGAATGATACACCACCACGCGCTCGCCAAAGACCGCCTGCAAGCGGTCGGTGAGTTGGGTAGTTAAGGCAATCTCTGGCACTAAATACAGCACCTGTTTCCCCTGTTGAAGCATCTGCTCAATCAAATGGATATACACCTCCGTCTTACCACTCGAAGTCACTCCATGCAGCAGCGTAACCTGTTTGTCCTGCCACTGCTGTTGAATAGCACTCACTGCCTGTTGCTGCTGAGCGTCCAAAGCATGGGGTTGGCGAGTAACACCTGTATATAACCGCAGACGAGAGACCGCACGCTCTTGTTCAAGAAAAATGCCCTTATCTATCATCGTCCGCAACACCGCACTACCTACTCCACTAGCCTCTAATAACGCACGCCTCTCCACTGGCATCGGGTATCCAGCATCCGGCATCCCTGTGTTCTGATTCCGACTCATGGATAAGAAGGTCTCCAACAACTTATGCTGTGACTTCGCACGGCGCAACGAAGCGAGCGTCAACTCCTGCTGGCGCGGGTCTAAATGCGTAGGACTCAGCTGGATATACTGCGTAGTGAGTGCCTTATAATCATCATCAATGATCCCCGAAGGCAGAGCCGCAGACAACACCTCTCCCAACGTACACATATAATACTGAGCCAACCACTCCCATAAGCGTAACTGCTCAGCAGTCACAACAGGTTGCTCATCCAACACATCTATCACATCGCGCACCTTGATCGTAGCAGGCAGTTCACCCTCGTGCTGACGATAGACAATACCCGTGATACTCTTCCTACCTAAAGGCACCAATACCCGCACTCCAACGGGCGGGTATTGCATAGTACTCGGGATGCTATACGTATAAACATCCGAAATAGCCAAAGGCAGGATAATATCTACTAATCGGTTCAAGGTATCAAGGCTTCAAACGAACTATTTCTTTGCCCTACGAGTGAAGGTTCCCTTCTCCTTAGGGGTACTATCCGTATTCGCTATAATCTCTCGGCATTGCTCTTCGGTCAGCGATTGCGCATCTACCGAACGAGGAATCTTATAGTTACCTGCAGCAGTCTTAATATACGCGCCATAACGACCATTCAACACCTGTATATCACCAAACACATGGATAGGCAACTGCTGTTGCTGATTCTTCTCCAATAAAGCGATAGCCTGCTCGGACGTAATAGCATGCGCATCCATATTCTTAGGAATACTTACAAACGACTTACCATAGCGAACGTATGGTCCAAACTTACCCTCACCAATAACTACGTCCATGCCATTCCACTGCGTGAGCGTATAAGGGAAAGCCGTACGGAAGAGCTCTAACGCCTCGTCCATCGTAATAGTGAAAATACTCTGTCCCTTCAAGAGAGATGCAAAACGAGGTTTCTTATCATCGCTATCACCAATCTGCACACATGGTCCATTCTTCGTGATACGCGCTAATACAGGTTCACCAGTCTCAGGGTGATTGCCTATCAATCGCGCTGCTACCTTGCCCGTAGGCACTTGTTTGACAAGCGGTTGGAAGGTATGATAAAACGAATCCACCGTACTTACCCAATCCACTTCACCTGCTGCAATGGCATCAAAACTCTCTTCCGATTGTGCCGTGAAATCGTAACTCAAAATCTGAGGAAAATGCTCCACCAAAAAGTCATTGGTAACGCGTCCTAAATCAGTAGGCAAGAACTTGCCAGTATCCGCCCCTACGGTTTCGCTCTTTATCTTATCGCTGATTTTGTTCCCTTGCAAAGTTAGCAGGTTATAGCTGCGTTTCTTGCCTTCCACATTACCTTTCTCCACATACTGACGACTCTGGATAGTCTCTATCACCGTGGCGTAGGTAGAGGGACGACCTATACCCAACTCCTCCATCTTCTTGACCAGCGTAGCATCGTTGTAGCGCAACGGTGCCTTGGTAAAGGTCTCCTGACAATTAGCGATAGAGAGTTGACAGCCTGCGGTGGACAACTGAGCAATAGCGGATCCTGCATTCAGATCCACCGTCTCGTCGTCGGCACTCTGTATATAAACACGCATAAAACCATCGAAAGTAATCACCTCATGCGTAGCAATCCACAAATAAGAACTACCCGTCATTGAGACTTCTACACGCGTAGTGTCTGTTTCAGCGTCAGCCATTTGCGTTGCCAAAGCACGTTTACGAATAAGGTCATACAGACGGCGTTCATCATTATTGCTACCCGCACTCGCTATATTCATATAGGTCGGACGAATAGCTTCGTGCGCCTCTTGTGCACCCTTCGCAGAAGTTTGATACTGACGCGCTTTATGATACTGCTCGCCATATTCATTCAGAATCTCCGTTTTTGCCGTATTGATAGCCAAAGAAGACAAGTTAACCGAGTCGGTACGCATATAAGTGATATGACCAGCCTCATACAACGCCTGAGCTAGACGCATGGTCTTGGAAACAGTAAAATGCAACTTGCGCGCTGCCTCTTGTTGCAACGAAGAGGTAGTAAACGGAGGTGCTGGCGTACGACGACCCAACTTGTGCGTCACAGCCGTAATGGCAAACGATGCCGTTCTACACTGCTCCAAAAACGCAATTGCCTCTTCCTTATTCGCAAAACGATGGTTCAATTCGGTAGTGAATGACACCTCCTGACCCGTTGTTGTCTGTCCCACAAACTCGGCAGTCACGCGGTATTGCGCCGTAGGAACAAATTGCTCTATCTCACGCTCGCGTTCGGCTATCAAACGCACAGCTAGCGATTGCACACGACCTGCGCTCAAACCAGTTGTCACCTTTTTCCATAACACGGGCGACAACTCAAAACCCACGATACGATCCAACACACGGCGGGCTTGCTGTGCATTGACCAGATTATAGTCTATATCACGCGGATGTAGAATAGCTTCTTGAATAGCAGTCTTGGTAATCTCATGAAATACAATTCGGTGGGTACGCTCTGCAGATAATTGCAACACCTGTTGCAAGTGCCATGCAATGGCCTCTCCCTCGCGGTCTTCATCACTAGCCAACCAAACCTTATCCGCTTTCTGTGCAGCCTTCAACAACGATGCCACCAAAGCTTCCTTCTGAGGATCAATACCATAATTAGGAGCATAGCCATGCTCAAAATCAATACCTATATTATTCTTACCAATTCCTTCTATATCACGAATATGTCCCTGCGAGGACATGATTTGGTAATCAGAACCCAAAAATTTACCAATAGTCTTCGCCTTCGTAGGCGACTCTACAATCACTAAATTCTTACTCATATATAAGGTGCAGTTTTAATTGTCAAAAATACAAATCGGCGACAAAGTTACAACATTTTTTTGAATGGTGCAAATTTATTTTTGGAGATTTTTCTATTACTTATATAAAGTAAAGTTTTTCTTTTTTTTGCTTTTTTGTTTGCATATATAGATTATTTTTTGTACCTTTGCAGCGTGTATTAATACAATAACTTAACAACAATATGACTTACTTAATTCTAACCATCATTCTTGTCCTTTTTGGTATAGGACTGTTGTTGGCAGAGATGTTTCTCCTGCCTGGTTTTGGTATCGCAGGTATCTGCGGTTTAGGTAGTTTAATCGCTGCTGTGGTGATTGCTTACGTCAAGCTCGCAGTAATGTGGGCATGGGCAGGACATGTCACACTGCTGGCGTGCCTACTGCTCGGTGCTATTGCCGTATGGATGTTTATCAAGAGCAAAGCCATGGACAAGATGGCGCTCGACACCAAAATCGAAGGCGGTGTGGACATGCCATCCGCAGGCAAACACATGGAAGAGTTACAGAAATAGCCCTTGCCTCCCCTTGCCTTTACACTTTACACCTTACACCCTACACTTTACACTACAAACAACAAACTTTAAAATCAAATAATATGGAAGCTTTTGGTATTCTTCAACTCGTAGGTTTGGCTATAATAGCTATCCTCGTGATTATCTTTTTCTATTATGTACCATTCATGCTGTGGATCAACGCAGTCGTGAGCGGTGTACATGTGTCACTCATTCAACTGTTCTTGATGCGTATCCGTAAGGTACCACCAACACGCATCGTCAACTGCCTCATTGAGGCGCATAAGGCAGGTCTCACCGATGTAAAACGTGACGGCTTGGAAGCGCACTTCCTCGCTGGTGGACATATCGAACGCGTGGTACACGCTCTCGTAAGTGCTAGCAAGGCGAATATGCAACTCACTTTCCAAATGGCTACGGCTATTGACCTCGCTGGTCGCGATGTGTTTGAGGCAGTACAGATGTCCGTAAATCCTCGCGTGATTGATACCCCTCCTGTGACCGCTGTGGCAAAAGATGGTATTCAGCTCATTGCCAAAGCACGTGTGACTGTGCGCGCAAATATCAGACAACTGGTCGGTGGTGCAGGCGAAGATACTATCCTTGCTCGCGTGGGCGAAGGTATCGTTTCTTCTATCGGTTCGTCAGATAGCCACAAGATGGTACTCGAAAACCCTGATAGCATCTCCAAACTTGTACTCTCTAAGGGTCTAGACGCAGGTACAGCATTTGAGATTCTCAGTATCGACATCGCAGATATAGATGTAGGTAAAAACATTGGTGCGCAACTGCAAATGGATCAAGCCGAGGCAGACAAAAACATCGCTCAAGCCAAAGCAGAGGAGCGCCGTGCTATGGCTATTGCTACCGAGCAAGAGATGAAAGCCAAAGCGCAAGAGGCTAAAGCTAAGGTGATCGAAGCTGAAGCACTTGTGCCACAAGCTATGGCAGAAGCATTCCGCAATGGTAATTTGGGTATCATGGATTACTACCGCATGCAGAATATCCAAGCAGACACCACCATGCGCGAAGCCATCGGCAAACCTACTTCTGCACCCGAAAAGAAAAAGTAAGAAACAATAATCCATCTTTCATTTTTTCAAAAGACAACACAAACAACTATTCCGCTTCGCCAACATTGCTCAGCGGCTAAGGAACAATTATTCTTCTCAGCAAGGCGCAATGTTGGCGCCGCGCAGAGGTTGTCTAAGTTGTCTTTAATAAAAATATGCGCGTCGCACTTTTGCAATACCCCATCGCATGGGCGGATAAGGAAACGAATCTCCGCCGCGCAGAAGAACATATCGCTGCATTGGCTAACAAAGCCGATGTGGCGGTATTGCCTGAGATGTTTGCCACCGGTTTCTGCACCGATCACCCCGAACTGGCAGAGACCATGGACGGAGAAATTATGCAAACACTGCAGCGATTGGCTGACCAATACGAGATCGCGATAGTTGGATCATTTATCTGCCTGCCTGAAAGCAAACTTGGGAAACGAGATTCGGAGGTAGATTTGACACCCGACACCCAACGCTCGACACCTATTACTAAACTGGTTAATCGCGGTTTTATGGTGGCACCACATGCGCCTGTGCAGGTGCAAGACAAACGACACTTATATGCCCATGGTGGCGAGGATAAATTCTTTGAACAAGCCACTGAGCGACGAGTATTTGAGTACAAAGGGGTGAAGATGTTATTGCTAGTTTGTTATGATTTGCGTTTCCCTGTTTGGGCACGCAATCAGTCAGGTAATGATTATGATATTATATTAGTGGTAGCGAACTGGCCCGATATACGTATCCAATATTGGGATGCACTTATTGCGGCGCGCGCTACGGAGAACCAATGCTATATCGCCGCTGTCAATTGCGTAGGGGATGATGGTATGGGATTGCACTACAATGGTCATTCCGTGGCGTATGATACCCGCTTGCAACCAATTGTATCCTTCGCCAACGATGAAGAAGGTACCAAGATTGCTGAATTTGATATCGCTAAACTCCACCACTTCCGTGAAGTTCTACCCCTTTGGAAAGATGTAGACAATTTTGCGCTGCAATAAACTATGGACTTCAAGGTTTTCGGTCAGCAGAAACGGCCTACTCTCTTGCTTATTCCTGGATTAGGCGTTTCATACGAGATATTCCATCCTCTTATTCATCTGTTAGAACCCCATTTCTACATCGTAGCCGCTCAAGTGGATGGTTTTACGCTTGGGCAGTATACGCAATTTACCTCCATTGACGATCAAGCCACTCAAATAATCAATTATATCTCACGAGAGCACAACGGCAATATCCATTGTGCTTATGGACTATCTTTAGGAGGAAAAATCCTCTCACGAGTACTTGAGTGTAACCAAATCAACATTCAACATGCTATTTTTGATGCAGCTCCATTGCTACCATTACCCCGTTGGTTAGTGAAACCGTTGAGTTATTTCCAATGCATCAATGTTTGGACCTGTTATTCTTGGACTTCTTTCTGGAAATGGCTTTTCGCTTCGCATTATTTTGATATTCTCCTTGACGAATGTAAAAAGGTCTATCCTTTTGGAGGTAGTAAAGCGGTAATTGCTGGTTATCACTCTGTTTATACGAACAAACTATGTTCTCTCTCTCATCCTAATATTCATTATTGGTATGGCACAAGGGAAGCCTTTATTGCTCGCTCGCAAGCTAAACATCTACTTACTCTATGCCCAAACACCCATGTAGAAGTGTTTAACAATATGAATCATGGTCAACTCCTAATTGACCATCCCGAAAAAATCGCTCGGAGAATCACACGCATTGCGGAAGGATTGCATTTAGATATTCGCAAGTGATTGCGCTGCTCTGTACATATTTTTTGTATAGAATATCTAATGTGGACATCTCGAAAGAGACAACCTATTTTACACAGAAACTAAACTTTCTACATATTTTATTTGCATTTCTGCATTTTTTGTTGTACCTTTGCAGCGAAAATGTAGAGCAATGAGTATAGTTGCATTCTATACTTCAATATCTCACAAGTTAAAACCATCTACGAAAGTATGACCTACCAATGGAACATACGACATTTGACTGCTGTGGAGCAAGAGATACAGCAGCAGTTGGAGCGCGAACTGAACATCAGTTCCGCTGCGGCTCGTATGTTGGTGGTGCGTGGCATACAGACTGCTGATGCAGCAAGAGCGTTTGTACGCCCATCATTAGACAGACTGCATGATCCCTTCCTCATGCGCGACATGGATAAAGCTGTAGAACGCCTTTACAAAGCCATTACCAAAAACGAGAAAATCCTCATCTATGGCGATTATGATGTAGATGGAACTACTGCTGTAGCACTCATGTATCGCTTCCTGAAAACTCAGACCGACAACATTGATTACTATATACCAGATAGATACATAGAAGGCTATGGTGTATCTACCCAAGGCATTGACTATGCCCATGAACAAGGTTGTAGCTTGATTATCACCTTAGACTGTGGTATCAAAGCCATAACGAAAGTACAATATGCGGCAGAAAAAGGCATAGATGTGATTGTTTGTGACCACCATACACCAGGCGATGAATTGCCCAATGCGGTGGCTGTGCTCAATATGAAACGCCATGATTGTCCTTATCCATACAAGGAACTATCAGGTTGTGGCGTGGGCTTCAAACTGGCGCAAGCATATACCCAACATTACGGTCTGCCATTCGAAAATCTGCTGCCATTGTTGCAATTACTAGCCATGTCTATTGCTTCGGATATTGTATCTATCACAGGAGAGAACCGCATATTGGCATACTTTGGTATCAAGCAACTCAATGCGCAACCATTCACTGGCTTATCTGCGATTATGTCTGTAGCTGGCATCGAAGCCAAGAAACTGACTATCAACGATCTTGTCTATAAGATAGGTCCTCGTATCAATGCTTGCGGACGTATGAAGTCGGGGCGTGCCGCAGTAGAATTGCTACTGACAGATAACCCTGCTTTTGCTCGCCAACAAGCAGAGGAAGTGAATCATCACAACGAAGATCGGCGCGACTGCGATACGGAAACAACCAAAGAAGCATTATTGCAACTGCAAGAAAACCCCTCCTTTGCCGACAATCGTTCCACAGTAGTCTATGCTCCCCATTGGCACAAAGGCGTGGTAGGAATCGTAGCTTCGCGCCTGACAGAAACATACTACCGTCCAACTATCGTGCTGACGTCAGGTGAGGATGGTATCATCTCGGGTTCAGCGCGTTCGGTCGGTGGTTTTGATATATATGCTGCTATTGACTCCTGCCATGATCTGCTGACCAACTTCGGTGGTCACAAATACGCTGCAGGACTCAGTATGCACATTAACGACCTGCCCGCATTCCGCAAGCGATTTGAGGCGTATGTAGCAGCGCATATACAGCCCAATCAGTTGCAACCAACATTGGAGATAGAAGCAGAGATACAATTAGGAGATATTACCAAGTCCTTCTACAATGTGCTGCGTCATTTAGAACCTTTCGGTCCTGGTAATCCGCGTCCGCTATTCGTGTCACGCCGACTCATCAACCACCGCGACACCCGCGCAGTAGGTAAGGAGCGAGAGCACCTACGCCTTGATGTCACCGACCGACAGAACGCTATCACAGGCATCGCCTTTGGACGTGCCGATATGGCAGAGTATATCCAAAACGGCAATGCTGTGGACATCTGCTACGAACTAAACGAAAACACATTTAATCACTATACCACCATCCAAATGATGGTGCAAGATATTCAACCATGTTCAACGAATTAGATACCCGTGGTCCCAAACTTAGAAGGGGCAGCATAGAAGTTGTTTGCGGAAGTATGTTCTCTGGTAAGACCGAGGAACTTATCCGCCGTATGAAACGCGCTCAGTTCGCTAAACTAAAAGTCGAAATCTTCAAACCCGCTCTGGACGTGCGCTATAGCGTAGAGGAGGTCGTGAGCCATGACCGTAATGCCATACCTTCTACGCCAGTGGACTCGTCGCAGAATATATTACTGCTTGCAAGTGATGTGGATGTGGTGGGCATAGATGAGGCACAGTTTTTCGATATGGGTATTGTGGAAGTTGCCAATGAGTTAGCACGCCGTGGTGTGCGTGTAATTTGTGCGGGCTTGGATATGGACTTCAAAGGTGTACCTTTTGGTCCTATGCCTGCGCTGATGGCTATTGCAGATGATGTGTATAAGACCCACGCTATCTGCGTACACTGTGGCGACCTTGCGTATGTCAGTCACCGTACCGTCAATAGCGATAAACGCGTACTCTTAGGCGAAACAGAAAGCTACGAACCTCTCTGTCGTACTTGCTACGAAAAAGCCAAAGCACAAGAGTCATCCACTAACCTTTAACCGATACTCCCCCCAACACAGATAAAAAATGAGTTGGAGACTCCAACTCATTTTTTATCTGTGCCTTAAAACCAAATTACCACTCTCCTAACATACTGTTTTCGGGCATGAATACCGTATCCATATTCTCCCCCGTCCAAGTGAAGCGATAGATATTGTAGATATTCTGTGGCAATGGAAATAATAGTGGAGCATCCAAGGCTGCCATAGCGGTATAGTAGGTTTTACCTATCTCAAAGTGCGTAGAGGAGGTTCCATCGCCTATACCATCGTTCTCGTGCGCGTATATACCATATAATATACGTTCGTAGTCTTCGTAATACACCGTCTTAAAGCGATCAAAAAAGTATTCGCCAGGTACACGCCAACCACCCTCGCGAATCGTTAGACTATCAATTGTCTCACCCACCCAAGGTATCGTAGAGACTATCTCCCCTGTTGAGTCTATGGGATAAATATAATCCCAGTAACCATCTATGCGATACTCAAACTGAAGAGGTACGCGACTGACACTGTCTGTCATGATGGTTTCCATAAATAGTTTTCCTACTGGCTTATTGGTAGTAGGATCCACCACAAACGCATATATCCAATACTCCGTACTAGGTTGCAGTAATGTAAAGAAATGCTTGATATCACCGTACTGCAAGGAGTGAGAAGAGAAGTCTGCCACAAAGGGTATGTGTTGCTGCAACTGCTTATTACGCCAGTAGAGATAGTCGGCATAAGCACTATCTAGGGAAAGCAACATAAAGGTCTTGGCTATCTTTTGTGGGTCAATACCTTCTTGCGTTGGCTGGATACTAATCAAATAGAACGCCTCTTTGTTGGTGGAGAAGCGCACTTGTGCAAAACCGGCTGATACTTGCTCCACGTCAATGCTAATCTCCACATCTTCGGTATATGCCGCCACTTCGGGATTACATGCAGCAAATATAGCCACGAGCAGTAGAGGCAATAGACAACGGATATTAGAAACTAAAGTTGCCATTTTCTTCTTTTTCATCGTTCTCTAATAATGTTTGTACAGTATATATGAATCGCACACAACCTATCTGATGGTTGCCGTAGTGACCAAAACTATATTGGATATTCGCATTTTTCCATTTGCTCTTAGCACGCATAGCGTTCTCAAAAGGTACCACATCGTCGTCCATCGAGTGGAACATGAAGACGGGTGCTTTGGGTGTCCATGAATAGGTAAGGATGGAGTTCTCAGTCATGGCTTTGTATAACTCCGAAACCTCTTTGCTGGTGCGATTCATACCAGTGGGAGTCAACAAATCGCTGGTGACTTTGGTGCCAATCAGTGCATTAATCTGGTTCGTCGTATATACTTTGCTATTCACCCATTTGTCCAAATTCTCGTAAATATTGCTTGCCATCATAGTCTGCATATCTAGATTGAGTTTGTTGCCCACCACCATACCCTGCATCATGATAGGTACAGCGCATGGATAAGATGCCCAGTTCGTTTCCACGAACTGGTCGTATGTGTATTTAATGTCATACGGACCGCCACCTGCAAACACACGACGAATCTTTATCGGACGTTCGTGATGCTCTATGGCGTGTTGTACGGCCATTGTAGTCGCACCACCCTGCGAATAGCCCATCAGGTAAATATCATCGTGTTCGGGTGAGCAACCTGCTTTCTTCAAGAAGGGAACAACAGCGTCATACATATCCAGCACATTGCGCGCCGTGAGTTCCATCACCAGATAAGGGTGCACTTTGTCCGAAGTAGCACCATATCCTATATAGTCGGGTATGATGAGCGCATAACCTAATTTCACCAGCAGTCCCTCCAGCGAGAAGATATTGCTAGGTGCTTCTTTGTTGCTTGCAATAGTGTAGTGTGACACCAATATGTAGCGCTTAATCGGTCCTTTAGCAGGCAAAATTACTTTGCCGGATAGCAGGATGGGATTCTCATCTACATCCACCGATGGGTATAATCCACTGATCTCAATAGCCACAGATGCTTTGCTAAAGTCTAGCAACTCCTGCATAATTCCTGCCATAGAGGTAGAGGTGGCTCGTTGCGGACGATTCACGTCTGCCACATGAACAGGTGCGGTTGTTGCACTATCTGTCATACCCCACAGCGCCATCCACTCGGGATCGCTACTCAGTTCTTGCAGATGTGTTGTGCGTTGTGCAGTCACACGAAAAGTCGTGTTCTCCGCCATGCTCAAGTCTGCGAAATCTACATATTGTACTTCGCCTATATGACAGCCTGCCAACAGCAGACACAACAAGGATAAAATAATACTATGCTTCATATACTCTAATCTATACACTAAAATCGATGACCTACTGATACCGTAAACATACGTGAACCAAGCATATATACCTCGTGAATATTCATGAGCGAATATAGTCCACCAAACTCCACTGCTCCAAACCACTGTTCGTTGCCTACATTCATTCCTAACACCGTCAGACTCAACGCAGGCGCTATAGCTGTCTTGCGGTCGCGGTAGTCGGTTTCTGTTCCTGTGTTGATGTTTACACCCGCACCTAGTCCAGAGTACAACGATACATATTTGGAGTGAAGATAGGTGAATCGTGCAGTCGCCATGATGGCTATGTTGTGAAAGTTGCAATTCTTGTCTCGACCCACCTCTTCGCCCTTGCCATTACGGCGCACTTTGTCCCATATCACGCCACTATAGTCCACCATCGCACCTGCGCTAAACCAATAGCGAACGCGATACTGATACTCTGCGAACCAGTGTTGTGCATAGCGGTATCGCTCCTCATATTGTCCGATATAGGACTCAGGATAGAGCGTGGAGTACGTCTGGTTGTACCATACCAGTGTCTCAAACATCTGGTCTCCCCAACCGATGCGCAGTTGGTGAGGATGTTTGCGTGCCATCTCGCATAGATCCTTGCGTACCGAATCGCGGATGCTGCGAATATCGCTATGCATAGATTGGCGTGCTACGCGCATGGTCTGTTTCAGCGAATCACGTACATTGCGCACATCTGACTGGTAATAGACCGATGGTACGCTCTGCTCCGCTGAATCCAAGGCTACAGCTGTCGGCACACTATCCAGTACATGCGTCGTGTCTATACTGAGCGTATCCGCTTTTGCGGACACAGCGCAATATAGACATAACAGCAGAATAATTCCAATTTTATGCATTGTTCTATCTATAGTGATTTATAATGCTTTCAGCGTCGCTTGCAAGAAGTCATAAAATTTCTCCACTGATGCTATGTTCACACGCTCATCAGGTGAGTGAGGGTACTTGATGGTTGGACCAAAGGAAATCATATCCATGCCTGGATAGTTACGACCGATGATACCGCACTCCAGACCTGCGTGAATGATAATCACACGTGGCTCTACACCATAGTTGGTTTGGTAGGTATCTTTCATTACCTCTAGGATATGGCTCTTGAGATTTGGTTTCCAACCAGGGTACGAACCAGAGAACTCCACTTCAGCGCCTGCCATAGCAAAGACAGAGTGGATGATGTCTTGCAACTCCTCTTTGCGTGACTCAACGGACGAGCGGGTCAAGCAATATACCACAACAGCCTCTGCCTCTGTCTTGACCATAGCCAAATTGTTGCTAGTCTCTACCACATCGGGCATTTCTGGTATTACTCGATATACGCCATGAGGGCAAGCCGTAATAGCGTGAATCAAGAAATCTTGTACATCCTCTGGCAATTCGGTTGCAGGGCACGCAACTTCCTCTGCCACAAGACGGATATTATCTTCCACACCATCGTATTCTGCTACAAAGAGGTCTTCGTATTCAGCAACGAGATCCATCACCTCATCGACACCTTCTGCAGGTACGGTGATAATGGCAGAAGCCTCACGTGGGATAGCGTTACGCAAACTACCACCTTCCACGCTTGCCAAACGCGCTTCGAGATTAGCTACAGCATCTTTCAAGAAACGGAATAACAACTTGTTGGCATTGGCGCGTTGCAGATGAATGTCGCAACCTGAGTGACCGCCTTTGCAACCCGTGAGACTCACTTTCAATGCCACATCGCCTTCCTCTACCTCTACTGGCGTATAAGCGAACGTAGCCGTTGTGTCCACGCCACCAGCGCAACCCACGTATAACTCACCTTCGGCTTCAGAGTCCAAGTTAAGCAATGTCTTGCCTTGTAGCATACCGCCTTCTAATGCAAAAGCACCATACATACCCGTCTCTTCATCCACGGTTACCAACATCTCTAATGGTGGATGCACAGCGTTCTTATCTGCCAAGATAGCCATGGCTGCTGCTACACCAATACCGTTGTCCGCACCCAATGTAGTACCTTTGGCTGTTACCCACTCGCCGTCAACGTATGCCTCGATAGGGTCTTTCTCAAAGTCAAATACAGTGTCGTTATTCTTCTGTGGCACCATGTCGCTGTGTCCTTGTAGAATAACTCCTGGATGATCTTCGTAACCAGGGCTAGCAGACTTGCGAATAATCACGTTACCCATACTATCTACGATGGTTTCCAAACCGAGTGAACGACCAAAATCTGCCAAGAAAGCAGTTACTTCTTCTTTCTTTCCCGATGGACGGGGAATCTGTGTCAAGCTATGGAAATGATTCCATACTGCTTGTGGTTGTAAATTTTTCATATATACTTGCCTTTAAACTTTAATCTTTACACTTTAACCTCTCGCCTCTACGGTCATTTCTCCGCAGAGCGAAGCGGATAGCATTTTCTTCACTTTTTCCACGTCGTTTCCATGTTCGCCAAGCACATGCATCATCTTGGTGAGCACGGCTTCGGTGGTGATGTCATAACCCGAAATCACTCCTGCTTTTAACAGGTTGAGGCTCACGGCATATTGTCCCATGCTGACGGAGCCAGTGTTACACTGTGTCTTGTTCACAATTACTATGCCACGCTCTACTGCAGAATGTAATTGCTTATACAGCCAATCGTGTGAGGGGGCATTGCCCGAGCCAAAGGTCTCTAATACCACACCACGCAAATCAGAAGTTTTCAGCACGGCTTCCACTACTTGTTCGGTGATACCAGGAAATAGTTTAAGAATGGCCACACGCGTATCAAAACGCTCATACACATGCAGCCCGCGAGCCATGTTGCCCATGGGTTGAATCAGTTGGCGGTTATAGGTAATGTGCACACCAGCGCGCGCGAGCGCGGGATAATTGTAGGAGTTAAATGCAGAGAAATGCTCCGCATTGCGTTTCGTGGCGCGGTTGCCACGATATAACTCACCATCCATATAGACGGTCACTTCAGGTACAATAGCCTTGCCATCATTATCGTATGCTGCTGCTATCTCAATGGCGGTCAGTAGATTCTCCTTGGCATCCGAACGTAGCACACCTACAGGTAACTGACTACCAGTGAAGACCACAGGCTTGCATAAGTTATCCAACATAAAGCTCAATGCCGATGCTGAGTACGCCATGGTGTCTGTGCCGTGTAGTATCACAAAACCATCGTAGGCATCATAGTGCTGCTGTACCACTTGCGCCATCTGTCGCCAGTTATCAGGATTCAGGTCAGAGGAGTCCAAGAGTGGCTCAAAGGGAATCATATCCACATGAATATCTCCTGCAAATAGTTCAGGCACGTAGGTCTTGAAGGTCTGTATGTCAGCAGGATGCAGAGCACCTGTTTCTGCATCGCGCACCATGGAGATGGTACCACCTGTAAAGAGAAGCAATACGTTCATATTCCAAAATTTGGACACAAAGGTAGTATTTTTTTTCTACATACGCAAGGCTTTGCCTTACTTTTTTGCTTTTTAGTGGATAGTTGTGGATTTTTTTATCTTTCTTGACTTTTGGCACAGTATTTGTATATGTTATACAAAACTTTTTTTATGTGTTAGCATGACAACGGATAAACATATATTATTGGTGGAAGATGATGTCAATCTTTCCACGGTGCTGGCAGACTACCTACGCAGCAAGGAGTATCATGTAGAGACAGCCCTTAACGGAGTGGAAGCTTGGGATTTGCTTTCGAAGAAGCATTTCGACATCCTGCTCACCGACATCTCTATGCCTAAGAAAAATGGCTGGCAACTTCTCAAGGCTGTGCGCGAAAGCAATCAGCTACTCCCCGTCATCATTATTAGTGCGAAGACCGACCGCGAGGATATTATCCGAGGCTACCAGTTGGGCTGCGATGACTACGTGACCAAACCTTTCTCCATGGACATACTCATCTGTAAGATGGAAGCCATCCTCCGTCGCTATACTGTCGGTCAGCAACCCAACCTAATGGAGTTTGACCTTGATGGTCTTCACTTTGATGCGGTACGTCAAACCTTGGGCGACAAACACCTCAGTTCGCGTGAGAACGAGCTACTGCTGCTACTCTGCCAAAACATGGGGCAAACCGTGGAACGCAATCGTATTTTGATGAACTTATGGGGAAACGACACCTATTTTAATGCACGTTCGCTGAGTGTTTATGTCAATCACCTGCGTAATTATATAGGCAAAGATGGCGCAGTCAAAATCCTCAGCGTACATGGTAAAGGCTACAAATTGGTCATCATGAACGAAAAAAACAACAAAATTGAAGAATAATCGTCAAAAACTTGCCATTTTTCATACTTTGGCACGGTATTTGTACTTATTATATTGCGCAAGTAATTGTGTTATTAATAAATAGTGTTTTTCATAATGAGTTAAGAGTTCGATGTGATATCGCGCTCTTTTCTTTTTCTATCCTAATAAAGAGCTGATTAAGCGTATTTTTTAACAAAAAATAGATTCTCCTTTGCCAAGTCATATTTTTTTAGTACCTTTGCACCGCAAATCCCCAAATCACCAAATAAATAGTAAATTGTAAATAGTCAAATAGTAAATCCTATGCGTTATATCTCTCCTTCTCTTTTAGCAGCCGACTTTGGCAATCTGCAACGCGAGTGCGAAATGATCAACCGTAGCAGTGCGGAGTGGTTGCACATTGATGTCATGGATGGTGTCTTCGTGCCGAACATATCCTTTGGATTTCCCGTGATGAAAGCCGTAGCAAAACACTGTACCAAGCCCTTGGACGTACACCTCATGATTACCGAGCCAGAGAAGTATGTGGAGCGTTTTTGCCATGCAGGTGCGTATAGTGTAGGCTTCCACATTGAGGCAACGGACAAGCCTATGGAGGCTATTCGTATTATTCGCGAGCAAGGCGTCAAGACCTGTCTCACCATCAATCCCAAGACTGATATTCACGCCCTTGATCCTTATCTGGGCGAGGTGGATATGATTCTGCTTATGTCCGTTGAAGCGGGCTATGGCGGACAATCGTTTATCCCAGAGTCAGTGGATCGTCTGCGTTATCTGCGTGAGGCGATTGATAGCCGAGGTTTGAAGACTCTCATTGAGGTTGATGGTGGTGTGAACACCAAGAACGCCTCTCTGCTCTGGGAAGCGGGTGCCGACATTCTTGTGGCAGGTAGTGCCGTTTTCCAAGCCAAAGATCCTATCGCGACTATCGACCTGCTCAAGCAATGAGGTGGATAGCAGCACATACTTGGCTGCTTATTCTTATCCCGCTGATAGCAGGCATCTTGCTATGCTATCATACACAGTTTCCTGTGAATTTATTGGCTGCGACCGAAGTCGATTACCTCGACAGCGATACTACTTTGTGTCTTCATTTGGTGAGCGAAGGACAAGAACGTCCCAAGACTATCCGTTATACAGCACAAGCTCCCGACGGCAGCCAACTACTGCTCTACTTGCAGCGTGATAGTCTGCCACAGCCTCGTATCGGAGATATTCTCCTCGTTCATACCACCGTCCACCGTGGCGACACTTTGGGTGACTTTGACTACGGTCGTTACCTGCGTTTGCAGGGATTGGTAGGCTCTGCTTGGGCTTATCGCAGAAATTGGCAAATCGTTGGACACCAACCGCTTCGGGGGCTGCGTGCTCAAGCGGAGCAATGCCAACGCCGTTTGCACCAGCGTTATGCCTATTTGGGGCTTGAAGACAAAGAACGAGGTATCATATCTGCCCTTACCTTGGGCTATCGAGAGGAGTTAGACCCACGCGTACAGCAGAGTTTCTCAGCCTCGGGTGCTATGCATATCCTTGCAGTGAGCGGACTGCACACGGGGATTGTCTGGGGATTGATAGTGTGGCTACTTACATTGGGCGGATTAGCCAAGCCACAATACGAACAACGCCTCTGGCGCACGATGCTAACCCTGCTGACTTTGCTTGCTCTCTGGGTGTATGCTTTTGTGACAGGACTCAGTCCCTCGGTCATGCGCAGTGCATTGATGGTGACGATTTTGGAGATAGGCTGGCTCTTTCACCGCCATACAATGGGAATCAACACGCTGGCAGCTGCTGCAGCCATTATTCTGATTATCAATCCTTTGACACTCTGGAGCGTAAGTTTTCAACTCAGTTTTGCAGCGGTCACATCGCTCATGCTGGTTGGAGGTTGGTTGCAACAACACATGATACTACGCAACAAACTATGGCAATACATCGGCGGACTGCTTATCATGTCTTTCGCTGCACAATTGGGCACATTGCCACTGACGCTGCATTACTTTGGGCAGACAAGTAATTATTTTGCACTGACCAATTTGATTGTAGTACCAGCTGCTTTCCTGCTATTGCTTTTGAGCTTCGGTTCATTGGTGTTATCGTGGTGCGTAGTGGGCGAATGGTTGGCAGAAGCCCTGCAATGGTGTACCTATGCTCTGCGACTGTTTGTTGAGTGGATTGAGGGCTTGCCTTTTGCCACCATGCATATCGAATTGAGTACCCTGTCTGTGGTGTTTAGTTATGGAGCTATAGTGTGTGCCCTAACGATGATGCGCGGTGATAGGGTTAAGTGGAGGTGGCTCATAGGCGTAGTATGCTGCGCAGGCGCCACCCTGGTTTTTAATAGATAATGACCCCAGACCCCGGCAGCCAAAACGATAATGCCCCCGATCCCCAGACCCCCGGCAGCCAAAACGACAATG
>JAZUCY010000005.1:0-5517 GCA_045639365.1 Paludibacteraceae bacterium
AAACTCAAACCTCCCATCACTATAGTTGTCCACCAATAATAGAACTATAACCATAATACAAAATACTCCATATACGATTCTATATTTCCTTTCTACCATAGAAGTATTCATTTTACGTATTTGCTCTTTTACCGTTTGCAAGTTTCCAGAGCGAATATCCTTTATCTTTATAATTGAAGTCCCTATGATTAACATAGTTAGCATGATTGCTGTTGTTATAGTTCCCCATATCAGTTGAAAGTCAGTATGTGTTCCTTCAAACCATGCAAAGTTCATTATCCATAGTGCAACCGTTGGAGTCGCAATGAGTAAAATTCCTACCCACATAAAGACTTTAAAGCGCAATGCTTTCCGAAACATCAATTTCCGCAAGTTCTTTTCATTGACTATCTCCTGCTTACTCAATTTCTCTTTCAGCACAGCCAGTTGCTCGCGCATTTCTTGCAATTCATCCATAATATTTATTCGTTAAAGGTTAATGGTTACTGTTTCTTCAATTCTTCACGAATACGCACCAGTCGTACCGACACATTTTTCGCGCTAATGCCCACAATTTCCCCGATTTCATCGTAACTCAGGTTCTCCAACCAAAGCATGATTATCGCTCTGTCAAACAACCCTAACTTCTGAATCCGCTTGTAGAGCATCTGCACTTGCTCCATGTCTTTGTCGTTTTCATCGAACAAGTCAATATCCACCGCCAACGGGATACGCTCGCCGCGGCGTTTCTCTTTTCTGTCCATCGAGATACATGTGTTCATCGTTACGCGATACACCCACGTCTCAATCTTACTCTCGTTTCGAAATTTCTCAAAGCCCTGCCACAAATGAATCAATGTCTCTTGGAAGAGATCATCTATCTCATCCTTGTCTTTGGAGAACATATAGCAGATACTGTATATCGTACTTTTCTGCTCCTTGACCAGGGCTGCAAATTCTTTTTCGGTTTGTTTCATGTCTCTCGTTTGTTTTTATGCTACCTTTCCCCTGCAAATCTTAGGTGATTCTTAGGTGATTCTTAGGTTATTTATAGGTTATTTATAGGTGATTCAGCAGCTCTAACCATAGAATCAACATACCTTGCCGCGAACTTTTTACTAATGTTTACCCATTAGACGCACAACCTATTCGGTTTACTACAGCAATGTTAAAAATTTTTGCATTTTCTTGCGTTAATATTCTATAATTTTTGTTTTCACCCCAAATCTGCTGCAAAGATACACCAAAATTTGCGTATTTGCAAAAAAAATCGTAACTTTGCACTCGATATTCCACCAACTCGGATAATCCGACTAATTTGACCAATAATTAAAACTCCACCAATATGAAAAATCATTTTATTTTCATCTTAACATCATTGCTGATGTTTTCTTGTGAGCAGAGCCCAATTAACGATCCAGAAGAAACCACTAAAATGAGCACAAAATACGAAATAGAAAGTGCTAATTGGTGTACTTATTCACATCCAGATTATTTATCAGCACCGTTGAATATGGTATATAAGACATTAATAGAGCGAGGAGAGGATGTTAAATATATCAAATCTGAATCTCAATACAGCGGAGATAAATTGGTACATAAATATACCCGTGAAACTATCAATAATATGGATATAAGATGGCAAGAATATCCAGCAGGTGACGAGGTACGTACTCGTGACACAATCATTTGGTATGATATTGAAAGGACTAAAGTACTGGAGGAAAGATCTAAGCAATCTGTAAGGTATAATCAGTATGATAACAACCATCGAGAAATTTCATCTAAGATTTATTGGTGGGGCAAATTAACACACGAATACACCTATACATATTCCCACCTTACACGATATGGAGAATACAAAAACTATGCGCAACACAACGATGAATTAATAAGTGTTCAATATGATACTACCGTGTTCGTTGATAATTCATTCTCTCAACCACTATCATGGAAATCGAAACAGATTAACTATTTTGATGACATGTACACCTATTATTTCACCTCCGAAAAAAATGAATATGTAGCAGAGGGACTTTCGAAGAAGGACGGCACAGTTATATACCTAAACACAAGAGGTGAAGTGGTAACTAATCGTAGTTATACTGTAGAATATACATGGCAAGATGCACTGAATAACACCTATCATTCAGCAGACTACCTGGATGGCATATTGGTCAATAAAAGTGAGGGCTATACCAAGTATGTACGATAAAAAATGCATAAAAAACAAACTTTTTTAGAAAATACTTGTGTATTTGTAAATATTTTTGTACCTTTACAGCCGATATCCAATAACCCATAGCCCATTGGGCGTCCAATAACCAACAAAGAAATATGTTTATCATCGGCATTGCGGGCGGTACCGGCTCAGGAAAAACAACCGTGGTACGTAAACTCATCGAGCGCCTTCCAAAAGGCGAAGTAGTCGTTATTCCTCAGGACTCTTACTACAACGACAGTAGTCATGTGCCTTTCGAAGAGCGCCAAAACATCAATTTCGACCACCCAGATGCCTTTGATTGGTCACTCTTTGCTAAGCACATTGAAATGCTTAAAAATGGCGAATCCATCGAGCAACCTATCTATGATTATATCACATCTTCTCGCCAAGAGAAGACTATCCATGTGGATCCTCGCGAGATTATCATTGTAGAGGGTATCATGGCGTTGCACGACCCTGTTCTCCGCCAACAGATGGACCTCAAGATTTTCGTGGACGCAGACGCCGACGACCGTCTTATTCGTGTGGCACAACGCGACATCGTAGAGCGCGGACGCACCATTGAGGCAGTTATGGATCGCTACCAACGTGTATTGAAACCCATGCACGAGCAGTTTATCGAGACCTGCAAACGTTATGCGGACGTCATCATCCCTCAAGGTGGACACAACAATGCCGCCATCAATATGCTCGTGAAGTTCATCAAACAAGAGTTGAAAGAAAAGAAGTAAGCACTGTTCACTAAACACTAAACAGTAGCGCCAACGGCGCGTTCACTAAACACCAAACAATGCTCTACCTCCAACTCTTCTGGACATACCTCAAAATCGGTACCTTCACTATCGGAGGTGGCTATGTCATGCTCTCTATGATTGAGCGCGAGATAGTGGATCGCAAGGGTTGGATTGACCGCGAGGAGTTTATGAACATGATTGCCCTGGCGCAAGCAGCCCCTGGACTTATTGCCGTGAACTCGGCTATCTTCATCGGTTGGCGCATTGGCGGTTGGCGTGGAGTGATTGCTACCGTCTTGGGTGCAGTACTTCCATCGTTCTTGATTATTTTAGCCATTGCTATGCTTTTCCAAGACTACAAGGACTATCCTGCTGTAGAGGCCATCTTCAAAGGTATTCGTCCTGCCGTAGTGGCTTTGATTGCAGCACCACTATGCCGCATGGCAAAAAACGCAAAGATTACTTGGACTACCGCCCTCATTCCTATCGCAGGTGCGCTATTGATTTGGTTAGCAGGACTCTCCCCTATTTGGATTATTTTTGTCACAGTACTTGCAACGCTACTCTACACATATCTAACAGCGAAGCGGTCTAACAGTAAAACGGTCTAACAGCGTAGCGGTCTAATCTATGATATACTTGCAACTCTTCATAAGTTTCCTAAAAATCGGACTCTTCGGTTTTGGCGGCGGATTAGCGATTCTATCGCTTATCCAGCACGAAGTAGAGTCACACGGTTGGATGACACAGGAGCAGTTTGTAGATATTGTAGCAGTGAGTCAAGTCACCCCAGGCCCTATCGGTATCAACTGCGCTACCTACGTAGGCTATACTGCCACCAACAGCGTATGGGGTAGTCTGTTCGCCACAACAGCGATTATCATTCCCAGCCTTGTCATTATGCTCCTCATTTGTAAGGCATATTTCTACATAAGTGCCCGATTCCAACACAATATCTACTTCACCCGCACCATGCACACACTACGTTTGTCGGTGTTGGGATTGATTGCCGCAGCAGCTCTTGCCTTAATGACACCTGTTAGTTTCATTGATTGGCGCAGTTGGCTTATCTTTGCTGTGGCTTGTACACTAACTATCCTACCTATGTTCATAAAAAAGAGTACCAACTCGTTAAAGTCGGCACTCAATATCCTCTCTCACCCTATCCTACTGATTATCTTAGCAGGAGTAGCAGGTTATCTTATTTACTCCTAATCAAGTACTACAAATCACTCACCAAGATATCGTCCGAAGGGTTGGACTCTATCATTTGTAGGTATCTATTCCAAAAGGCTTGCATTTCAATAGGTGTATGCTGCAAAAACGCTTCTGTACCCTGTGCAGATACGCGCCCAAGTACTTTCTCCACAGTGATTTGGTGTATATCCATCGCAGGTACGTATGCAGGGTTTTCTTCTTGTTCCGATACGACACAACGTACTATATTCGTTTCCTCTAAATGCGATAGTACTTCTCGCACCAATCGTATTGGCAATTGATTGGATACTGCCATTTCGTGTGCAGTCTCAGGCTGCGCGCCCTGCTCAAAACGGCGGATAATCACCGATAAGAGATATAGCATCACATAATCCTTATAGCGGCGTGATATCGTTTCTAAGTCACGTTCGTAGGCAAACATCTCGTTATTTTGAATAGCGAACGACAATTCGGCACCTACCAGCAGCAACCAACAAGTAATGTGTAACCATATCAGTACCAAAGGAATAGCCGAGAATGCACCATAGACTACGCTCATACGGGTGAACAACATTACCAAATAGACACTGAACATCTGTACCACTTGGAACAGCACACCCATAATAACACCGGGGATAACAGCAGCCACAAACGTCACTTTTGTGTTTGGGATAGCAAAAAATATCCACGTAAACACGCCCGAAGCCACTACAAATGGCAGCAAACGCAATAGCACACGGCGTATTGGTTCAATGGCTTGCAACACAATAGCGAAAGATTGGGTAGAGTTGAGAAAAATGGAGATACCTGATGTAACAATGATCATCACAGGAATGAGCAATAGCACCACCATATAATTGGTCAATCGCCTACCGAACGAACGCGACTGCTTTACATTCCAGATATTGTTAAAGGACAACTCCAACATATTGAAGAAAGCATACACTGCCCAAATCAACACGATCAATCCGATACCCAGAAATAAACCATCGCGAGCAGTTTCTAAGTAACGTTCCACCCACTCCATAATGGTAGGAACGATGTTGGCTTCTGCCAAGAAACTCATATTAAGTCGTTCTTTCAGCAGTTCCTCAAAGCCAAAGCCACGTGCTATAGCGAATACGCCTGCTATCATTGGCACAAAAGCAAAAAGCAAGGAGAAAGAGAGCGAGTTGGCACGCACATTCAGGGCTTTGTTTTTAAATCCGCGACCAACTAAAATCAGGGTTTGCAACACACGATACCCCAAGCGTTTCTTTGGGTCGTCCACATCTATATGCGGGTGTCGCCAAAGGTCATACTGAATGAACTCACGTATTTGCTGCCAACGTTGCTTCATCATTTTGTTAATTCTTCTACTGCTTTTATCGTTACATCATCATC
>JAZUCY010000006.1:0-1836 GCA_045639365.1 Paludibacteraceae bacterium
TGCAGTCGCATTTCAACCCAATTGAAATATTAATTATTAACTATTAACTATAAATTATCGAATTATGGCTTACGTAATTTCTGAAGATTGTATCGCATGTGGTACATGTATCGATGAGTGCCCAATGGGCGCAATTTCTGAGGGTGACATTTACACAATTGACGCTGACTTGTGCACAGAGTGCGGCACTTGTGCTGATGTTTGCCCAAGTGGCGCAATTTCCAAAGGATAATTTTGCAAATTGCTTGATTCGAGCCCCTAAGCACTGCTTTTGGGGCTTTTTTTTATTTTTTTTTGAAAAAAATGTAATGTAGATATTGCAAAATTGGAAAAAAAGTAGTACCTTTGCACCGTGGAAAGAATGGTTTAACGCCAAACGATAAATCTATACGGTATGTTAGAAGCATTTTATAAGACGCATAACTATTTGGTGGAGCATGTGCATGTGCCTGCTCGCCGTGTGTTAATGGACGAGATTGCCTGGAGTGACCGACTGATTGCCATCAAAGGCGGTCGAGGAGTAGGTAAGACCGATTTCCTGCTCAATTATGCCAAGGAATTACGTCGAACCAACCCTGAGTTGAGTCAGCATACGTTGTATGTGAACTTCAACGACTTCTATTTTACCGAACATTCCTTGGTAGAGTTTGCAGGCGAATTCGTCGCTGCGGGTGGACGCGTCTTGCTAATTGACCAAGCCTTCAAGTATCCTAACTGGTCAGAGGAGTTGAGCCAATGTTTCTTCCGCTATCCTAATTTGCATATTATCTTTACAGCTTCGTCTGTCATGCGTCTGGTTGAGGATAATAAGGATATTGGCACTATTGTCCGTCCATATAACTTGCGTGGCTTCAGTTTTCGTGAGTATCTCAATGTCACCCTCGGATTGAAATTGCCTGTTTTCTCGCTGGAAGAGATATTGCACAACCATGTGGACATTGCACGGAGGATTTGTCAAAGCATTCATCCGTTTGACTATTTCAATGACTATTTGCACCACGGATATTATCCATTGTTCCTTGAGCCACACGACTTTTCCGAGTCACTGCTGAAGATGATGAATATGATTCTGGAGGTCGATGTGTTGCTCATTAAGCAAATTGAGGTGAGTTCGTTGCCTAAGTTGCGCAAATTGCTGCATCTCATGTTGCAAGATACGCCTTGTGGTCTCAATGTGAGCAATATTTCTGATGCGATAGAGTGTTCACGCTCCACTACGATGAACTATATCAAATACCTCAAGGATGCACGTCTTTTGAACCTCCTTTACCCCGAGGGCAAGCAATTCCCGCTCAAACCTACCAAGGTGTATATGCAGAATACCAATCTCTGCTATGCTACCTCCATCCGCGAAATGGATAAGCAGACCGTGGCTGAGACATTCTTCTACAACGCGTTGCATGGTAATCATAAGATCAATGCCACCGATCGTAGTGCGATGTTTATTATCGACGGCAAGTATTATATGGATGCTTTGGCTACAACGCCAAGTAAGACTGGTATCCGCTATTGCGCTATTGGCGATCTCGAAGTCGGTAGCCAAAAGAACATCCCGCTCTGGCTCTTCGGCTTCCTGTACTAATGCCTTTGGCATAGTATTTGTCTGCTAGCTCTACTAGCTTCACTAGCCCGACTAGTACTACTAGTTCCGCTAGCCCAACTAGAAACTATTTTAACAACTAAAATACAAAAAAGATGAAAGAAAAAAAGTATTTAACCCTTGATGGTAACGCTGCTGCGGCGCATATCGCGTATATGTTCACCGAGGTAGCTGCCATCTATCCTATCACCCCATCTTCTCCTATGGCGGAGAACGTGGACGAGTGGGCTGCAGCA
>JAZUCY010000007.1:0-22750 GCA_045639365.1 Paludibacteraceae bacterium
AAAAGAGAGTGTGTCAAAATGCAGACACACTCTTTTTTATCTATTTTCTATGCATTTTTCTATGTTTCCTTTACCTCTCCAGCCATCGTAACCGTTACCACCCCGTTACCACCTCGTTACTGTCGTGTAGTTTCCCGGCAGTTTGACCACTGTTTTACCTTAATCTAATAGGTTAAATAACAACAAAAGAGGATGTGTCTATATTTCGACACACCCTCTTGTTTATCATAGAAAATATATTTATCGGAGCAAGAATGTCTGTCCGTTTTGGATAACGATACCGCGGTAGGTGCAATCTACAGGGCGACCCAATACATCGTACATAGGCGCATGGTAGTCGAATGGAAGAGTGATATTCTCTACTGCGTTAGGAGCATCCTTCTTCCAAATGGCATATATGGTGCCTACGTAGCCTTTAGGCAGTACAGTGAGTGGTGTGCCAGAACCCTCTGGGTTATCGTACCAACCAACGAATATGTATCCTGTGCGTGCAGGTGTAGGAATGGTGTATGGGGCTGTGATGGTAGTTGGCAGTTCGCCCGTGAGACCATGCGCAATTCGGTAAGCATCGCCCCACGCAGCAGGTTTGCCCGCTGTAGAGAAATCGGCAGTAGCAATCTTCTGATTGCCTTTCACTGTGCCGTCGTTGCAGTTGAAGAACGCATGTACGTGCCAACGCCATGCACTCTCGCCATCGAGTGTGCCTGCTACCGAAAGGATATAATCGCCCAACCATTTGTATTCAGACTTGGTGTTGGTCATGATGTCCTGCATCTGAGCATTGGCAAAAGTAGCGACATTCTCAATGGTCTGGTCTGCACGATTGAGTCCGTAGTAGGTGTTATAGTAGGGCTTGAATGCTTCCCACAATTCTTCGTTGGTTGGCACATTTCCGCCAGGGATGATACCGCCGTTCAATACCCATGTGACGATATTGATTTCTTTGTCCGAGTCTGGGTTGTCGTATTGCCAAATAGCATAGATAGTGCCTTTATATCCTGCTGGGATAGATGCTATATTACTGCCTTGACCTCTTGGATTGTCATACCATCCAACGAAGATATCTCCATCTTTCTTTGGGGTAGGTAGGGTGTAAGTTTCTTTGACCGAAGTAGGTAGATTTGCGCTTGTACCTGTAGCAATTAAATAGGCTTCTCCCCATGCTTCAGGTTTACCCGCTTGGCTAAAATCGGCTGTTGCCACTTTTTGGTTGCCTTGTACGGTACCATCGTTGCAGTTGAAGAATGCATGCACATGCCATCGCCATGCGCTCTCGCCATCCAACGCACCCGACACCGATAATATATAATCGCCCAACCATTTGTAATCAGATTTGCTATTAGTCATAATATCTTGCATCTGAGCGTGAGCAAAAGTGGCGACATTCTCAATGGATTGGTCAGAGCGGTTTAGACCGTAATAAGCGTTGTAATAGGGCTTGAACATCTCCCACAACTCTGCGTTGGTAGGTACATCACCACCAGGGATGATACCACCATTCAGTACCCACTTGATGTCCGCATTGATATTGGGATCTGTGCCTTGACCTTTCTCCAAGAAGATTTCGGGATAGGTGGTCTTGTCGGCTGTAACAGTTATCGTCCCCGTATAATCCTTATAGCCATTAGCGTGTACGGATACGGTATATTGGCCGGGTGCCAAGTTTTCAAATAGGAAGATACCATTGTAATTGTGGTCAGTAGTATAGTAATCTTGGTTCCTGAGCATACGCTTGACGTATGGATAGCAGTTACATTTAATCACCTCACCTTGGTTATTGCGTAAGACTACTTTGGCGCCATTGATAGGTTTGTACACATCGTTGGAGGAAGAGTGAGGTATATAATAGGTATGGGAGAAATTTTCTGTCTTAGAGCGAACGTAGCCCAATATGTATCCTACATTTTCTTTGGCTTTGCCATAATAATCCATAATACCTCGGTAGTAGCGAATACCCTCTTCGCGGCACCAGTCGGGATTCAATGCGCGGTGGCGAGCAGGACTATAGGTATGGAAGTAACCCTCTGACAAGAAACCTGGAATCTCATGCTTCAATGCTCCCAGATAGCCGTAAGAGGATGTGGTGTTGTAGAACGATAGGTCGCCAACCACGCGAGGGTTACTTGGGGAGTAATAAGTGGTAAATTCAGGGCCTCCGCCTCCGTTCTTGTTTTTGGGTGTAGTATAAAAAATGTCATATAGTCGAGCAACGCATTTTGCCGCCATGACATCGCTTTGAGCTACTTTAGGTTGTCCCGTATAGCCACGGTACAATATGACAGGATAATTGGCGAATGAACCATCGCTACCATCGGGACCTGCATTGGAGTGAATAGAGATGAAATAATCCGATCCATAGTTCTCCGCTTCAGAACAGATTGTACTTAGTGCTTTGTTATACTCATTCGTACCACTGCCACCTGATGCGCGTCGAGACATTTTTACCTCAAAACCAGCATCCTTGAGTTTGGTCTCTAACATAAAAGCTTTCCAAAGGTTGGTGTTCGACTCAAAGAAACCCAATGTATCACCTGCAGGATAGTTGATAGTAGGCATCGGACGACAGTTAGAACCCCAACTGCCATGACCAGGATTGATATATACTTTGATAGCACTGGCGGACATCAATACGCAGCAAAGTGCAAAGATAGATAATAATCGTTTCATGATGAATGTGTGTTATGGGTTGTATTTATTTTACTTTCATTAGATATACATCGCCTGCTGCGGTGGAAAAGGCGATTTGTCCGTTGGCTGCATAAGGATAGATTGCCATCTTTTCTTTAGTGACCAATATTTGTTTTTTTCCTTGCATATTGTATGCTACAATAGCAGACCCTGTCAGGTATTTGCCATTATCTTCATCGTGCATACCGATGATAATATGGTTGTCATACCATTGTGGCGCGCGACAGTCCAAGGTGATATAATGTACATTCTTACCATTAAGGTCGCAGGTATAGCAACCCTTGCCCGAAACATAGTATAGAAGCTTGGTGCCATCAGGTGAGATGCTAACCCAATTGTATGCCTCATCTATTCCGTTGGGGGCAAGAATGCTCGTTTTTCCATTGCGCATAAGCACAATATGAAGATCGCCATTGATGGATACAGTATTGGTTTGATTACCAGGAACCAATTTGCTCAAATCGCGCTGTCCTTTAGCTATCATAGCTCTTTTTTGCGCTTTGATAGTGTATGTCATAATGTTGTTTCTGAGCGTTTGATCTACATTCATATATCTTTCACGATATACAATCTCTTGACCATCTTGGCTGATTTGTACCGCCCATCCAGCACCATCTGAGTCTGTGATAGGGGTAATTGCGCCTGTAGTAAGGTCATAATGGATGAGGCCATTATTGACATCATTAGTTAATAGCAGATAGTCGCCTTTGGGACTAAAACCAGCCACTTTAAATGCTTCATTGGTGGGAGTGGATAATTGTTGTGTCGAAACTATTTCCAATAGTTGGGCACTCGCGAGCATACTCAAGGCGCATGCTACGCAAAGAAGAAAAGTTTTTCTCATGATATGGATAAAATTAATTGTCATTAGTTCTTATTAGAGGGCAAAGTTACAACAATTTTTGTACATACACAAATTTTCAGGCAAAAAAAATATTGATTTTTGGTTTTTAGCGATTAAAAAGAGGGTGTGTCTGCATTTTGACACCCCCTCCTTTTATATTTCAAAACATTATGCTCTAATGAGCTTAACAATCGTTTTTATTTCAATAGGAACACTTGACCATTTTGGATAACGATACCGCGGTAAGTCTTGTTTACTAGGCGACCCAATACATCGTACATAGGAGCGTTAATATCAAGAGCAACCTCCACATTCTCTACACTGGTAGCAGGATCCTTAGCATCTGCCAAAGCGGTCTTAGCTGGGATAACGATGGTGTTATCCGCTGTAGGCATAGTGTAGCGAGTAATGTGGTTAGCAGCAGAAGCTATCAAGTTACCTGCATAGTCGAAACTGAGTTGGTAAACAGGGCCCAGATTGTGTACAAATGACTCTACATACTTCACGCTGAGCTTACCTTCCTCATCCCATGCGCACTCAAATACTACGAATTGGTTGTTGTCGTCTGGCAATACGAGGTACTTTTTGTCATTGCTGAGAGCAAGAGCACCATCGTTGCTACCATTGACGTATGGAGCGTATGCATCGTAGTGAGTAGAGAACTCGCACTCCTCTGCAAAGTTATAGTAGCGAGTAGAAGTAGCGTAGCTGTTATTACCACCTGCATAACGGAGAGTTGAGCAGAAGAATCCGTGGTCTGTCAAAATAGGTTGACCATTCTTATTAACAAGACCAGCAAGGTTGCTGCCCTTACCATAAACCTCAGAAGGAGCTGCCTCCCAAGTCTTAACGATAGAGCCGTCCTCTTGACCGATATTGTAAATCAAGATGTTACCGAGTGAAGAACCGAAGTCCTCATTGTAAACGATGAGTTTAGACTCAGCACCTTCTTTGTAGATAGAGATACCAGCGGTAGAAGCACCTACGTTCACACCTGCGTTGCTAATGACACCATTACCATCGCGTTCGCCAACGAAGAATTGGGTGATATTCTCTGGTTGAGTAGGATCCATCACATAGATACCACTATGGTCATCGCTATACTCTGCGATGAACAATGTACCGTCAGAAGCTACTGCCAAACGCTTAGGAGCGTTCCAAGCTGCATCGGTAGATACATAAGGAGTAGTATTGAGTTTGTTCATGTCAATGTCGTAGATAGAAACACCCTTGTTATCACCACTGCCTTCCATCACATAGAGTTGACCGAATTGATCGGTGAGAGGATGGCTATTAACGATAGCGTATGGTTTAACCAATGTCGAATCTACGTGGTCAGCTACTACACCTATACCAGGAACAGGAGTACCAGTGAGCTTCACGCCCCAAGTCTTAGCCTCAGATGGAAGCATGTCGATTGCCACATTCACTTTGTTCTCGCCCTTAACAGCCTCAATGTCGATTTGCTCAACCACCTCTTTGTTCTCATCGTAGAAGAGGATAGCTGCGTATGGAGCATCTTGGTTAGCAATGAATGAGAATATATAGTCGTATTCCGTTTTAGCAACTTGGAGGTTCAATGCGTTCATACGCTCAACGATAGGTTGTTGTACACCTACTGTAGTGAATGACCAAACAAGACCGTCCACATAGAGATAGAGGTTGAGCACTGCACCATCTACGTATGCGCCAGCACTTGCGTGAGCTGTAGGAGCACCGTAAGGCTCAAAGAAACCGTAATCCAATTTTATTTCAACAGCTTTATCAAGACCATCGGTGATGTCAAATAGTTTGATACCTGCTACAAAGCCCTCTGCATTCTCGTAAGGAGTAACCATCATGCTACGACCAGCATACATGAAGTAAGAAGCACCTTGGAACTTCAAACCAATGAGAGTTGGGTCTATTTCGCCAAGTACGATAGGATCTTGGTTGGATGCTTCTGGGATCTTGAACTCTACTGGAGCCATTTTCTCGGCATCCATGATATAGTCAATCTTATCGCCACGTGGAGAGAGGGTTAGACGGAAGTCAATACCATCTTCTGCCTCCTCAAAAATAGCTAACTCTTCTACTCCTAAGCCAGAACCCAATTGGTAACCAAAGAATGATTCGCTTGCTAACATGCCATTAACCACATTGAAGGTGGTAAAACGAGCACCATTACCATAGCGGTGAACACCTGTGATGAGGATGTTGCAGTTGTCTGACATACCATTGAGAGCCATGGTATAACCTTGGTCTGACTTGTTGGAGTTGCTTGAGTGTTGTGATGTAAACCACTCTACAGGATCAGCATAGAAGTCATCCCAAATATAGAAACGGGTAGTACCACGTTTGTAGCCTTCCTCAACAACGCCGTCGCTATAGTTACAACGAGTGTAGTTTACACCCACGAGCTTGTTGTCGCAAGTGATAGCTATATCTGACAATGCGAGGAAGTCGCCAGGGTTGGTTGGATCAACAGGCACGATACCTACAGTAGAGATGGTATCGAGTGCGCCAGTGGTATTGTTGAGTACATAGATATGCGCTGTACCATCCTCCTCGTGCGTGAGGTAGAATACAGAGTCAGCGTGTTGGATAGTACGTTTGATAGTACCCTTGAGAGAAGCAGTAATATCTTTAGGATCGTTTTGCTTCATGTTGAATTGCTCAGGAACAGCAGCATAAGAAGGTTGAGCAGGATCTGGATAATCTACATAGAGGTTTGACAGATCTACATAAGCGGTATCCTCCAAGAAGAGGAATGGATAGCTGGTAGCATTTGCTTCAACCACTACAGTTTGGTATTTGCGGTGAAGAGGTTTGTAACCGTCAGCTACAGCGTCCAATTTGTATGTACCAGGCTCAAGGTCAGGGAAGTAGAAGAGACCGTTGTAGTTGTTGTCCACAGTATAGGTACCAACCACTTCGCCATTCTCCTTGCTCAATGTAACCACAGCACCATTCAATGGAGCATATTGGTCATTGGTGTTAGGAGCATATTTGTAGAGCTCGTGTACGAAAGCATTGTGCTCATCTTTTACAGTACCCAAGATATAACCCTTGGTGTCAGGCTCTGCGCCGTAGAAGTCCACGATACCGCGGTAGTAGCGGATACCCTCTTGCTTGCAGTAGTCAGGGTTGAGTGCACGGTGACGAGCTGGTTGATAGGTGTGGAAATAACCCTCTACGAGGAAGCCAGGTACACCATGGTGGAGTACGCCGAGGTAACCCGTATAGGTCTTGCCAGAAGATGGCAAAGTAGCGTCGTAGCTGCTGCCATAGAAATCGATGTCTGCCAAGATGTGCTTAGATGTCTCTGGGTCACGGGTGTCGTAGTTGTTTGGCTCAAGTCCGTCCATTGAGCGGCACTCGAATGCGTGATACCAACTGCGTTTGCAACGGTCGATAGCACCTGGTACAACGTGCTCACCAGCGTTATTGCCACGATAGAAATATGCCAAATAGTTCACAGTGTTACCATCGGTAGCCGCATTAGAGTGCACAGAGATGAAGTAGTCCATATTGTTTGCCTCAGCCTCGTCAGCAATTTCGAGCAATGGACGGTTGTACTTCTCAAAGTCAGGCAATTGTTGGTATGCCTCCCATGTATAATCAGGATACTCGCCATCTACTTTCTCGTATGGCCAAGGACCACCTTGTGTGTGTGACATCATCACAAAAGCACCTGCTGCCTCCAAACGATCGCGGAGCTCAAGACACTTCCAGAGGTTGGTGTTGGTCTCATAGAAACCGCAAGTATCAGGCATGCCAGTAGATGCCAAGTTAGGATAAGGGATAGTAGCGTTAGGACGGTCATTAGGACCCCAGCTACCGTGACCTGGGTTGATATAAATACGTTTGCCAGTCAGGTCTGTTGCAAACATGGCGATGCTAACTACGCATGCAGCCATAATAAGTAATGTCTTTTTCATAGTCGTATGCATCATTTAACGTTCATAACATAGATTTCACCTTCGCTGGTAGAGTAAGCGATCTTGCCGTCAGCTGCTTTAGGGAATACCGCGATTTGCTCGCCGTTGGTCAGCACTTGCTTCTTACCGTCCAAGCTGTACGCTACAATCACAGACTCAAGAACCACTTCGCCATTATCCTTGGTATCGCAACCCACGAGGATATTGTCGTTGTACCATACTGGAGCGAGGATGTTGTGACCGATGAACTGGATGTTCTTGCCATCGATGTCGCATACGAAACAACCTACTGAGCTGATGTAGTAAGACACTTTCTTGCCATTAGGAGAAAGAGATGCCCAGTGGTAGCTGTATTGTTGGCCGTTAGGAGAGAAAACTTTGGTCTCACCGTTAACGGTCATCATCAGTTGGCGATCTTTCACAGAGAAAGAAGGACGCTCTGCCTCTACTGCCATAGCCTCTAAGCTGCGTTGGTTCTTAGCCACCATCTTGCGTTGTGCACCTTCTACATTGAGGCGAACGATGTTGCTGTGGCGAACTTGTTTAGCGTCGGTTACTACCTCGCGGTAAACGATTTGCTTGCCGTCTTGTGCTATTTGCACATTGTAGCCCGCACCATCAGCTGTGGTAATAGGGGTGATTTGTTTACTTGCCAGATCAAAGCTTTGCAAACCTTGATGACTGGTGTTGGTTAACAAGAGGTAATCGCCCTGAGGGCTGAACGCTGCTACCTTAGCATCAGCTTTAGATGCTACTAATTGGGTAGAGCTAACCTCCAACAATTGTGCAGAAGCCATCATTGGGATAGCTAATGCCAGAAAAAGATAGACTTTTTTCATGATTGTTTGTGTTTTTATTAAAGGTTAATTGTTGATAGTTGTAAAAGTTATAGTGGTCATAGTGAAACCAGTAGTTATAGTGGAGACTATTACCGACCGCAAAGTTACTACTTTTTTATGAAACATACAAATTTTTTGTGATTTTTATAAAAAAAAGCCGCCTTTGCAGGCGACTTTTTTTGTATTGAAGCTATTTTTGCAGCTTATTGGAGCAAGAATGCTTGACCGTTTTGGAGAACGATACCGCGGTAGGTGCGATCTACGATGCGGCCAAGAACGTCGTACATAGGAGCATTGAGGTCGAGGGTTGCCTCGGTAGCAATGTTCTCAACACTTGTACCTTGGTTACCAACCACAACGGTGAGGGCTTTCTTAGCTGGGATGAGAGTGTTGTTCTCTGCAGATGGCAATGCCACTACAGAAATGCTCTCGTCGCCTGTACATACGAGGTTACCAGCGTAATCCCAGTTCATCTGACGGATCTTAGTGATACCATGGTTGATAGTATAGCGGAGTGTCATGACTGGTTTGTCGCCTTCCCATACGATGTCGAATACGAGGAAGTTCTTAGCACCGTCGTTGAATACGAGTACAGACTCGTCAGCAGAAACTGCATAACCACCAGCGTTAGAACCTGTGATAATGTCTTTGTACTCATCAGAAGCAGCAGACATTTGCTCGGTACCGTCGTTCGAGTAGAACTTGAGTGATGTAGCGCCAGAGTTGTTTTGACCATCCTCACGTACTTGGCTTACAAAGAAACCGTGGCTTGTACCCCATGGGTTACCCTCGGTGTTAGCTTGGCCAGTAAGTGTGTAAACTGCGCTTGGAGCAGTCTCCCACTTGTGAAGGATAGTACCATCCTCTTGACCGATATTGTAAACTGCCATACCGTTAGCAGGCAATGTGCCCTTAGCGTCCTCGTTGTAAACAAAGAGTTTCACCTCCTCGCCGTTGTCATAAACGTAGCAACCAGGAGTAGAAGAACCAGTGTAAACACCACCGTTGTTGAATGCACCATTGCTCTCGCGTGTACCTGCGAAGAATTGGGTGAATGGTTGGGTCATGTCGGCTGTGTTAGCCATGAAGATACCAGAGTGACCATCAGCCCAGTCTGCTACGTAGAGGTATCCCTCGCGGTCCATAGACATACGGGTTGGGTTGCCGAACTTCTCTTCGCCGCCCTTGTATGGCTCGGTGTTGAGCTTGACGTAGTTGTAGTCATACTCATATACACCGCTCTTAGGAGCGTTAGCAGAAGTAGAAGAACCTGCACGGTGCATTACATAGAAGTAGCCGAACTTGTCAGACTCTGGGTTGGTGTTCACAGCGTTGAACAAGCGTGATGTGCTGCTCTCAATGAGTGACTTGTCTTGAGCAATGATACCGAAGTTAGCGATGGTGTTACCAGTGAGGTCGAGTGCCCATGTGAGCTCTTGACCTGCAGTACCAGGCAACTCGTTAGCAGCTACAGTTACAGTGTTCTCGCCCTTAACTACATTTGCCAAATCGATTGCACCTACTTCAGCACCTGCTGCGTAGAATACGAGCTTAGCAGCTTGAGCATCGGAGTTTGCCTCGAAGCTAAATACATAGTTAGCACCGTCAGCTACTACATTCAGTTTGTGAGCAGAGATAGCAGGAACAACAGGTTGTTTAACGCCTGTGGTGGTGTAGCTATAAATCTTACCATCAACGAGGAGGTAGAGATAGAGGTCTGTGCCTTTTACCTTAGCACTTGCAGAAGCGTAAGTAGCCTCTACTGGCTCAGCCAAAGTGGTGTTGGTAGTCTTAACAACAACAGCTTTATCCAAACCGTCGGTGATGTCGAGTACTTGAACGCCAGTTACTTTACCCTCAGCGTCAGTTGTAGGAGCAGTCATGAGGGCTTTGCCAGCGTACTTGAAGTAGGTAGCACCGTTGAACTTCACGTGCATGAGGTCATCAGCAATAGTACCTACGATTTCTACGTCTTGACCACCAGAAGAAGGCAATTTGAATTCGCGTGGAGTAACTTTGTCTGCATCAAAGATGAATTCTTTCTTCTCACCACGTGGAGACAAGGTAAATTGCATATTCTCACCATCGCGTGAAGCATCAATAGGAGGATTCTCACTTGCAGAAATACTATAACCGTAGTAAACATAACTTGGAACACCATCAGTTACAGTGTAGCTGGAGAAGCGTATTGCACCACCGCCTGAAGTAGCATTGTAGTGGCGACCTGAAACCAAAACGAAGCAATCTTTTGACTCACCTTTAACCGCGAGAGTATAACCAGCATCGCTACGGAATGAGTTAGAAGAGTCCTCTGCAGTAAACCACAAGCGAGCTTCGCCTGCTAATGTGTCCCAGATATAGAATCTCTTCACACCGCGTTTGTATCCTTCATCCAAACCTTGGTCAGCAGAAGCACCATATTGGCAGCGCATGTAGTTGACTGCTACGAGTTTGCCATCGCAGGTAAGTGCAATGTCAGAAAGAGCGAGGTAGTCACCTGGATTCTCTGCATCAACAGGAATAATGCCAACAGTAGAGATGGTGTCAATAGTATTCAAGCTGCTCTTGATGAGGTAGATATGAGCAGTACCGTCCTCTTCGTGAGAGAGAAGGATAGTAGTGTCACCGCTTTGGAGGGTGCGTTTAACAGTACCCTTGATCACCTCTGTATAGTCGCGAGTAGCTTGCTCAGTCATCTCAAATGCGCTTGGCAAACCGAGGTATGCTGGTTGCTCTGGATTTGGATAATCTTCATAAGTGATTGTAGGTGGTACGTATGCGGTATCTACCAAGTAAATCATAGGATAAGTAGTCTCGTTTGCCTTTACAGAGAAAGGAACCTTGTATTGGTCTGCCAATGGGTGGAAGCCATCGCAACTTGCTTCGAGAGAATAGTCATCACCTGGCTCCAAACCTTGGAAGATAAAGAGACCGTTGTAGTTGTTGTCCACAGTGTAGCGAGCCACTTCTACACCAGCTTTCTTCAAGATCACCTCAGCACCGTTACATGGTACCCATTGGTCGTTGGTCTTTGGTTGATAAGTGAAGAGAGAGTTACTCATCTTATTGTATTGGTCTTTTACAGTACCTACGATATAACCTACAGTCTCTTTGTCAGCACCGTAGTAGTTGATAATACCGCGGTAGTAATCTAGACCCTCCATGTGGCAATACTCATAGTTCAATGCGCGGTGACGAGCTGGTTGATAGGTGTGGAAAAAACCCTCAGAGAGGAAACCACTGGCACCATGTTTCAATACGCCAAGGTACCCCTTATAGGTCTTACCATTAGCGTGGGTACGGTTGCTAGTGCTGCCATAGAAGTTCCAGTCACCACGGATATTGAGGTTAGTTGATGATGGTACATCAATACCAGCCTTCATGATTTTCAGCTTCTCCTCGTTGCAGAATTTAGCTTTCTCGTAGCTACCCTCTACATAGTCTGCACCATCTACAGAATTAGCTGTAGCATAAGAGTCTGGACCACGATAGAGCATGAGTGGGAAGTTTGCAGTACTACCCTCGGTGTTAGCGTTAGAGTGGATAGAGATGAAGTAGTCGATATTGTTTGCCTCTACCTCCTCAGTAATCTCTACGAGGTCGCGGTTGTATTTATTAATATCAGGTAAAGCATTGTATGCTGCATTCGAAAAATCTGGATAATCACCATCCACCATGGTATATGGCCAAGGACCACACTCGGTGTGTGAATGCATTACAGTCGCACCCGCAGCCTCAAGTTTTTGACCTAGGTACCAAGCCTTTTGCAAGTTGGTGTTAGACTCATAGAAACCACAAGTATCAGGTTTACCTGTAGTTGGCAACATAGGATAGGAGATAGTAGCCATAGGGCGGTCGTTAGAACCAAAGCTACCGTGACCAGGGTTTACATAGAACTTAATGCCAGTCAAATCCTTAGCTGACATTGACAGACATAGCAGCGCTGCTGCCAGAATCATAAAAATCTTTTTCATAGTTGCTTACTTATTTAACGTTCAACAAATAAGTTTCACCTTCGATAGTAGAGAATACGATAGCGTTCTCAGCTGCGTAAGGATACATAGCGATCATTGAGTCGTTGGTCAATGTTTGTTTCTTGCCGTCCAACGTATAAACTACGATAGAAGAAGCAGTAGTAAAGTGACCATCGTCCTCAGTGGCCATAGCCACGAGGGTGTTGTTGTCATACCACTTAGCTGCTTGTACCTTGTGACCAATGTATTGTGGGTTGCTACCATCGATGTTAGCCACCCAGCAGCCGTTACCACATACGTAGTAGCAAATCTTGGTACCATCTGGAGATACAGAAGGCCAAATGTAGCTCTCGTTCATGCCGTTAGGAGCCAATGTGGTGGTGAGACCATTGCGTTTCAACACGATAAGGCGGTCCTTGATACTAACAGAGGTGAGGTTGTCGGAGGTAGCCATGTGTTTCATGTCGCGTTGACCACGAGCCACTACGTTTTGACGTTGGTTGTACATATTGAGGCGTACAACTTTGTTTTGGCGCAAGTTGTTACGGTCAATAGTGCTTTCGCGATACACTACCTCTTGACCATTGTTGCTCACTTGCACATTGTAACCAGCACCTGCTGCATCGGTGATAGTTGTGAGTGATTGACTCGCAAGGTCATAACGTTGCAGACCTTGGTTGCTGCCTGATGTAAGCAACAGATAGCTTCCGTCAGGGCTAATACCTGCTACCTTCATCTCTGCTTGCGCAGGAATAGGCAGTTTTTGCATAGATACTACCTCGAGTACCTGTGCGCTGGCAGCAAGACTTAATAGGCAAGCTGCCACAAAAAGCATTGTTTTTCTCATGCGTTTTTTGATTTAAAAGTTAATAATAAAGATTGTTTAATTGGTTTTGTTTATTGAATAATTTTTATTCGTTGTCCGTTTTGGAAGATAATAAATACACCATGTCCAATAGCGTTTTTATCGGTTCCTACCATCTGCCCCATGATATTGTAGATACGCATGGTGTTGTCGGTGGTGACTTGCTCAATGGCAGTGTGTGTGCCGTCCCATTTGGCATAGAGTGTGCCCACCCAACCTGCAGGAATGGCTGTGACAGCATTGCCTGAGAAATCGGCGGTGGTGTACCAACCTAAGAAAGGTGATCCGCTGGGGTGAGTAGGAGTAGGGAGAATGTATGTCTCAGTGACTTGGGTAGGTAGTTGCATATCCGTTTTGTCGCTATTGCCGTAATATGGATTCCATGCTTCGGGCTTGCCTGCCTCGGTGAAGTCGGCACAAGATGCCCAAGATATTACTTGTCCATTTTGATAGCAAACTTGGTTGGTGGCATTGAAGAAAGCATAGAGGTTGAATCGCCAAATCTTGGTTTCTGTAATCTCACCATATATAGATTGGATATATTCAGCAAGCCATTGCCAATCAGGATGTTGTGTCATGAATTCGGTGGCGAAGTTTTCCCCAGACCATTTTGGCCAAGTAAGTTCTAAGACCGCATTGATAGGGTATTCTTGTATTTGATAATTCGGGTAAATGGCAGCATAAAACTCATCGAAGTCTGCTTTAAAAATTTCCCATAGTTCTTCGTTGGTGGTTAGTATTGGTACTTTTATCTCGCCACCGTTGAGTACCCAAGTGATTTCGGTAGCGTTAGGATCAGAGTCAGGGAATTGTCCTTCGTTGATGATTGCCACTCCGTGTTCTACGCCAAAGCGGTCGTAGCTACATACAGCGAGAGTCATCGTTTGCCAATTGGGTATCTGGCTGAGTGCGAGTTCGTTGCCATATACCATGCCTTGCAGATAGGTGCCTGTCTTTTGAGCAGTAGTCCAATCGAGTCCCATAGGGTAAGCATATACAGTAAAGCGTTCAGCGGTAGGGTGTTCCCATTTGAGTATATTATTCTCCACGCGCAAGTTCTCGGGTGCAGATAATTGTTCGGTTACTTTCCAATCCATTGCAGGCATCAGGGCCTTGTAATTGAAATGCGATGCTTGGAGCTCTTGGTACATCTTGCAGTAGGCGGTGGTGTTGTAGAACACAGAGCCATTATAGCCCGAAGATAGGTTGGCGCGGTTCACATCGATTTGGTCTTGTATCTCACCAACGCCATCATCATATCCCTTGTATCCATCGTATGCGTGGTAAGCAGCTTGTGATACGCAGAAATGCACTTTTTTGCCATCAGGCAATTGGTTAGAGAAGTGTTCGCACACATCTTTTGCCCACCATTTGCAGAGTACATCGTAGTCTTGTCCCGCATAGTCGCGCGACCAATAGAGTTGTGGATTGATATAGTCCACATAGCCGTCTTTTACCCATTCTACGGTATTACATGCTTGCACATCATAGTCGTCCAAACCCACAATACCACTGGGTAGGGTAAGTCCATACGCCTGAGCAGCTTTTTTCTGTGTGGTCCAGATACCAAAAGTACCCATACCAAAGCGTACCCATGGTTTAGTGGCTTGTAGGCTATCGTATAGTACTTTGATACAATCGTCCACATTGTTGCGACGCCAATCATCATCCGTTTTGCCGTCTTGGTTCACATCTACTACATTGGTAGGCTTGTATAGTGCTTTAGAAGCTGCGTCTTCGGTGGTCGTGCCGCCGTATGGGTAGAAATAGTCATCCATCACAATACCGTCCACATCGTAGTTATTGACAATCTCCATCAACACCTTAATTACATACGCGCGCGCCTGCGGGTAGCCTGGGTCGATGATTTGTCCGCTAAACGAACCATTGTCGTATTTGATAATCCACTCGCCTGCGTGTTGCAATAACTGGTCATCGCTGGATAATGTACCACTGCTGGTTACACGGAAGGGGTTCACCCATACATGCAACTCCAATCCGCGCTTGTGTGCCTCCTCTATGGCGAATGCCAATGGGTCGTATCCTGGATCTTTGCCACGCGTATCTGTTAGCGCAGCCGACCATGGCTCGTAGGAAGATTTGTACATGGCATCGCAAAGCGAACGCACTTGCAGGTAGCAAGCGTTCATGTTGCCTGCTTGTAGTGTATCGAGTATGGTAGTGAGTTCTTGTTGTTGTTTCAGACGCGAAGCATCGTCTTTGGCTTTGGTCTTTGGCCAGTCAATACTACTCACCGTCGCTAACCATGTAGCACGGAACTCATGTTTGGGCTCTTCGGCGAATAGCTGTATGGCTATGCACAAGAGAAAGAAGAGGGAAAGGAGTCGAAATTGTTTCATGTATTAGATAATAATTGTTTGTTACATAACGAGTATTTGGCTATGCCACAATATGCAGGTTGTGATGCATAGTAGCATACTGACTGCGTAGAATATGCCACTTCCTACACTTGGTCGTCGCATGGGTAGCATAGTGGCTATGGCTGTTAGCAAGAATACACCTAAATAGATGACCCATTGCAGCCATGTCAGTTGAGGGATATTCTCCATCCATATCGCAGACAACCAACCTTTATAATGGAGCATACCCATCGTGACAAGGCGAATCGCAATAGCTATGAGCGAAGCGAACCATACGCGCCAAGTCATCTGCTGTTTGACAATGAGATAGCCCCATAGCATCATAATACCGCTATATAATACCGATGGTATGACTGCTACAATACAACAGATGAGCGTTGCCAAAAAGGCTTCTTCGGTGGCTTCGTGGTGGAAATCCATTTTTAGTAGTACCAAGCAGGCTAATGCGATACCTAATGCAACGAACTGTGCTTGCCAACAAGTGTGCAGCGCAGGTATAGAGGACATAACGAGCCACCATGTGGATGCTACGAAACCTGATGGTAGGTTGGTGATTCTACTGCGATAGGCAAACTGCATAGCCAATAAACTATTGATGACTGTGAGTGCCATGGTGATCAGTATCGTTACCACCTCGTTACCACGGAGTAGGCTAGGTATCCACATCGCAACTCCAAGGACAAAGAATATGATTGTCCTTGGAAGGTTGCTCTGTGCTATGTTTCTAAGAATGTATTTCACTTAGTATATCTTTATGAAACATCGGTAAAGTCTGCTCTCGTTGCCGTATCGTTGCCGTGTCGTTGCCGTGTTTACCTCGGAACGGATAGGTAACAAACGGTGGAAGTCATTAAAAACCGCAGCGGTTCAAGAGATGCTTAGGATCGGCATCTTTGCCACGGAACTCTTGGTAGAGAAGCGCAGCATCGCGTGTACCACCTTGCTCGAGAAGACGTTGGAACTTAGCTGCCATCTCTGGGTTGAAGATATCGCCTGTCTCCTCAAAAGCTGCAAACGCATCTGCATCCAACACGGCTGCCCAAGTATAACTATAATAGCCTGCTGCGTAACCTGTGGTGAAGATGTGGTTGTAGAAAGTAGAGCGATAGCGCACGATAATCTCAGAGAGCATGTTCATTTTCTTCATAGATGCCTCCTCAAATGCGTTTACATCAAATGCCTCGGTAGTGTTCATCTTGTGGTAGTCCATATCGAGGATAGAAGCAGAGAGAAGTTCTGTTTGTACGAAACCTTGGTTGAAAGTACCCGCCTTGTTGATCTTAGCAATTAACTCCTCTGGGATCACTTCACCTGTTTGGTAATGGAAAGCATAGGTCTTCAATACCTCTGGGTGGTAGCAATAGTTCTCCATGAATTGTGAAGGGAGCTCTACGAAGTCACGTGGGGTGTTGGTACCTGCGAGCGACTTATAGGTAGCTTTAGACATAAGTCCGTGGAGTGCGTGACCAAACTCGTGGAAGAGGGTCTCTACATCGTCCATAGAGAGGAGCGATGGGTTGCCTGCGGTAGGCTTGTTGAAGTTGCCTACATTGATAATAACAGGACGGTGATCTACACCCTCAGCATCTACGTATTGTGGACAGATATTGTTCATCCAAGCACCTGGGCGTTTGCCTGCGCGTGGGAAATAGTCGGTATAGAGGATACCCACCAAACCGCCATCAGCGTATGTTACTTTGAAGACCTCTACCTCTGGGTTATAGACTGGCATGTTCTCCAGTTTCTCGAATTGGATACCAAAGAGTTTGGTTGCCAAGTCGAAGGCACCCTTACGCACATTGCTGAGCTCGAAGTAAGGTTTCAATTCTTCCTCGTTCAATGCGTATTTCTCAAGACGGAGTTTCTCAGCGTAGTACCACCAATCCCATGGTTGAAGTTTCTCGCCTGGGAGATCTTTGTCGAGGAGCTTTTGGAGTTCTGCTGCTTCGCGTTTAGCAGCTTTCAAACTTGGAGTCCAAACAGACTCGAGGAACGCGTCCACAGTCTTAGCATCGTGTGCCATGCAGTCAGCGAGGATATAATCAGCTGGATTGTCATAGCCAAAGAGTTGTGCTTTCTCCACACGGAGTTGCATCGTGCGAACAATGACATCTTTATTGTCGTTCTCATTGTCGTGATTGCCACGTGTGGTATAAGCCATAAGGAGTTCTTTGCGCAGTTCGCGATTCTCGCAGTATTGGAGTACTGGGGTGAAGCTGGTGCGCTTAGGGGTGAAGAGCCAAGCCTCTGGGCGACCTGCTGCGGTAGCTTCTTCTTTAGCAGCAGCTTTGGCGCTCTCAGGAAGACCTGCGAGCTCAGCCTCATCGGTTACAAAATATTGGTATGCGTTGGTCTCTGCTACCACGTTGTTGCCAAACTGGAGAGAGAGCAAACCGAGTTCTTGGTTAATCTCTTTGAGGCGTGCTTTCTTATCCTCTGGGAGGTTAGCACCGTTTTGTGCGAAAGACTTAAAGGTCTCGGTCAAGAGGCGCATTTGCTCATCGTTCAAACCAAGTTCATCGCGTTGCTCATACACAGCCTTCACGCGTTGGAAGAGTGCCTCGTTGAGGATAATACCGTCGCTGAGTTCGGACATCATAGGTGATAGTTTCTCTGCGATAGCGTTCATCTCGTCGTTGCCATCAGCCTCGAGTACGTTGTAGAATACACCTGCTACGCTCTCCAACAGACCGCCTGCACGGTCGAGTGCCTCGATGGTGTTAGCGAAGGTAGGAGCTTCAGGGTTATTTGCAATAGCATCAATCTCTGCTTTGTTCTCTGCAATAGCTTTCTCAAAAGCTGGCAGGTAGTGTTCGTTCTTCACCTTGTCAAATGCAGGAACGCCGTAAGGGGTGTTCTGCTCGGTGAGCAATGGATTTTCGTTCTTTGTACAAGCCATAAACGATACGAGCGCAAGGCTCAAAAATAAGATTTTCTTCATGTTATTTATATTATTTTATTTTTACGTTTTTTCGCATAGATTCGCGTATCATGCTACGCAGTTCGGCAGACTGGGTATCCACTTTGCGGTGGAAGAGTGGTTTGAAGTCTTTGGCGAACTTGCAAGGCGCGAGTTTAATCTTCAAGTCATCTAAATTACCCGACACATTCACACCTAAATATATAGGCGAGAGTACATTCACGTCGTAGTTGAAGGTCATGTCCAGGTTGTGTCGTCCGCCCAGTGCCACCATATAGTTATCGATGGATACGCAGAATGGATATACGTCTATCTCCTTCTTGTAGAGGGTCATTTCGGCAGATATGCTATCTACTTTGTTTTCGGTTTTCTTGCTAAACATGAGCAGTTTGGATATGGTACTGAAGGTCTCGTTGTCCATGACCACGAGGTCTTTGCCGAATATGCTGGCAGCGCCACGAATGGTAGAGGGTTTGATTTGGTATTGTGCGTTGGTGTAGGTCTCGGCAGCGAGGTGGAACTCGGCTTCGCCCTTGAAGGAGCGGAGCATAGGCATCATGGAGTCTATCTGTGGAATCATGTTCACGAGTTCTTGGATATTCACATCCAGCATATGGTAGTCGAAGCCCAGGTATATGTGATTGCGTCGTGGGGTGCGGTACATGGCTGTGAGTTGGAGTTTGGCTGCGTTGCAGATAAAGCCCATCTCTTCGAGTACGAGTGTGCCGTCCTTGACGTATATTTTTCCGCCCAAGTTGGTAGCCGTCTGGTTGAACAGATTGGCTCTTTTGATTTGGGTATTGAGGGTTAGGTCCACATTGGTAGGCACAAGGAATGGTTCTGTCGCTTCTTCTATCGCCTCATCGCCTTCTTGCCTTGTTGCCTCAGCCGCAGGTGCTTCTTCCTCGGAGCCTTGGTCAGCAGATAGGAGTGCCAGTAGTTCGTTGGCGTCGGTCTGTTCGCTGATGAAGGTCATCTCGCCTTCGAGTGTACCTTTCTCGCGCAACCAGCGACCTATATTGCGCAGTTCGCCTGTGAGCGCGAAGTCGGAGTTGCCGATAATGAGTTTGGATTGCTCAATTTTGCATTCGCGGTTGGTATAGGCGAAGTCTATGTCAGGTATCTGTATGTCTTGTTCCCAGTCTGCCAAGTCCGCTATGGCTTGCTGCATGCTTACCGATAGGCGAGGATTCCACTTCAGCAGCAGGTTATCGCCACCCTTGGCGTTGTAGCGCGCTGCGGCTTCTATGCTAATGTGTTGGGTGCTGAGGTTCGCTACATTAGGTATTTGTGCTGCCACTTGGTTGGATTGCAGCGTGGCATGGAGGCGTGGCGCTTGTAGTTGGGCGGTGAGGGTGGAAGCGTGTATGTCGGCGTGCATGTCGGTGTAGTGAGCCGTCAGGCGGTCGAATGCTACGCGCGCATCCAGTACCGGCATGACGCTGGTGTCGGTGGTGTGATAGGCTATGTATGCATCTATATCGGGTTTCACAATAGTGACACCCATGCTATCCATGCTGGCTTGCAGTTGCTCGGTTGATTGTAGGGATAGGGTAGCGTGCCAAAGTGGGTCGCTGCCCAAGATATTATTGGTCTCTACGACAATATGCGTATTGCCTAAGCCTGCTTGTAGCAGCGGTGTCATACTAATATCAGCACCCTGGGTGTGGAGGGTGGCTTGCAGCCAATCCACCTCTTGGCGTGAGGGTTGGCGGTTGGGTATCTGGAAACTCAGACGGTTGTTAGGCAGTGCAGCTGCTATGTCTTGCGCCTTGTAGGTGATGCCTATGAGTTGCACATCGCCTGTTATATCCCCCTTGTGTAGGTTCATGGCCATCAGGTCGTCCAAATGCATGCGCGCATGCGCAGTTCCTCTTATTCGTCCGCTCACGTGCATGTCGGAGGGCAAGAAGGCCTTGATGTCGGCTATGCGCACGTCCATATTGGCGGAGAGGTCCATCCACAGATTGCCCAATGGGTCTTTGACTTCGCCTTGCGCTTGCAGGGTGGTCTGCTTGGTGTGGGCAGCGAAATTATGAATGGTTACACTGGAGGCCTTGCCGTTGGCCATGTTGATGGCTGCTGTGGCATCCAGAGATGCCGAGCCGCCTCGAACGAGTTGGGCAATGTCTTTGGGCAGCGTGAGTGGCAAGAGAGGCATAACGGAATCCACTTGCCAGTCGTTGAGCGTCAGGCGCATGTCGGTCTGGAGTGTGTCGCCTGCTTCAGCCCAGCCGTTGAGCGATATGCCCAAGGTGTTGACTGATAGTTGTGCGTTGCGCAGATCCACACGCATGCGTGCCAAATCCACAGCGGCAGGTATATGTGCCTCGAAGCATAGATCTTGCGCATAGGTGGCATTGCCGATAGTGGCATCAATGTCCTCGGCGCGAAGGGTAGCCTGTATATCGTTCCAGTTGGCTATATTGGCTGTGATAGCCGTATGGCCAAGTGTGGCGGATATGGAGTCGGGGAGACTTAGGTAGCCAAGTGACTTGGCGGAGATAGCTAACTCGCCTACCTTAATCTGCTCAAAGGGTAACGTCATCGTGGTTGTATCCTCGGCGGTCGTGTCGGTAGGCAGTGCCAGTACGTCGTAGTTGGCAGTGCCATCGGCGGCTACGTAGATGTTTGCCTGCAGATCGGGCATGCGGAGGGTGGGGATGGATAGCGTTTGCTCGTTGAGGAAGGCCAACACGTCCACGCTCAATACGGCATGAGGGATATGCGCCACGGTATCGCTGGGCGCACCCGCTGTGGGGTTGACTACGGTGATGCTGTCCAGGGATAGCCCAAAATGTGGGAAGGTGGAGAAGAATGTCAGTTCCACCTTGCCGATATGGTGATTGCACTTCACATATTCCTTGGCTACATTGCGCACGATAGGGGTCAAACGCTCAGGGGTAAATACCACCCATAGCGCTGAGCCTATCAATAGAGCCAGCAGTAGGATGATACTGCCCAATGTGATGCCGAATATCTTGAGTGCTTTCTTCATAGCTTATTGGTGAGGGGTGGCTTCGATTACTTTCTCGAAAGTGTGCGTTGTACCGAAATCGTCTTTGTACTCCAAGTCACCAGCAGTGAGTTTGGTGACAACATAGACCTTGGGCACTTCTGCACCGCCGTTGTCCATGAGGTGAATCTCGGTGAGGTCGCTCTTGACGAGTTTGTACTTGAACCAACCGTTGCCGTATGGCTTGAGGTCTGACTCGAATATATCTTCGCTCTCGTCCCACTCGCGACCGTATTTGTATGCGCCTGTGTCGTCTTTCTCGCTGGTGAAACGCAGGTATGCTTCTGTGCCTTTCTCTTGCCAGAGACCGAGGAGGTCGTTCTCCGCAAAAGTAGGTTCTTCGGTGTTTGGACCAAAGCAGGAGGTCATAGCAATAGCAATGGTTGCTATGATGCTAAAAAATACAATTTTCTTTTTCATATATTTCTAAAATATTCTAACGCATTGTATAAGAAATCGCCGACAAAGTTACACTTTTTTTTTCAAATACACAAATATCTATGATATTTTGTGTGTTTTTTATGAAAAAATAGTTCGTTATATCATTTCCGTTGTGATAACTCTTGTTTTGCTACTATTTCTGCATGTGTTCTACATAATTACACAAAACTCTCGCCCAATTCACACGGAACTGGGCGAGGGGTGTAGTCTTTCAAAGGGGGAACTCCTCGTTGATTGGACTCAGCATGCCAAAATCCCAAGTCAGTTCCTTGCCACTGGCACCTTGGTCTTTGTATGCCACTTGCTGTTAGATATAAGTATTGTTGTCTTCTGCGTATAGTATGGATACGCAGAGAATAGCTGATAAAGCTAAAAATGATTTTATTGGATTCATAATTGAAAAACTTAATTACTAAATTTTATTTTCTCTCTTCCAGAAAAGAATATCATAAATTAATGCCACTTTCTTCCAAAATAGAGTCTAATTCCGAACGTACAAGTGGTCCTATAAATGAATGTTCTTTTTTGTATATAATCCAATAATAAGTTGTATCTCTTCCATATGGGTAATTATATTCGTATTCGTATATCGCATCCTCTTGTTCTGGTGGATATTGTTCCACAATTATATATCCTCTTGTACATTCTACAATTTTTGCTGTTGGTGGAATGTCAATATCAGGACCAAATATACGCTTACCTTCAATCTCATACCAATAACCATCCCCCAATATCCGCGTATTGTGCGGCATAATCACTAACCATGTAATAGTAACTAATAGGACAATTAGTATGATTTTCAATATATATTTATGTTTTATTTTATCCATGGGAGAATGGGAGTTAATGTTTGTGAACCATA
>JAZUCY010000008.1:0-66410 GCA_045639365.1 Paludibacteraceae bacterium
AATAATTAAAACTTCAATCACTATTATGGCAAAATTGACAAAGAATCAAAAGCTTGCTGCTGAGAAGATTGAAGCAGGTAAGCTCTACACCGTAGCAGAGGCTGCTGCGTTGGTGAAAGAGATCACTACAACTAAGTTTGATGCTAGTGTAGATGTAGATGTACGTTTGGGTGTAGATCCACGTAAGGCAAACCAAATGGTTCGTGGCGTGGTAAGTCTTCCTCATGGTACAGGTAAACAAGTTCGCGTGCTCGCATTGTGTACTCCCGATCAAGAGGCAGCTGCTAAAGAGGCAGGTGCAGATTATGTAGGTCTGGATGAGTATATTGAGAAGATCAAGGGCGGTTGGACAGATATCGACGTGATCATCACTCAACCACAAATCATGGGTAAGATTGGTGCTCTCGGTCGTGTGTTAGGTCCTCGCGGTCTTATGCCTAACCCAAAATCAGGTACAGTAACCATGGATGTTGCTAAAGCTGTAAAAGAGGTTAAGCAAGGTAAGATTGACTTCAAGGTTGACAAATTTGGTATTGTTCACACATCAATTGGTAAGGTGTCTTTTGCACCAGAGGCAATTGCTGAGAATGCTATTGAGTTTGTACAAACTCTCATCAAGTTGAAACCTGCAGTTAGCAAGGGTACCTATATCAAGAGTATCTATCTTTCCAGTACAATGAGTCAAGGAATTAAAGTTGACCCAAAATCTATTGAGTAATTTATTTAATCGAAGGAAAGTATGAAGAAAGAAGATAAATACGCCATTATTCCTTCATTGCAAGAGCTACTGGGACAATACTCACACTTCTATTTGACAAACATTGAAGGTTTGAATGCAGAGAAGACAAGTGAGTTGCGCCGTGCTTGCTTCAAGCAAGATGTAAAATTGCTTGTAGCTAAGAATACTTTGCTCCAAAAGGCATTAGAAGCACAAGGCATTGATGCTCAGATTTTTGAGGCTCTTAAGGGTAATACCGCTTTGATGTTGTCTAACACAGGTAATGCGCCTGCAAAGCTCATTAAGGAGTTTACCAAGAAAGAGAAAAATAAAGAGGAAGCTAAGCCACAGTTGAAGGCTGCTTATGTAGAGGAGACCATCTACGTAGGTGCACAAAACTTGGATTTCTTGGCTACCATCAAGTCGAAAAACGAACTCATTGCAGACTTGGTTGCATTGCTCCAATCTCCTGCAAAGAACGTTGTTTCAGCACTCCAATCAGGTGCTACAACCATCCACGGTGTATTGCAAACGTTGGGTGAGCGCGCTGAGTAATCAGCAAATAACAATCGCTGCATGTGCAGCATAAAATTAACATTAAAAAATAACACTTTAAAATTATACAACAATGGCAGATTTGAAAGCTTTTGCTGAACAATTAGTAAACCTTACAGTTAAGGAAGTTAATGAACTCGGTCAAATTTTGAAAGAGGAGTATGGTATCGAACCAGCAGCTGCTGCAGTAGCAGTAGCAGCACCTGCAGCAGGTGGCGACGCTCCTGCAGCTGAGGAGGAGACATCTTTTGATGTAGTTTTGAAATCAGCTGGTGCACAAAAGTTGCAAGTAGTTAAGGCTGTTAAAGAGCAAACAGGTCTTGGCTTGAAAGAGGCTAAGGACATCGTAGATGCTGCTCCTGCAACTGTTAAGGAAGGTGTAGACAAAGCAACTGCTGAGGCTCTCAAGAAAGCTCTTGAGGAGGTAGGTGCTGAGGTAGAGTTGAAGTAATACCCACTAACCTAATAACGGTAGGTTTAGACCCTGAAAAGGGGTCTAAACCTTTTTCTCTGAATAGAGGAGAATGTTGAAAAAATGTTAAATTCTGATAATATAAATGCGATTCTAGTCAATAAGTGTTAAATTATAGAATCAGCTATTTAGGTGTAAATAATTCATTATCAGGCATTTTGTTAATGTTCGAAACTAATAAAAATATAAAATAAATGGCAAAACAAAACAAAAACCAGCGAATCAACTTCTCGGCAATGCAAAAGCAGATGCCTTATCCTGATTTTCTGGAGATTCAGTTGAAGTCTTTCCACGACTTCTTCCAAATGGATTCTACTCCTGAGGTTCGTCATCAGGAAGGTTTGTTTAAGGTTTTTTCGGAGAACTTCCCTATTGAGGATACTCGAAAGAACTTCCGACTTGAGTTCATGGACTATCACATTGATCCTCCTCGTTATTCGATTGAGGAGTGCTTGCTCCGTGGATTGACCTATAGTGTGCCTTTGAAGGCGAAGTTGTTCTTGACTTGTACCGACCCTGATCACGAGGACTTTGAGCCTGTGATGCAAGATGTGTTCTTGGGTACTATCCCTTACATGACTCCAAAGGGTACTTTTGTTATCAATGGAGCAGAGCGTGTAGTGGTAAGTCAGTTGCACCGTTCACCAGGTGTGTTCTTTGGCACATCGGTACACTCTAATGGTACTAAGTTGTATTCCGCTCGTATCATCCCATTCCGTGGTTCATGGATTGAGTTCGCAACCGACATCAACCGTGTGATGTATGCGTATATCGACCGTAAGAAAAAATTACCTGTAACCACTCTGTTGCGTGCAATTGGTTTTGAGAGTGATAAAGACATCTTGGATTGCTTCGGCTTGGCTGAGGAGATCAAGTGTACACAGGAGAACTTGGAGGCAGCCGTAGGCCGCACCTTGGCAGGTAACGTGTTGAAGGCATGGACCGAGGACTTCGTAGATGAGGATACCGGTGAGGTGGTTACTATCGAGCGTAACGAGGTGATCTTGGAGCGTGAGACTGTTTTGGACGAGGAACTCTGTGCGTTGATTTTGGAGTCTGGTGCTAAGACTATCCTCTTGCACAAAGACGAGAACAACGAGTCAGAGTACTCTATTATCTTCAATACTTTGCAGAAAGACCCTTCTCACTCTGAGAAAGAGGCGGTGCTTTACATCTATCGTCAGTTGCGTAACTCTGAGCCTGCTGATGATGCTACTGCACGCGAGGCTATCCAAAACCTCTTCTTCTCTGAGAAGCGTTATGACTTGGGTGAGGTAGGTCGCTACCGTATCAACCGCAAGTTGGAGATGGATATTCCAGCAGAGACACGCACTTTGACCAACCAAGATATTATTGAGATTATCAAGTACTTGGTACAACTCATCAACTCTAATGCTGAGGTGGATGATATTGACCACTTGTCTAACCGTCGTGTGCGTACCGTAGGTGAGCAACTCTACAACCAATTTGGTATTGGTCTTGCACGTATGGCTCGTACTATCCGTGAGCGTATGAACGTGCGTGATACTGAGGTGTTTACTCCTACTGACCTTATCAATGCTAAGGCTATTTCCAGCGTTATCAATTCATACTTTGGTACCAACGCTTTGTCTCAGTTTATGGATCAACAGAACCCATTGGCTGAGATTACCCACAAGCGTCGTATGTCTGCGCTCGGTCCTGGTGGTTTGAGTCGTGACCGTGCGGGCTTCGAGGTTCGTGACGTACACTATACCCACTATGGTCGTTTGTGTCCAATTGAGACCCCTGAAGGTCCTAACATTGGTCTTATCTCATCTCTCTGTATCTATGCTAAGATTAACAATCTTGGTTTCATTGAGACTCCATACCGCAAGGCAGAGAATGGCGTGGTAGATTTGGACAATGATCATATCGTATATATGACTGCTGAGGACGAGGAGAACGCTACGGTAGCACAAGGTAACGCACCATTGGATAAGAACGGTAAGTTCATTCGCAATAAGGTTAAAGCGCGTTACGAGGCAGACTTCCCAGTGGTAGCGCCTAATGAGGTGGACTTGATGGACGTATCTCCAAGTCAGATTGCTTCTATTGCTGCTGCGTTGATTCCATTCTTGGAGCACGATGATGCTAACCGTGCTTTGATGGGTTCTAACATGATGCGCCAGGGTGTGCCATTGTTGCGTAGCGAGGCACCTATCGTAGGTACAGGTATCGAGGGTCAATTGATCCAAGATTCACGCACTCAGATTATGGCTGAGGGCAAGGGTATTGTAACATACGTAGATGCGGATAAGATTGTTATTAAGTATGAACGTAGCAAGGAGGAGGACTTCATCTCCTTCGAGTCTGCGGAGAAGACATATAAGTTGCCTAAGTTCCAACGTACCAACCAGAACACCACTATTGACCTTCGTCCTATCGTGCGCAAGGGTGACAAGGTGGTAGCAGGTCAAATCCTCTCTGAGGGTTACGCTACTGAGAATGGTGAGTTGGCTTTGGGTAAGAACTTGAAGGTAGCGTATATTCCTTGGAAGGGTTACAACTACGAGGATGCTATCGTGCTCAGTGAGCGCATTGTTCGTGAGGATATGTTTACTTCTGTTCACGTGGTAGAGCAACTTTTGGAGGTTCGCGAGACCAAGCGTGGTATGGAGGAGTTCACTTCGGATATTCCTAACGTAAGCGAAGAGGCAACCAAGGATTTGGACGAGAACGGTATTATTCGTATTGGTGCTCATATTGAGCCAGGTGATATTATCGTAGGTAAGATTACTCCTAAGGGTGAGTCTGATCCTTCTCCAGAGGAGAAACTCTTGAAGGCTATCTTCGGCGACAAGGCAGGCGATGTGAAGGATGCTTCGCTCAAGGCCAGCCCATCGCTCAGCGGTGTGGTTATTGACAAGAGCCTCTATAAGCGTACACAGAAGGATCGCAAGCAGAAGTTGGAAGACAAGGAGACTTTGGCTAAGTACGATGCAGCGTTCGCTGTGAAAGCAGCAGAGTTGAAGGCTGTCTTGGTGGGTAAATTGGTTACACTTTTGGAGGGACATACCTCTTTGGGTGTACATGACCACATTAAGACCGAAGTGATTGCCAAGGGATTGACCTTCACTGAGGAGCGTTTGAAGGACCTCGATTATACTACCCTCATGTTGGCTAACTGGACAACAGACGAGCATGTAAATGGTTTGGTAAGTCAATGTATTATGAACTACATTGCTAAGCACAAAGAGATGGATGCGCAACTCAAGCGCGATAAGTTCAATCTCACCATTGGTGATGAGTTGCCAAATGGTATTGTGCAAATGGCTAAGGTATATATTGCTAAACGTCGTAAGATCCGCGTAGGTGATAAGATGGCGGGTCGCCACGGTAACAAGGGTATTGTAAGTAAGATTGTTCGCGTAGAGGATATGCCATTCTTGGCAGACGGTACACCAGTTGATATTGTGTTGAACCCACTGGGTGTGCCTTCTCGTATGAACATCGGTCAGATTTTCGAGGCTGTCCTTGGTTGGGCAGGTAAGGAGCTTGGTGTGAAGTTCGCTACTCCTATCTTCGATGGTTGTACCATGGATGACCTCAACGAGTGGACAGATAAGGCAGGTATCCCACGTGCTGGTAAGACTCAGCTCTACGATGGTGGCACTGGTGAAGCATTCGACCAAATGGCTACCGTAGGGGTGACCTACTTCATGAAGCTCGGTCACATGGTTGATGATAAGATGCACGCACGTTCTATCGGTCCTTACAGCTTGATTACGCAACAGCCACTTGGTGGTAAAGCACAATTCGGTGGTCAGCGTTTCGGTGAGATGGAGGTTTGGGCACTCGAGGCACACGGTGCAGCACATATCTTGCAAGAGATTTTGACCGTTAAGTCAGATGATGTTACAGGTCGTGCACGTACTTACGAGGCTATCGTTAAGGGTGAGCCTATGCCAACTCCTGGTTTGCCAGAGTCTCTCAATGTGTTGTTGCATGAGTTGCAAGGTCTGGGTCTTTCAATTACAATGGAATAAAATTCAAGAATTATGGCTTTCAAACAAGATAATAAGAAAAACGGTTTTTCCCGTATCTCAATTGGCTTAGCTTCGCCAGATGAGATGATGCGTATCAGTTCGGGTGAGGTACTCAAACCTGAGACGATCAACTATCGTACCTACAAACCTGAGCGTGATGGTCTATTCTGCGAGCGCATCTTCGGTCCTACCAAGGATTATGAGTGCCATTGCGGTAAGTACAAGCGTATCCGTTATAAAGGTATTGTCTGCGAGCGTTGCGGTGTCGAGGTAACTGAGAAGAAAGTGCGCCGTGAGCGTATGGGACACATCCGATTGGTAGTTCCTGTAACACATATCTGGTACCTTCGTTCGTTGCCTTCTAAGATGGCTGCGTTGCTCGGTGTTCCTACCAAGAAACTGGACTCTGTAGTGTACTATGAGAAGTATATTGTACTCCAAGCAGGTGTATTGGCTGGTCAAGAGATCGATGATGAGATTGTAGAGGATAAGATGCTTCTGGATGAGGATCAATACATTGAGTTGATGGGTCGTCTTCCACAAGACAACCAGTTGCTTGATGATTCTGATCCTGATAAGTTCATTGCCCAAATGGGTGCTGAGGCTATCGAAAAGCTTTTGCAAAAGATTGACCTCGATGCACTCAGCTATGAGTTGCGTGACCGCGCTAATAGCGATGGTTCGCAACAACGTAAGGCTGAGGCGCTCAAGCGCTTGCAAGTGGTGGAGAACTTCCGTGCTAGCAAGGGTCGTAACTTGCCAGAGTGGATGATTCTGCACGTTATTCCAGTTACTCCTCCTGAACTCCGCCCACTCGTTCCACTCGATGGTGGTCGTTTCGCTACTTCTGACCTCAACGACCTCTACCGTCGTGTGATTATTCGTAACAACCGTCTCAAACGCCTCGTAGAGATCAAGGCTCCAGACGTGATTTTGCGCAACGAGAAGCGTATGCTCCAAGAGGCTGTAGATTCGCTCTTCGACAATAGTAAGAAGACTACTGCTATCAAGTCTGACGCCAACCGTCCTTTGAAATCTCTCTCTGATTCTTTGAAGGGTAAACAAGGTCGTTTCCGTCAAAACTTGCTCGGTAAGCGTGTGGACTATTCTGCACGTTCGGTTATTGTCGTAGGCCCAGAGCTCAAGATGCACGAGTGCGGTTTGCCAAAGGATATGGCTGCTGAGCTCTACAAACCATTTATCATCCGCAAGCTCATTGAGCGTGGTGTGGTAAAGACGGTTAAGTCTGCTAAGAAGATCATCGATCGCAAAGAGCCTATCATTTTCGATATTCTTGAGCATGTAATGAAGGGTCACCCAGTGCTTCTCAACCGTGCTCCTACTTTGCACCGTCACGGTATCTTGGCTTTCCAACCTCGCATGATTGAGGGTAAGGCTATTCAGCTGCACCCATTGGCATGTGCTGGTTTCAACGCTGACTTCGATGGTGACCAAATGGCGGTTCACTTGCCACTTTCTAACGAGGCTATTCTTGAGGCACAGCTCCTCATGCTCGGTTCGCACAATATCCTTGACCCTGCTAACGGTAACCCTATTACCGTACCTTCTCAGGATATGATTCTTGGTCTTTACTATATCACTAAGGATCGCGCAGGCGCTAAGGGTGAGGGCTTGACTTTCTACTCTCCAGAGGAGTGCGAGATTGCGCTCAATGAGGGTAAAGTAGATATGCACGCTATTATTAAGGTACGTATTACTGACGAGCGTACAGGTGAGACTTCTCTTGTAGAGACTACTCCTGGTCGTATCCTTGTGAACTACTATGTACCAAGCGAGGTAGGTTATAAGAACGTTACACTCGGCAAGAAAGCGGTTAAGGAGATCATTACCGATGTTATCAAGACTTGTGGTGTGGCTCGTACAGCTAAGTTCTTGGACGAGATCAAGGACCTCGGTTATAAGATGGCGTTCAAGGGCGGTCTCAGCTTCAACCTCAACGATATTCTGATTCCAGAGGAGAAAGCCGAGTTCGTGGCTAAGGGTAACCAAGTTGTTGAAGAGGTGACAGGACTCTATATGGAGGGTCTTATGACCGACAACGAGCGTTATAACAAGGTCGTTGCTGCTTGGGGTGAGGTGGATACACAGGTGACCAATGTCCTCATGAAGCACATGAAGGAGGCTGACCAAGGCTTCAACTCTGTATTCATGATGATGGACTCTGGTGCCCGTGGTTCTAAGCAACAGATTAAGCAGCTCGCTGGTATGCGTGGTCTGATGGCTAAACCTCAAAAGGCTGGTGTAACCGATAGTCGTCAAACTATTGAGAACCCTATTCTTTCTAACTTTAAGGAAGGTTTGAGCGTGCTGGAGTACTTTATCTCTACCCACGGTGCTCGTAAGGGTCTTGCCGATACCGCGTTGAAGACTGCCGATGCAGGTTACCTCACACGTCGTCTTGTCGATGTATCACACGATGTGATTATCACCGAGACCGACTGTGGTACATTGCGTGGTTTGACTGCTCGTGCTATTAAGCAAAACGATAATGTGGTGGCTACACTCACCCAACGTATCTTGGGTCGTGTCAGCGTACATGATATTTATGACTTTGAGGGCAACCTCATTGTGGCTGCTGGCGAGGAGATTCGCGAGGCAGCATGCGAGGCTATCGAGGCTGCTGGTATTGAGGCAGTGGAGATTCGTTCTGTGCTCACTTGCGAGGCTAAACAAGGTGTCTGCGCTAAGTGCTACGGTCGCAACTTGGCAAGCCGTAAGATGGTACAAAAGGGTGAGGCTGTCGGTGTGATTGCAGCGCAAGCTATTGGTGAGCCTGGTACACAGTTGACATTGCGTACCTTCCACTCGGGTGGTGTCGCTGGTAATGCAGCTACTCAAAATACATACGCACTCACACAGTCTGGTCGCGTAGAGATTGACGAGCTTCGTACTATCACTACCGAGGCAGGCGATGTGATTGTGGTTAGCCGTCTCAACGAGTTGCGCCTTGTAGATGAGAAGACAGGGGTGGTGCTCACTACCTTCAATATCCCTTACGCTTCTAAACTCTTTGTGACTCCAGGTCAAACCTACGAGAAGGGTACACAAGTCTGCGAGTGGGACCCATATAAGGCTACTCTTATCATCGAGCAAGCGGGTCGTTTGCAATATAACGATGTCATCGAGGGTGTAACTATCAAGACTGAGATTGATGATCAAACAGGTAAGAAAGAGGTAACTATCATTGAGACCAAGGACCGTACTAAGATGCCACAAGCACACATTTTGGATGCTGAGGGCAATGTGTTGCGTACCTACAACTTGCCAGTTAAGGCGTTGCTTGTACACGCTGACGGTACTGAGGTTAAGGTCGGTGATTCACTCTTCACCCAAACTCGTTCGTTCGGTACAGCAGGCGATATTACCGGTGGTCTTCCACGTGTTACTGAGCTCTTTGAGGCGCGTAACCCATCTAACCCAGCTATTGTGGCTGAGATTGATGGTGAGGTTAGCTTCGGACGTATCAAACGTGGTAACCAAGAGGTATCTATTACATCTAAGTTGGGCGAGGTGAAGTCTTATCTTATTCCATTGGGTAAACAGATCCTTGTGCAAGAGGGCGACTATGTACGTGCTGGTGTAGCCTTGTCTGATGGTGCTATCACACCTAACGATATTCTTGCTATCCAAGGTCCTACTGCGGTACAAGACTATATCGTTAATGAGGCACAAGCGGTGTACCGTATGCAGGGTGTGGAGATCAACGATAAGCACTTTGAGATTATCGTTCGCCAGATGATGCGTAAGGTAGAGATCCAAGATGCAGGTGATACCCGTTACCTTGAGAAGCAAATCGTGGACAAACGCGACTTCCTTGAGGAGAACGACCGTATCTGGGGCAAGAAAGTGGTGGTTGATGCAGGTGATAGCGAGACCTTGAAACCAGGTCAGATTGTTACTGCTCGTCGCCTCCACGATGAGAACTCTTCGCTCCGTCGTAAGGATAAGAAGCTTGCTACAGCTCGTGAGGCTACATGTGCTACAGCAAGTCAGATCTTGCAAGGTATCACTCGTGCAGCGTTGGGTACTAAGTCCTTTATGTCTGCTGCTTCTTTCCAAGAGACCACTAAGGTGCTCAATGAGGCAGCTATCCAAGGCAAGGTGGACTACCTCGATGGTATGAAGGAGAACGTTATCTGCGGTAACTTGATTCCTGCGGGTACTGGTCTTCGTGAGTTCCAACACATCTCTGTTCACAATGCTGAGGAGTATGCTGCTATCCAAGCTGCTCGTGCAGCTGCTGCGGAAGCGCAACTTCGCCAACAAGAGGAGCTCTAATCTAATTTGAGATAGAGGGTTCTTTGAACCCGATTGAAATATCTTTTTATAACTCACCCAATTCCTCGTGAATTGGGTGAGTTTTTGTTTTACCCCAAATCGATTGACCGATTTGGGTTTATTGTGTTGATGATAGCACTTTCGTTGGTTGTCATGCTGTCGTTACCGTTACCACTCCGTTACCACTTCCTTACTATCCTGCACTTTCCGTGGCGTTTGCGGGTATGTTTAGTGGTTTTATTAAGGTGAAAGTAGATGTGAAAAAGAAAAATTGCACGGCTGTGCTGTAATTTTATCCAAATTGTTGCACAATTCCAGAAATTGTTGTACCTTTGCAAGATAAATGCTATTATACGTATGAAAAAGACTAAAATACTATTTGTTTTGCTATTTTCGTGGATTGGATTTGTGCCCTTGGCAGCGCAGTCGATGACGATTATTAAGGAAATGGAGCAACAGCCATTGGCATCTGTCTTGGCGATGTACAAGAATGAGTTTGGTAGTTTTGAGAAGCCAGCATTGTCTGACACTTTCCCTTTTGCCGTTATTCGTATGCATTTGGAAGGCGATGCACACGATGTTCGTGCTGCCAAAGAACGCTTGACGCTCTATATGGGTCAGCAGACGGGTGTAGAGTCACGAGTAACTACGTATTCCAATCAGATATTGTTTCTTGTGCCAGCTCGTCGTCCGTATATCTATATTGACTGTGGCGATGGCTGTGAGCAGGTGCTATTGAGCAATATGCAGAAACTCAAATCGAACTGTGTGTATGATTGTACGGTGCGTTTTAGACCTGAGAAAGAAACGGACAATACACAAGAGGTAGCGCAACACGACTTCTTGTTAGAAGTAAGCCCTACCAACGCTATTGTCGAGGTGGTGGTAAACGGAGAAAAACAATCATGGGCATTGGATGATAATGGTTATGTAGAAAGGACATTGCGCGAAGGTTCTTATTTTTATAGTATAACGGCAGACAACTATGTGACCCATGAAGGTACATTTAGTGTGTCTTCCACAGCAACGTTCCAAAAAATCACCTTGCGCCCTGCTTTTGGCTACTTGACTATTGACGGCATAGAGGGTGATATGGCATCAATCACCCACCAAGAAACAAGCCAAACTATACATATACAGTCATTGCCGATAAATAGTTTACAATGTGACACGGGTGTTTATGTGTTGAATATCGATAGAGATAAATACTACTATCAAGATACGATTGCCATTTTGTCTGGCGAACACCTTTCGGTTAATCCAGTTGATTTTCAAAAGAAGAAAACTAAGATTAATACCTTCATCGTGGCAGAGGTAGGATATTCCTTTGCTCCTCAGTTGGGTTATGGTGGTATGGTTGGTCAGATGTATAATGGCTTGGGTTGGTACGTGAAAGGTCGTTCTAATTTTGAGTTCGGTACTTATGCCACAAATGGCTTGGTATGTGAGCAAGGCGGGTTAATCAATGGAGAGTTACCATTTTACTCTAGCAGGACGGTAGCGAAAGAATGGTTGATAAATGCAGGTTTTGTAGTGGATTTCTTAGGAAAGAAACGTATGCAATACAAGAACAATATGATAGGTTTGTATGCAGGTGTGGGATATGGACAGCGCGAGTTGTTGTGGGAGAAGGTGAATGGTGATTGGGTCAAATATAATCCCACTTCTGCGAATGGAGTGAGTGTTGGAGCAGGTGTTATTGGCAGTATTGCAGGTGTTACGCTGACAGCAGGTGTGAATACAATACAGTTTAAGTATTTGGAGATGGAGTTCGGTATTGGTTACACGTTCTAATGATAAAACAGAATTATAGGATTTATCGTTCGAGCGAATGCGAGATAAGACGATTAGACCAAAAATTAGCAACAATATGACGAGAATATACACATATATATTATTGGGCGTGTTGTTTGGAACAACCGCAGTAATCACCTCTTGCCAACGTGATGAGGAAGTGGTAGTGAGTACGATTACGACCAATAAACCTACGTATGTGCATAGCAATAATGCTGGTATATCTATTGAATTGGATTATAATGGCACACCTAAGCAGTATGGCATTTGCTATGGTACTGAGACAAGTCCAACCATTAAGAATGATTTGGCATTGTGCATAGATTCGGCAGCGCAATTGTGTGAATTGCTAAACTTGGAACCAGCAACAACGTATTACGCTCGCGCGTTTGTACAAAACAGGAGCGATGTGCTATATGGCAATGAAATCACTTTCACTACTGCTGAACGTTTAATGGAATCGGGGTATGAATATGTGGATATGGGTTTGAGTGTGAAGTGGGCTACAATGAATATAGGTGCTACAACTCCCGAAGAGTGTGGTGATTATTTGGCATGGGGAGAGGTAGATGAGAAAGAAACATATTTGTGGGATAATTATCAATATGGTAGTTCTCGCACATCATTGACTAAGTATTGCGATAGTGAGGAGTATGGCGTAGTGGATAATAAGACGGTTTTGGACTTATGGGACGATGCTGCTTATATGAAGTGGGGCGGTAAATGGCGTATGCCGACATACAATGAGTGGGATGAGTTGTTGAGAAATAGCACTTGGACTTGGGTAGAGCAAAACGGCGTAAAGGGTGTGCGTGTGCGGAGTACTCAAAATGGTAATTGCATATTCTTTCCTACAACAGGTTATAAGGTAGGTGCAGATTTGAATTATAAGGATGTGAATGTAGGTTTTTGGTCGAGTTCGTTGTCTAAGAATGGCTCTTATATTAGTTATGGCGTTTCGATAGAGAGCCCCACAACAGAGGCTTCGTTCTATGGTTTCAATCGCTATAATGGTTATCCTATTCGTGCGGTGATGGATAATGCGATTACTCCGCCTGCGGTGGATGTTCCTACTGTTGTTACAATGGCAGCAAGTGAGATTACCAAAAACTCCGCTGTTGTGGGTGGTAATGTGGTGAGTGATGGTGGTTTAGAGGTAACGGAGCGAGGGGTATATTACTCGACGACTGCCACCCCGATAGTAACAGGTACGAAAATAGAATGTGGAAGTGGATTGGGAGAATATACCTACAACTTAACCAATTTGCAGACTGGTGCGACTTATTATGTCCGTGCGTATGCAAAGAATAAGTTTGGTGTTGCTTATGGCGAGGAGATAAGTTTTGCATGTGAGGCACTTCCAACCGTCACAACCACCCAACCAACAAATGTCTCTTATACCTCTGCTACTGTTGGTGGTAATGTGACGGATGATGGTGGTGCGGAAGTCATCGAACGTGGTGTAGTTTATGCTACAAAGCTGAATCCAACCATAGAGGATAGCAAAGTGTCAAGTGGTAGTGGATTAGGGGCATTCACTTGCAATCTTACTGATTTGCAATATGAGACAACATACTGTGCGCGTGCTTATGCAGTAAATAATAAGGGTACAGCGTATGGCGAAGAGGTGATTTTTACGACATTATCATTAAATGGTCATGAATATGTAGATTTAGGTTTGAGTGTAAAATGGGCTACAATGAATGTGGGAGCAAGTAAGCCAGAAGACTATGGTGATTACTTTGCTTGGGGTGAGACAGAACCAAAAGATTTGTACGATTGGAGTACATATAAATGGTGCGATGGTAGAGATAGTACACTAACTAAGTATAATACCCATAGTAGTTACGGCAGAGTAGATTATGAAACTCAGTTGAATCTCAGCGATGATGCTGCTTATATTAATTGGGGTAGAGCATGGCGTATACCAACTTATGATGAATTGACTGAATTGTGTACCCAATGTACTTGGGAAGAGACTATTCAAAATGGGGTGAATGGTTACAAAGTAACGAGCAAGTCGAACGGCAATAGTATCTTCCTCCCCGCTGCGGGCTTCCGCATCGGCAGTTCGCACGTATATGCCGGCGAATTCGGTGGATATTGGTCAAGTTCGCTCGCTGTAGACAATGGTTACTCATATGATGATACATCGTTTATCTTAGGTTTTGGTTCGTTGTTAGGTATCTCCATTCCAGATGGCTGTCTTTCAACAACATTACGTTTCGGTGGAATACCTATTCGCCCAGTTACTAGTCTGCCCGTAGAGTAGGGTGTAAAGTGTAGGGTGTAAGGTGTAGGGTGTGATAGGTAGTGTGGCTGGTGTTACGCTGACCGCAGGTGTGAACACGATACAGTTCAAGTATTTAGAGATAGAATTTGGTATTGGTTATACGTTTTAACAGTGGATTAGTTCTAACAAAAATTATAGAAAATTAGACCTAAAATTATCAAACATTATTTATACAATCATTACGAAAGAGATTATGAAGAGATACAACTATATATTATTGAGTGTTTTGTTTGGAGCAACTGCAATAATGACCTCTTGTCAGAAGGATGAGGAGGTGATTGTGAGTACGATTACAACGAATAAGCCTACCTATGTACATGCTGATAATGCCACTATATCTATCGATTTGGATTATAATGGCAGACCCAAGCAATATGGTATTTGCTATGGCACTGATCCTAAGCCAACGATTAAGAATAGTTTGGCATTGTGCGCTGATTCCGTAGGGCAATTGTGCGAGTTGTTAGGTTTAGAGGCTGCAACCACTTACTATGCTCGCGCTTTTGTGCAAAATAGAAGCGATGTGCTGTATGGCAATGAGATTACTTTCACGACTGCTGAGCGTTTGATAGAGTCTGGACATGAGTATGTGGATATGGGATTGAGTGTAAAATGGGCAACCATGAATGTGGGTGCTACCGTAGCAGAGGAAGGAGGCAAGTATTTTGCTTGGGGAGAAGTGGACGAAAAAGAATCGTATATGTGGGATAATTACCATTATGGCAATTCTCGTACTACATTGACGAAGTATTGCGAGAGTGAAGAATATGGTACGGTGGATAATAAGGCTATTTTGGACTTATGGGATGATGCTGCCTATATGATTTGGGGAGGTAAATGGCGCATGCCTACTTATAATGAGTGGGATGAGTTGCTAAGAAATAGTACATGGACTTGGGTAGAACAAAACGGTGTAAAGGGTGTGCGTGTGAGGAGTACGAAGAACGGTAATTGCATATTCTTGCCGACTACGGGTTATAAGGTAGGAGCAGACTTGAATTATAAGGATGATATTGTCGGCTTTTGGTCAGGTTCGTTGTCTAAAAATGGCTCGTATATGAGTTATGGTGTGTCTGTCGAGAGCCCAAATAATACGGCTTCGTTCTATGGCTTTAATCGCTATAACGGCTATCCTATTCGTGCGGTGATGGATAATGCGATTACTCCGCCAGCGGTGGATATTCCTACTGTGGTTACAAGTGCAGCGAGTGAGGTAACTAAGAACTCTGCTGTAGTTGGTGGCAATGTGCTTAGTGATGGCGGATTAGAGGTAACGGAGCGAGGGGTAGTGTATAGCACAAGTCAGAACCCAACGATAGAAGATAGCAAGGTATCAAGTGGTAGTGGATTTGGGGAATTTACATGTAACTTAATTAATTTGCAAACGGGAGCCACTTATTATGTTTGTGCGTATGCAAAGAACAAATTTGGTGTTGCGTATGGAGAGGAGATTAGTTTTGTATGTGAAGCACTACCAACTATTACAACTACCCAACCAACAAATGTCTCTTACACCTCTGCTACTATTGGTGGCAATGTGACTGATGATGGGGGATTAGAAGTAACAGAGCGTGGTATTTGCTATTCCACAAGTGCAAATCCAACTACCGCTAATACAAAGATAACCAGTGGTAGTGGATTAGGAGAATTTACCTGTAACCTAACAGATCTACAAGAAGGTACGACCTACTATGCTCGTGCTTATGCTATAAATGCGAAAGGTATAGCATATGGCGAAGAGGTAAGTTTTATAACTCTAAAAGTAGGTGAGCCCGTAGATTTGGGCTTGAGTGTCAAGTGGGCGACTATGAATGTGGGTGCAAGTAGTCCAGAGGATTACGGTGATTACTTCGCTTGGGGCGAAACTGAACCAAAAGAGGTATATGATTGGAGTACTTACAAGCATTGTCAAGGAAGCAGAACCACATTGACTAAGTATACAAAAATCGGTTACGGCACGGTGGATAATAAAACTCAATTAGAATTAGGCGATGATGCAGTTCGTGCCAATTGGGGTGGTAGTTGGCGTATGCCAACCGATGCAGAATTGACGGAGTTGCGCGAGCAATGTACTTGGACATGGACAAATCAGAACGGAGTAAATGGTTATAAGGTAACGAGCAAGTCTAACGGTAATAGTATCTTCCTTCCCGCAGCGGGCTACCGCTACGACAGTTCGCTCTACAACGCAGGCAGCTTCGGCTACTACTGGTCGAGTTCGCTCTACACGGACCGCCCGTACTACGCGTGGTACGTGGTCTTCTATTCAGGCGGCGTGGACGGGAGCAACGACTACCGCTTCATCGGGCACTCCGTCCGCCCAGTTTGCCCATAGAATTTATTGCTTATACGGATTAACTGTAAAAATAAGAGAGTGCGTTAAAATACTGACTCACTCTCTTTTATTGCTATCAAAATATTGCTCTTATCCGGTACTTGTTTAGACCTCAGTGCTATCCTGAGAGAGAGGCACCTATACCCAAAAAGTTGTAACATTTAATCATTAAATGATTATTAAAAATCTGCGGATTTTGACAAAATAGCAAAATTCATTTGCATAATTCAAAGATTTTCAGTACATTTGCTTCATCCTCGTGATATGCACAAAGATCAAGACTTACAATGTTTGCCTATGTATATGGGTATGTTTTTGTAACTCAAAATATTTTGCACACAATTGGTGTTATAATTCGTCAATAAACTAAATAAAGTGACGAAATACAACAACAACCAAATGTAACTATCCGATAAAGCCAAAAAAATAATTGAAATACGCAAATTTTCGTCTTTCAAAAGATGTTTTTTGTGTGAATTTTCATCTTTCAAAAGATGATTTTGGCAAATGCCTCGTCTCTTTCACTCTTCTTTGTCTATTTTACAGTCAATTTAAAACGGCGAATTGGGCGAATCCCTGTATATTCCAAATATCTATACAAAGTACTAACACTCACTCGCAAGGTGCTTGGTTTATTAGGCATATTAGACGATGCGGCGGTCATCACATACGTAGAAAATATCTAACAAAATTACTGCCGAGCGGTGTAAATGGTGGTTAGACGGGCACGCGCGGTAGCGAGTTACCCAGAGCGCTCGCAAAAAATGTGGTGAACAAAGATTTCTTCCAATCTACCAGTGCTTTGTAACTGGCACAACATGTCGTAAACTCTCATGGTACTTTTGTCGTTTTTGGCGACAAAAGTACTATCTTTTTATGGTTAAACCTTAAACTCTCTCGCTTTAAGGTTACCCCAAAAAATAGTTGTATCTTTGTACTCGCTTTCTCGTCAGAAGTGCAGCGAACCCTGCGCGAGTACGAACAACCGCGAGTTTACAAACGCAGCAAAGAGGAGATAGATAGCGCAAATCAGACAAAAATCTCACCATCTATGGCTTTGTCTTCCGCGAGATGTACAAAGCAGCGTGAGTACGTTTCGGTAAATAGATCGCAATTACCATAGCGCAAAGGTAGCGCAAGGGTAGCGCAAAGGTAGCGCAAAGGTAGCGCGGAGGTAGCGCAAAGGGCATTGTTACTATAAAAAGCAAAAAAATGGTATTTTTATTTTGATTTTTCGGAAAAAAAGTGTACCTTTGCGCCCAAATTAAAACCTTTTATTATGAAAGCAGAAAAAATACCATTGATTGATTGCCCCTTTGACTACCTCTTTGGTGAGGCCAGCGGTAAGGTGCTGAACGAGTACGGACGATTCCCATGTCAGATACAGTGTGCTGTGTATGCCTTTATGATTAAGGGTAACGCGCGTGCTACGCTCAATATCACTGAGTATGAGTTTAAGGAGAAAGACCTTATTTACGTCAAACCAGGCAGTTTCTTCTTGGTGCATGATTTCAGCGAGGATGCACGCCTCTCGTATATTGTGTTCTCATCCTCCTTTGTCGAGAAAAGCTCGTATGGTATGCGCCGTATGTCTTTGCCATTGCAGTCCTACATACCTATGGTCAGCTTAAACGCAGAGCAAGCGGATGTGGTAGCACACTTCTCCGAGACATTGGAGAAGGCAATCAATACGACCCCCTCAATGCTCTCTTCGGAGCGCATGACATATATATTCAATGTCATAGACCAGACTTTCTTCGAACTATGTTCTTCAGAGGAGGGACAACAACACTCCCAAGACCGTAGGACTGAGATCTTTAATGAGTATAGTGATTTAGTCCTGCGTCATTATCACGAGTGGCATCAAGTCTTAGACTATGCAGAGGCGATGCATATCACGGTACCTCACCTGTGCTCTACCATTAAGAGTGTTAGTGGGCATACTGCGGGGGATATTATAGCTGATGCCATATTGATGGATGCTAAGTCGCAACTCAAGGTGAGCAATGTACCTATCAAAGAGATTGCAGCTAAACTGGGCTTTGAGAATGTAGCGTTCTTCAATCGCTTCTTCAAGAGCCATGTGGGGGTCACTCCACGGGGGTATAGAAACACCGATAACTAAGCGTAGGTATAACTCTCCAATCGGTTAGAGTCCCATACTGAGGCGGAAACGGATGGCCCACCATGGAGAATATGGGTCGTGGATATTCGTTAGGCGGAATACGCCATAGACCTCGCCTATGCGCAGGATATTGCCAATACCTACACCCATCTCCACGTATGGTACTTTCATGGAGGCAAGAGGGGTATAGGTATGTGATACTAACTCATTGGGTGCAGTTGGGAACGGTATGATGGACTCATGGTCGTTGCGCCGTGTTCCGTATGCCACTTTTATCTCCAGTAACTCGTGCAGTCGTGCATAACGCACCCCTGGAATGAGGTTGAACAGCACACCCTTTCCATCCCACAATGCCTGCAATGATATGTATTGATCCGCTGCATACTGATAGGTGTTCATCAAAGAGAAACGCTGCGTGTCGAAGACGTGTGTCTGGTTACCCGCAAAAATATGCAGCAGAGGATAAGGTACACTGCCGAAAATCATACCCGCTTGCAGGAGGTACTCTAGTCTTCCTGCCAATCCAAGATTGACATTGTGGCGCAACAAGAGTTGCAGGTTGCCGTACATGCGGTAACTGGGTGACTGCGGCATGTGGAAACTGCCCAACTCCGCTCCCAGGTAAAGGACAGGATACTGATTGTAGATATATTTGCGCTTGAAGTATAAGTCCACCTTGCGCTCGTGAAAACTCAGACGCGCCACTGCACCCAGGGTGGAGTAGAAAAATGACGGCTGAGCATCATACACGCAGGAGGGCAAACCGTAACCCATTCTGCCTACCTTAATGTAGGTTTGCGTTTCGAGGTACTGATTCCAATCGTCTCGGAAATGCAGTCTGCCCTCGCGGCGACGCGTAGCCGTATTGTAGTAGTATGGCTCGTTGAATGGCACACTACGCATGATCTCCGTGATGAGATTGAGGCGGGCATTGAACACCGTATTCTCGCGCAGGTTCTCCTGAAAATCATCCACATCCGAATAGACGTATTGGTCCTCATACCTCAGTTGCAGCGTATGACGGCGCTCGGTGGGTAACTTGATATGGAGCTCTCCCATGCCTTTCCACGCCCTATCCTTGATGCCATATCCCAGCATTCCGCCGATGGACACATTCTTCCACAACTGCTCCGAGGTGCGCAAAGGGAGCGCAATGCGGTACCCCTCCATACGGTTCATCTTAATCCACTCGTTGATCTTACCCAATTCGATAGGACCATTGAAGGGTATATAACCCGTCTGTAGCACCTGCGCCGTGAACTTAGCTGTGCGGAAAAGCGGCGTATGGCTGATACTGTCCATGGCTTGGTCTATTGGTGATTGGCTATTGGCGATGGGGGATGGGCTATTGGCTATTGGCGATTGGCTATTGGATATTGGGAATTGCGTATTGCGCGTGAGGAAGAGGGTCGGGAAGATACGTGAGGTGTCTGCCTTGATAGCAAAGTCCAATAGGAGCGACATGTCCTCTGTGTGCAGTTGATTATTCGAACCAAACTGTTGGCGAATGGTCAGTTGTCGGAGATAGTTAATGCTGTTTTGTGCGGGTACAGACGCCTGTATGCTACGCAAGGCGCAGGTGGCAGAGTCTATGGTCATCTCACCGTTGAAGGTGGCATAAAAGGCGTTCTTTGTGCGGAAATGTACGATATAGTGTTTCTCGCTTCCCACTTGCACGCTGTCCGCAAGGAAATAGTTGTAGTAGGTACTACCCGAACTGGCCAATGGACTGAGTAACGCTGCCGATAGGATATGAACGTGGTTGTCGTAGAAGTTGCAAGTGGATTGTAGTTGGTTGAGTAGTATGTGGTAATCCGTCAGGGTGAGTAGGGTAGCTCTTTCTTCCACCTCTGTGGCTTCTTGCTTGCGCCAGTAGAGCGGAATGAGGTAGGTGGAGTCTTCAGCTTGCAGCATACCTGCTTGTAGGCTCTTCCAAAGGTTGCGTTGTAGGTGTTTGCTTTGGATATCAGATACATACAGGGCGGTTTGCATGTTCGCCAGCTGTATGTCAATGGGGTGTTCGTTTAGGGGACGCTGCTTGCGCACCTGCTCCATGAGCATCAATGCTGGGTTGGTTCCAGGAGTAACAAACACCTCGCTCAGGTTGGCTATCTTCTCAACGAGTGCAATTTGTACTCCTACCTGTTGTCCTGCCTCTATCGCTACGCGCTCGGTGTGGTAGCCCACGGCAGAGACGACCATGGTGCGTTTTTTGTCCAATGGCCCACGAAGCAGGAACATACCCTCGGGACTGCTGGTGGTGCCTATGTCTGTACCTTGGAAGTATATATGGACATTCGCCAAGGGCTCACCAGTATAGGCATTATACACATCGCCAATGACGATGGTCTCTCTATACGCATCTCCTTTGTCCATAGCCCATAGCCCATAACCCATAGCCCATAGCCCTAACAATATGCACAATAGTCGTCTCATTGGTTCTCAGGGTGGTATTTCAGCACTGCTTCGCGCAGGTCTTGTATATTGACATGGGTGTAAATCTCGGTGGTAACGATGGACTCGTGTCCGAGCAGTTGCTGTATGATACGTAGGTCAGCACCGTTCTGCAAGAGGTGTGTGGCAAAGGAGTGGCGGAGTGTATGCGGCGAAATGGTCTTGCGAATACCAGCTGCCTGAGCCAGTCGCTTGACGATAGTGAATATCATCGCACGGGTGAGTTGTCTGCCATAGTGGTTGAGAAAAGCGACGTCGGCATGTTCGGGTTTAATATCCAACTGGCTGCGGTCATGGAGCCAATAGCCGAACTGCTCATCTGCCACGGGCGAGATAGGTACCAACCGTTGCTTACTGCCCTTGCCTATGATACGCATGTATCCCTCTTTGCGGTAGATATGGCTTAGTCTTAATTCCGTCAATTCGCTCACGCGCAGACCACTGCCGTAGAGCATTTCAATGATAGCGCGGTTGCGGTGTCCCTCTGGTTTGGACATATCAATCTGCGCAATCATGGCATCTATCTCCTCCAAACTCAGTACCTCGGGTAAGTGTTTCTCCACGCGTGGCATCTCCAGTAGTTCGGAGGGATCTTGTTCTATATAGCGATGGTAGAGCAGAAAACGGTAAAAAGAGTGTATGCTCGATAGCAGTCGTGCCTGTGTCTTGGCGCTCTTAATATCCCTGAAGGTCTCATACACAAATGCCTGTAGGTCATCTAACGTAGCGCGCACCACATCTATCTGGTGCGCCTCCATATAGGTTTTGAGGCGCTTGAAGTCTAATTCGTATGCGGTCACAGAGTTGTCGCTCAGTCCGCGTTCCAACTTCAGGTAGGTATGGTACTCGCGGTCAATCATCGGTAGTCGGCAGGTCCTTGATAAGTAGCGCGGTAGAGGGTGGAGTCAGCGGTGTAGAGCGAGATGTCCATGCGTATGTCTTCACCCAATAAGGAGATTTCAAACGCTCCTGCGGTGAAGCCAATGATACGTTGTATCTTGCTCTCTTGTATATCCAGTAGGTAGCAACCCGTGATATTGCCCCCCTCGAATTGTTGGTATGGCAAAAAAGTATTAACCTCGGCAGTGGTGTCCATACGATAGACACCGTCTTGTAACCGACTTTCATCCATGGACGTGAAAATGTCTGAGAAATATAGATTCAATCCTGTGCCTGTAATGTGGTGTGCCGAGTCAAACGCTAGTCCTTCGCTGAGTAGGTCTATGGAGAAGACTTGTCGCTCCAGCAGTGGGTAGTATTGTTTGTGCCACTGCATGTCGGCTACGACATAAACGCTGTCGTATAGCACGATGTTCTCTATCTGAGGCTTGCGTGTGATTTGGCAAGCAGTCAGGATGACAAATAGGGGCAATATGTACTTGAAAATGCGCATTTATGGTTAATCTTTTTTGATTATAGACTCCAGTCTCGTGACTCCTGAGCCCTTAATTATTAATTCGTAATTCTCCTTGCTGGTATCCATGCTGCCATAAAACCCAATGCCAACACCGCAACACTCACAACGAGTATATCGGCTGCTTGTACCGCCACAGGGTAGGCTGATACGACATATTCCGTGCCAGTACCCAACTTCAATATACCCAAATGCTCTTGCAATAGACAGACAATCAATCCTACTGCCAAACCCACCATGGCACCCAATGTGGATATCATCCAACCCTCCATGAGGAAGATTCGGCGTATCATTTGCTGATTAGCTCCGAGGTGACTCAAGGTCTGTATGTCTTTCTGCTTGTCAATGATGAGCATAGACAGCGAACCGATGATATTAAACGATGCAATCAGCAGAATAAACACCAAAAGCAAAGTTGTTAGCAACTTCTCCACGCGCAAGATTCGGAAGAAGTCGGCTTGCTGTTCGTAGCGGTTTAGCACCTTGTAGCCATCGCCCAAGAGCGATTGTATCTGCTTTTGGGCCTGTCGAACGGAGGTGTTGGGGGCAATTTTCAGCAGGAGGGCACTCACTTCGTTCGCACCATAGTCCAATAGACGGCGCGTGAGGTGGATATCCACGAGCATAACCTCGTTGTCGTATTTCACTTGTTGTACGGCAAAGGTGCCCGCAATAAAGCATACTTCGTCGTTAAACGCTTGGTCGGGACGCAGCATGTTCACCTTGGCGTTACGCTTGGGAGCGTAGAGTTGCAGAGGACTGATGAAACGTGCACCTATTCCCATTTGCCATGCCAGTCCTTGTCCCAATACAGCGCGGTCAAAGGCTCCGTCATACACCTCGTAATGCCCATCGGTGATAATCTCCTCAATATGGGTGAGGGTTGCGAACGCCGAATCTACACCGTAGAGGCGCACGGGCATCTGTTTATCCTCAAACTGCAATAGCGCGGTCTCCTCTATGCTTTGGCTCACCATCGCCACCTCGGGCAATCGGCGCAATGCACTAAAGCACTCGCCTTGGTCATCAAACGACTTGCCACTGACAGCCTCGATACGAATATCGGGGTCAAACTGCGAGAACAACTGCTCTACCATCACCCCAAAACCGTTCATTACGCTCAGTACACACACCATAGCAGCAGTCACTACACCCACAGCAGCAGCACTAATGCCACTGATGATATGAATAGCGTTGTACTGCTTCTTAGCAAACAAGTAACGCCATGCTATTTTCAGTTCGGTTCTCACTGCTTCAGCAGTTCGTCAATGCGTGCCATCTTGTCGATGGTCTCGTCCAAGTGGAAATGCAGTTCGGGTATGATACGCAGTTGGTGGCGTTGCAGGTGTCCCATCTCGCCACGGATCTTAGCAGTGTCCTCTTGCACCTGAGCAATAACGCTTGCCACTTTGTCTTGTGGGAAAATGCTCAGATAAACATGGGCGATGCTCAGGTCGGGAGATATGCGTACCTCACTCACCGATATCAACGTACCGCGTATCGCGCGCGCGTACTTTAAAAATATGTCGCTCAAATCCTTTTGGATCAAGCGCTCAATCTTCTGTTGTCTAGTTGATTCCATAATTTCGTTGTTTTGTTGGTAGCCGGTTTCCGGTCTCCGGCGTCCATTCTCTAAACAGATTTATACGCAATAAGGGAAAAGAGTCCTTCTTTTCCCTATGCTGATGCCTTAGGAAAAAGCCCTAAGGTTGTCTAATCGCTGATTAGCGTTTGTGGCGACCTTCGTCAGCTACAGTCAATTTCTTGCGACCGTGTGCACGGCGAGCTGCCAATACGCGACGACCATTTGCAGTTGCCATACGAGCGCGGAAACCGTGTTTGTTGCGACGACGACGTTGACTTGGTTGGAATGTACGTTTCATTTTTTATGTGATTTTATGCCCCATCTCGTGGGCTTGGTTAATAAATTCGTGCAAAAAAGCGTGCAAAGGTACTGCTTTTTTTTGAACTGACCAAATTTTTTCGAGAAAAAAGCACTTTTTTTCAGAAACGTATCTTCTTTTTGTTGCCTTTTAGCGTATTTTAATCTCTTCAATGGGCTGTCTCTTGTCTGTATCCAAGGCAGCGAATTGCAGTTTCACGTGCTTGAAGTCTATGCTTTTGAGGTCAATGCATCGAATCGAACTATCATACATGGTGCGGTAGTATAGACGTTGGTTTTGTAGGTCGCTGGCTATGGTCACTTGTGTCGCGCTGGGCATGCTGGGCACTTCGCGTGGGTCAGCAAACTGTATGCCTACAGGAATATCGAAGTTGTTGAGTAGGTGAAAAGCTTGTACCACAGTCGCGTCCTCATCGCCCAATCGTGGGGCAGTGCTTTGGAAGAAAGCAGCGCGGATGAATCGAGAAGGAGGAGTCATGTCGCCTGGCAGTCCGTGTAGTCCGCTACCGCCACCAAAAGCATTGAGATTGAGCGTGCCTATTTGACGTTGATTGACAGAGCCAGCGGAGAGATTGACATAATTGTTTAGATTGGTCAAGTGCCACGTGAACTCAGGAGAGTTGGTTAATACGCCCAGAGGGTTCTCATGAAATCGCACTTGCTGATTGACAATCTCCAGTACTACTTGTCTGCCTGTAGGTTCCGTCACGCGCCAATGTACGGTGCTGGCTCTGGGGTCGGTACCTATCACACGGATGTCCTTGATACCCGCCTGGAGCTCGTTGATGGAGGAGAAACTGCTGAGTATCCATGCTACCAGTTGCATGTCGCTCACACTTTGGTCTTTTAGGTTAGGATCGTAGGGTTGGTACTCACCGTATTGTGGAAAGTAGAATAGTCCTGCACCTAATCCAGCTTCGTTGATACCTTCCATGACAAAAGCATCGTTCTCAACGGATATACCTACGTAGCCATATTTGGCCGTGAATTGTTTGCCATTCAGGTTGCCGTCGGGTAGGAAGGATTGTTGTACTTGTCCGCGTGGAACGACTACATACATGGTATTGAGTGGGGTAGCTGCCCACTCAATAGTGCGCGCCGTCACGGGATTGTTGTTCACTGTGTGAAGGGTGATGCCTGTACAAGCCATAGCTCGTTGGGCAACGAATGTGCCTGCCAGTAAGCAAGCTAAGATAAGTACTCGTTTCATAGTTGATTGGTTTTAATAGGGTTAATAGGTTGATTGACTGATGCGAATAAAAGCATCGGTTTGGGAGTATCCTCAAAACTTGTGCCAAACTGTTTTTCTGCTTTTTCTGCTCTCAAATAGCGATTTTTTTGCATGTTTCAAATAAATTTTGTACCTTTGTAGCGAATTTGGATAAGTTTGTGAAAATGAAAAGAAAAATAGCTATTGTAGCAGGAGGAGATAGTTCCGAGTATGGGGTTTCGTTGCGTAGTGCAGCTGGAATAGAGTCGTTTTTGAACCACGAACAATATGACACTACTATTGTCTTGCTGCGTGGTAATGACTGGGAAGCCAAAGTGGGTGAAGATGAATGGGTTGCGATAGATAAGAATGACTTTTCATTCACCCATAACGGTCAGAAGAATACGTTTGATTTCGCTTATATCACCATCCATGGTACGCCTGGTGAGAACGGTCTGCTACAAGGGTATTTCGATATGATTGGTATGCCTTATTCGTGTTGCGGAGTGTTGGCAGCAGCGGTAACCTTTAATAAATATACGTGCAACCACTACTTGAAAGGCTTTGGTATCCAAGTGGCAGAGAGTCTGTTGCTTCGCAAATCCAATTACCAATCATTTGCCAATTGCCAATCACCAATCGCCAATCACCAATCACCAATATCAAATATTCTCGAAAAGGTCGGCCTACCATGTTTCATCAAAACCAACGTGGGTGGCTCCTCTTTTGGAGTAACCAAAGTAAAGACTGCGGAGGAAGTAGCACCTGCTATTGAACGTGCGTTCGCCGAAGGCGATGAGGTGATTTGTGAGGCGTTTATGCAAGGAGTGGAGATTACTTGTGGTGCTTACAAAACCAAAGACAAAGCCGTGGCATTCCCTATCACAGAGGTGGTGACAAATAATGAGTTCTTTGACTATGATGCCAAATACAATGGCCAGGTGGACGAGATTACGCCTGCTCGTATTCCAGATGAAGTGCGTGATAAGGTACAAGCATTGACCTTGAAAATTTATGATATTTTGGGTTGCAAGGGCATCATTCGCATAGACTATATTTTGACGGAGGGTTGGAAGATTAATCTCTTAGAGGTAAACACTACTCCGGGTATGACGGCCACTTCTTTTATTCCTCAGCAGGTGTGCGCAGCAGGCCTCAACATAGGAGAAGTGCTTAGTGAAATTATTGAGGAGGAGATGAAGTGTAAAGTGTAAAGGCTTGGATTATGGACGTAAATCAAGAGATACTAAAATTAGATTGGAAGCGTGAGCCATACGGCTTGTACGAACCAATAGAGTACACCTTGTCAGCAGGTGGTAAGCGTGTACGCCCACAGTTGGCAATGATAGCCAGCCAGATGTTTGGCGGAGTCGATGGCGAAGTGCTGCCTGCAGCGTTGGCGTTGGAGGTGTTTCACAATTTCACACTTTTGCATGACGATGTGATGGATAAGGCGTTAGTGCGTCGTGGCCGTCCAACAGTGCATGTGAAATGGGATGAGAATACCGCTATCTTATCGGGTGATCAGATGCTTATCGAAGCATATAAACTGCTGTCAGGTGTGCCTGCAGATAAATTGCCCAAAGTGCTGCAACTATTCAATAAAATGGCTACCGAAATCTGCGAGGGACAACAATATGATGTGGATTTTGAGTGTCAAGAGCATGTCAATATAGAGGAATACCTCACGATGATTCGTCTTAAAACTTCGGTGCTGCTGGCAACTGCTTTGCAGACAGGTGCATATATTGCAGGAGCAAGTGAGCAAGCGCAAGAGGATCTGTATCAGTTTGGTATAGCAGTTGGCTTAGCGTTCCAAATTCAGGATGACATACTCGATGTGTGGGGTAATCCAGAGACTTTTGGTAAAGCCGTTGGAGGCGATATAAGTTGCAACAAGAAAACCTTTGTCTATTTGGAAGCGTTGAGGTTGTTGGGTAATGAGCGAGAAGAGGAGAAACAGGCGTTGCAACAATGGTATAGCCAAGTGTTGGAGGATAATACGGAGAAGATAGCTGCGGTGAAAGCCATTTTTGAGCAGTTGGGTGTGCGTGAGGCCTGCGAGAGGGTAGTAGCGCAATATACCCAAAAAGCATTGGAGATCTTGGATAAGTTGCCTCAAAATGTAGCCACAGACCAACTGCGCCAATTGGCAAGCAAACTCCATGCCCGCAAAAACTAACCCGCTAATAAATAGTAAATTGTAAATAGTTAAATAGTACATCAATATGCCTTACCGCAGATTACCAAAGACCGATCAAGCACGTCTCTATGCGTTGCAACAGGCCGTTCGCCATGCGAGCGAGGTGGAGTTTAACCAACAAGCCATCAACTACAAAACGCTCACCGAAGCGCAACGTTTCCTTTTGCAGTTTGAGAATCAAGTAGCGCAGTATCACGCCAATTTTGATAGCAAAGTGTCGGAAAACAAGCAGTACCGTCACAAAGTGCGCAATGCGCGTATGTATATCTCGCACTTTATTCAAGTATTGAACTTGGCTGCTATACGAGGAGAACTCAAAAAAGGACAAAAAGAGTTGTATAAATTGGATGCGAAATCGCATACCTTGCCAGACCTGAGTACAGAGGAGAACCTGATTACTTGGGGACAAAATATCATCGAGGGCGAGAATGCGCGTATCTCACAAGGTGGATTCCCTATTTACAACCCTGCTATCAACAAGGTTAAGGTGCACTACGACATTTTCCGTGAGCACTACAATCAGCATGCTCTTCACCAGCGCTCGCATACACGCGTGTACGGGGAAATAGAGGGTATGCGCGCGCAGGCGGATGCACTCATTTTGGCTATCTGGGATCAGGTGGAAGAGTTCTACAAGGATGAACTGCCATACGCGAAACTCACGCAGTGCCAAGCATACGGTATGATTTACTACTACCGAAAAGGTGAGGCGCAACTAACGCCTAAGACCGACCAACAGATACTGCAAGATCGTGCGCAGCAGACTACACTTGAATGGTCTGAGATGGAAGGATGATGCGATGCATTTTTTGATCGTGCTGACGCACAGGTACCTCCTCCACTAATTGGAAATCATATCCCACGCCGATGATAGTCGCGTGGGATTGTTTTTTGAGGAAACGGTCGTAGTAACCTCCTCCGCGTCCCAAGCGGTTACCCTCTTTGTCGAATGCCACTGCGGGCACAATGATTACATCTATATCGCCCTCAAAAGGAGGCGTGGTTGGTTCTGGAATACCTACTTTACCGCGGTGCATCTTGTCATTGCCCTCGTATGGGTTAGCAGTCATGCCTCGGCGATGGGTGACAGGCAATAGCAATATCTTGTCTTTGTGGCGCTTGAAGAGTGGCAAGACATCCACCTCGTTATTCTTAGGATAGTATAGCAATACCGTCTTCGCTTCGCGAAAAATGGTCATTTTCTCCAGTTGGTTCAAGATTAACGCTGACTGAGCAGTGCGCTCCTCGGCCGACAGCATACGGCGTTTTTGAATGAGCAACTCGCGCATACGCTGCTTGGCACGGTGTAAACGATGCTGTGGCAATAGACTGAGCAGGTCTCTTATGTTAGCTTCAAATAGCATAATTAATCAGAGTAATAAATTTTGGGTGCAAAGATACTGCTTTTTTTGCATATATGCAAACATTACTCGTCTTTTTGCGAAATAATCAAAATATATTTGCGTATGTCAGAAAAAAGTAGTACCTTTGCTGCGTATTTTGCTTTGTTTTAACATTATTTTAAAAATGCAGAAGTTTATATATATATTCACATTCATTTCGGCGATGTTGCTCGTCGCTTGTGAGACTAATAGCGATGTGGTTAATCTATCCACAGAGACTCGAGTGAACTCCTTTACGTTCTATACAGATACGGCCAATCCAGGATTGACGGAGGCTGTTTTCAAGATTGAACATAAGACTTGGCCCGACACGGGTAGAATATATAGTGTGGACTCATTGCGCTATGGCACATGCTTGGATAGCGTAGTGCCATACGTAACCTATATGATTACGCCTTCGTCGGCAGTCTTTGTTACTCCTGACACCACATTGGTGAGCACAGGTGCGGATACGCTGAATTTCAATTACACACCTATCTTGCTGTATGTGCAAGCAGCCGATACAGCCTATAAGCGTTGCTATCGCATTGATATGCATGTGCACCAAGCTGACCCTGACCTCTATGTTTGGAGGCAGATGACATCGCAACTATTTGCTCCTGCTGCTGCACCTGCCTACTGCAATATGAAGGCAGTGTATAGTAATGGACTGATTTTCCTATTTGTGAACAACGGATTTGGTACGCAGTTGTATCAATCGGCTGACGGTGCTTCGTGGAAAGCAATGGGAGCTCCATCTGGTTTGCCATCGTTGTGCCAAGTGCGTGATATTCTTCAACATAATGGAAGATTGTATTACGCAGAAGGAGATGGTGAGATTTACTCAACTGACAACATGGTAGATTGGACGACGGTTGATTTCTCGAACACAGATTATGTGGCAGTAAACATGTTGGTGTCGTTTGATCATAAAGCGTGGTGTATTCTTCAACATCGTACCTCACAAGCTTTGTTTTTAGGTGTACTGCATAACGGTGATCTTACGCCCGTGACTTCCATTCATGGCCTAACCAATGGTGTGTTGCCTAATAATTTCCCTGTGAGCGATTTTTCCGCATTGTCATTCGAGACCAGTAGCGAACGCCCACGTGCTATGATTGTCGGCGGACGCACTATGGATGGTACAGCGGTCAATACGCGTTGGAACTTGGAGCTCGGACTGCTCAATGACTCGCTTTCGGGCTATCGTATAGCCGATTTCTCCATTGAACAACCATCGTTTAATTCGTTGACAGGTACGTCTATCATTCAGTATAACAACCAACTGCTGATGTTTGGTGGTGTGGATAATGATTTGGAATGGCGTAGCGATATTCTCTATTCGGATGATGAGGGTATGAATTGGTATGTGCCTGATTCTGCGCACAATAAGTTGCCAGATACCTACACTGCTCGCCAAAACCAGACCGTGGTGGTAGATGAGAAGCAGAATATCTATATAATAGGCGGACAATCCTTCGTGGGCTCCTATTGCGATGTGTATCGCGGATACCTGAACGAACTTAAATGGGCAGCTCTCAAAAATGAATAATCCCCAAGACATACGCAAGGTGATACAGGCGGAGTTCCGTCTGTACGAGGAGGCTTTCGCTCAGATCTTGCAGAGCGAGGATACACTCTTGTCACAGGTGTTGGACTATATCCACTCCAAGCGCGGTAAGCAGTTGCGCCCCATCTTAGTGATGTTATCGGCAGCTTTATGTCGCGGAGTGACGGATAAGACTATACAGACAGCTGTAGCGTTGGAACTCATGCATACGGCATCATTGGTGCATGATGATGTGGTGGACGATTCACCCATGAGACGCGGTGGCGAGGCTATACACACCCTGTGGACGAACAAGATAGCTGTGCTGGTAGGAGACTACCTGCTGACACGCGTGATGCATATCCTCTCCGAGTTGCGCAATGTGACGATATTGAACATCATGTCTCAAATGGGTGCTGCCTTGACCAAAGGCGAACTGCTGCAACTGCACTCGGGACAGTCTATGTGGATTAGCGAGGAGCAATACAATAAGGTGATTGAGCAGAAGACCGCTTGCTTGTTTGCTGCATGCAGCGAGGCAGGAGCTGCCAGCACAGGTGCAACCATGCGCCAGATGACCGCTATGAAGCAGTTTGGCTTGCATTTGGGTATGTGCTTCCAACTCAAGGATGATGTGCTGGATTATTCGGATGCGGAGGATATAGGCAAACCCACGATGAATGATATTCGTGATGGCAAAGCTACCTTACCTCTGTTAGTCTCTCTGAAACGTGCCAACAAAGAGGAGGCAGAGCATATATGTGAACTGGCAGAGGCGTTGGCTAACAAGTCGCCACACATAGATCCTTTTGAGGCTGAACAAGAGATTAAGTCGTTCGTTCTGCGCTATGATGGCATTCGCTATGCGCACCAAGAAATGGAAAAGCACCGCAAGAAAGCTATTGCAGCGTTGTCCATCTTTCCTGATAACAAATACAAAGAGAGCCTGATCACCTTATTAAACTACGCTATTAGCAGGGTGAAATAACGGTGAAGTTCCAATGAGATTCCAATGAGGTTTCAATGAGGTTCCAATGGAGATTAGGGGCACTTCAAAGGAAGAGAGAAGGGCACTTAGAGTACTTGGTTGATTTTTTCTACAAGATTTTCTTGCAACTGTGTGTCGGAGAGCGTTTTGATTACTTCGTCGAAGAATGCACACAAGAGTAGTTTGGCTGCGGTGTCGCGGTCAATGCAACGTTGTTGCATGTAGAAGAGGGCAGACTCATCGAGTTGTCCTGTAGTAGCACCGTGGCTGGCTTTGACATCATCGGCGTAAATCTCCAATTGTGGTTCGGTGAGCATCTCCGCTTGACGCGAGAGGAGGATATTGCGATTGGTCTGGTATGCTTCCGTCTGTTGCGCATCGGGCTGAATCTTCAATTCGCCACGGAAAGACCCCTTAGCTTGGTCGTCCAAGACGAATTTTAGTATTTGCGAAGAATAGCCTCCACCTATATTATGGTGCACGCGCGTGAGCAGATGTGCCTGTTGCGATTGGTGAATTAATCCCATGGCGTATATCTCAGTACGGCAGTTGGTGCCATTCTGCTCCACCGTCAGTGTAGTTTGCCATTCGGCACTGGCTTCCTCCGCTGAGAGATAGATGATATGCACGCGCAAAGAGGAGTTCGCCTCTTGTATAATATGCCAATGCATGTTGGGCTCGTTGATAAAAACGAGCTCACGCTTTTCGCCTGATTGTAAAATGATTTCGTTCAACATTGTTTAATAGGGTTCAAAATAGTTCAATGTTGTTCATTATTGTTCATTGAGAAATGCGTAGCCTTTTTCTTCGAGTTCGAGAGCTAGTTCTTTGCCACCCGTACGCACGATCTTACCATCTGCCAAGACGTGTACGAAATCGGGTACAATATAGTCCAATAGACGTTGGTAGTGGGTGATGACAATAGATGCCGTCTGAGGTGTTTTGAGGGCGTTCACACCCTCTGCCACAATACGCAAGGCATCAATATCCAAACCAGAGTCGGTCTCGTCAAGGATAGAAAGGCATGGTTCAAGCATAGCCATTTGGAAGATCTCGTTGCGTTTCTTCTCTCCGCCAGAAAAACCCTCGTTCACAGAGCGGTTGGTGAGTTTATTGTCCATACCAACCAGAGCTTTCTTTTCGCGCATGAGTTTGAGGAACTCCGTTGCTTTGAGCGGTTCCTTACCCTCATGCTGACGTTTCTCATTGACTGCGGTACGCATAAAGTTCACGATGGATACTCCTGGAATCTCCACTGGATATTGGAATGATAGGAACATACCCTCTCGAGCACGTACCTCTGGAGACATCTCCAAGAGATTCTTGCCACGGAAGATGACTTCACCCTCGGTGACAGTATAGGCTGGGTGACCTGTGAGAACATTCGATAGGGTAGATTTGCCTGCACCATTAGGGCCCATGATAGCGTGTACCTCTCCCTCATGGATGGTGAGATTGAGCCCTTTGAGTATCTCTTTGCCAGCAATGGTGGCATGTAAGTTCTTTATTTCGAGCATATTGTAGTAATGACAGTCTCTCCGACTGCTTGAAGGGTTTGTAGGTTAATATTTCGCATATCGTCTTTCTGTGTATGCCACCACTCCGCAAAACCTGTGCCATTTTGTGGTTTATAGTCAATGATATCCACACAAGGGATACCTGCAAGAGTGTTCACATAATAGTGGTCATCAGTGATGGGGTAGGCTGCTTGTTGAACGAAATAGCGACCATATCCTAATCGGTATGCGGTACGCCACAGCTGTTCTACATAGTTGCCTGCATAGTTCATGGAGAAGTATTCGCGAGGGAATGTAGCTGATGGGTCGCCAACCATGTCCAACAATATACCGTATTGAATTTTGAATTTTGAATTTTGAATTTTGAATTCTTTCGCCCAGTATTGGCTACCGAGGCACCAGGTGTGCTCGCGCTCTTTGCCGGTATAGTGGTTGGGTGTACCCATGTCTTCGCAGTCAAATAGGACGATTTGCACCGACGGAGTGAACTCGCCTTTGGCTTTTAGGATAGATAGTTGGCGCACTATCTCGATGATTACGCCCACACCGCTGGCGCCATCATTGGCTCCCAAGACAGGGGTGAAACGATTTTCATAAAGAGGCTCCTCGTCGCTCCAAGGACGCGAGTCCCAATGGGCGCAAAGCAAGATGGCGTGCTGCGTGTTACCATCTAAGTATGCTACGATGTTGCGCAGCGTTTGTTGCTCGCCTGCATAGTTGAGCATGGTGCCATATTGATTGTGGACTTGTGCACCATATTGCGCCAGTTTCTTAACCAACCAATCGCCACAGGCGATATGCTCCTCGCTGTCAGGTACACGTGCTCCAAAAGCCACTTGCTGGGCGATATAACTATATGCTGAGTCCGCTGAGAAAGCATAGCGGACATCAGTAGTAGAAGACTGTTGCTGTTTTGCGCATGATACGCACAACAGCAACAGCGCATAAATACTATATTGAACAATTCTGAACAATATTAAACAATTTTATCAACGTTTAGTGGATATTCAGTTCACTTACGGAACGGTGATTCTGGATAGCCAAAATGGTTTCAGCAATAGGTTTGGCCATCGATACGATATGTACTTTCTGGCAACGCTCTGTGTTGAAAGGAATAGAGTCGGTGAAGATCAACTCTTCCAGTGCTGAGTTGCATACGCGCTCGCATGCAGGACCAGACATGAGGCCGTGGCTCACCAATGCGCGAACTGATTTGGCTCCTGCTTCTTTCATTACCTCAGCAGCTTTGCAGAGGGTACCAGCTGTATCGGCAATATCGTCTATGATTACTACGTTCTTATCTTTTACGTCGCCGAGTACGCGCATTTCACCGATTTGGTTTGCATTAGGACGGTGCTTGTAGCAGATGACCATAGGTACGTCTTGCTTGGTAAGCGCGGTGAGCTTCTTCGCGAAGACAGAAGCACGCTTGGTGCCACCTACATCAGGAGAAGCTACGATAAGGTTTTCCAGATTCAGGCTTTGTACATAGTCTGCCAAAACGTTGGCACCATAGAGGTGATCCACAGGAATGTCAAAGAATCCTTGAATTTGATCAGCATGCAAATCGACTGTGATTACGCGATCTACGCCTACTCCCTGCAAGAGGTTTGCACATACTTTGGCTCCGATGGATACGCGTGGTTTGTCCTTTCTGTCTTGGCGTGCCCAACCGAAATAAGGGATAACGGCGATCACCTTGTATGCGCTTGCGCGCTTGGCAGCATCAATGGCGAGCAAGAGCTCCATGATGTTGTCGCTGCTTGGGCATGTGGATTGCACAATGTACACCGACTGACCACGAACAGACTCTTCGAAACTTACGGCAAACTCACCGTCAGAAAAACGAGCTACTTGGATGTTACCCAAAGAACATCCTAAATACTCACACATACGCTTAGCGAGCTCACCTCCTTGAGAAAGAGCAAAAACCTTGTAGGGACTGGTTTCAACTATCATAACAGACAAATTATTTAGTTAGTTTTGAAATAATGTGCAAAAGTACTGCTTTTTTTTGAATTTTGCAAGTATTGTTTGCATATTTCAGTAAAAAATCGTATCTTTGCACACAATTTGTATATTGGGTAATATGACCAAAAAAGAATTATACCGTGAATTTTGCAAGAATGCTCCTGATTTGCCTATTTTTATGCAAGATTGGTGGATGGATGCTGTTTGCGCAGGCAAACAGTGGGAAGCGTTGTTGTGTGTGAAGACAGAGGCAGGTTATCGGTTGTCCGAAGGTGAGGATTCCGTGGGGGAGATAGTCGCTGTATTGCCTTACTTGTTGCGCGAGCGTATGTGGATGCGCTATGTGCTTATGCCGCAGATGACACAGATAGGCGGAATGTGGCTCGTGGAAGATGTTCGTGGTGATGTGGAGACGGTGAGGCAGATTTGTGCTTTATTCGTTCAGGCGCTCGAAACAATGCGTTTAAGCTATTATTATCAGCATTATCCGCTGGATAGTATTGCTCCTTCCTATATGCAGGAATTAGGATTTAAGACAAAAAAGCGCATCACCTATCGTGTTGAAGATTTGAGTGATTTGGACCGTGTGATTGGTGCTTTTTCTAAGAATAAGAAACGCCAACTGCAAAAGGCTCTCTCGTTGCACGCGGATTATGATTTGAATATAGAAGACTTCTATCGTTTTCACGTATCCTGCTTACAGCAGCAAGGTAAAGCGATTAGTTATACGCGTGAGTTTTTATTGGTGTTGGATCGTAAGACCGCGCGCTTGGATCAGGGTCAGGTATTGGCCATACGTGATGCTGATGAACACTTATTGGCTGCGGCGTATTTGGTGTGGGACAAGCATAGCCTATACTACTTGATACCTTGCTACGATCCGCAATACAAAGACTCGGGCGCTAGTGCATTGTTAGTGTTAGAGGCTATGAAGTTAGCCCGCAAGCAAGGGGTTATGTTCGATTTTGAGGGCAGTATGATTAGAGGAGTTGCCCAACATTATAAGCAGTTTGGTAGTACCGCTACGGAATATTATAGCGTGGAGAGGTATTACCATTGGTGGTTCTGGTTTGCCAATGCGTATAACTGGTTAAGAGAGAAGAAGATGCGATGATGCGAGATGCATTGTGATACCAAACATATCATATTTCTGCAAGCAGCTCATACTGCAACCGATGAACGAGTATGTTACCATCAAGCGCAGGCTCTGAGGGATTTAGGGCATGTGGTGGATGTGTATGGTATGGATTCTTTCCGCAGTTTTGAGCCTCAAGCGGCAGATGTTTATATTGTTGACACGCCTATAGCCTTGTGGAAAATTCGCCGTGTTTCTGCAAAAATTATTTATGATGTTACGGAGTGGTATCCTTCGAAAAAGAATTTGCGCAATGCACGCTTCAGTAAATTAGTGAAGGCTATAGTGTTGTTGATGGCTTCCGTATGGGCGGGCTATAGATGTTCTGCATTTATCTTTGGTGAATACGATAAGGCTAAGCCTTTTCGCTTTTTATTTCCTCGCAAGAAACATATTTTCTTGCCTTATTATCCCGATTTAAGTTATATTCGACCCATTGCAGTTAATGATATTACGCAGGTGTGTCGTGTGTTGTATGCGGGTGCGTTGACAGAGGAGAAAGGATGGGGGCGTGTGTTGGATACTATGCAGAAGGCTGCTCAACAAATGCCACAAACGCATTTTTGTTTGGATGTGATAACCAAAGATGCGTGTTCGGATTTGCCTGTATGTGATAATTTAACTATTCGTCAGTTGGAGTATATGCCTTTTCCACAGTTTTGTGAGCAGATTACGAAGTATGATATATTTTTGGATTTGCGTGATATAGACTTTGAAAATACGCGTTGTTTGCCTATTAAGTTGTTTTACTATATGGCGTGCGGTAGGCCTTCGATTTATGCTAACTTGTCGGCTATATCCAAGGGTGTGTCAGAGATAAGTCAGTGCGCACGATTGGTTAATAATGCAGAGGAGGCAACTGACGCGCTGTGTGAGTATGTTTGCAACCGAGAATTATACCAATCGCATTGCAGCAATGCGTTGCATTCTTCGATAGATAAATATAATTGGAATCGTATAAAATCATCTTTTGTTCAACTTATTTATGAAGTATAAGCATTTAATATTTACGCGCTTTAATTTGCAGTATGAGTTGGATAGTGACTTGCACCTTCAAGCCGCATGGTTGGATGAGCGTTTTCGGTTGTTTGAACAGTATTGTTTACCATCCATTGTTGGGCAAACAGATTTGCATTTTACTTGGGTGATTTTATCGAGCAATCAGACTCCCGATAGGTATAAAAATCGCCTTTCGAGTTATGCCGAGTGCTATCGGAATGTCCAGATAGAATATTGTGACTATTATGAGGATGTGAATGTGTTGTATAAAGCAATGGGCGATAGGTATGTAGAAGATAATGATTTCCTTTTGTCCACGAGGATTGATAGCGATGATATGTTAGCCGTTGATTTTGTTGCTACATTGCAGTCGTATGTTCAATCGCATTTGTCCACTGATGCTGTTCTTTCGTTTCCGAATGGTGTCCAATGGTTTGAAAAGGATAAGATGGCGTTTGCTGTATCTTATTCGCAAAACCATTTTTTAAGTTTTTTGGAATATCGCCACAATATACGCACATGTCTAGGAATAGATCATACAAAAGTGTCAGAGCAAACACTTGTGTTGTTGCCTCGTACGGCTATGTGGTGTGAAATTGTGCATGGCAATAATATCTGCAACGGATATACGCCTGCATATCATTATTCGAAGTGTGTTGTTAAATTAGGTTCATTCCCTATTCTGTTGCCCGAGTTTCATGCTTTGCGACAATACTTGTTTATTGTGAGAGAGCATATTAGATTTCGCTATCACCAGGTTGGTCGTGGTTTGCGCAAATTAGTTGGTTGTCATAATTCTTAATGAGGCTGGCTAACCAAATGTATTGAGCTAGTACGGATAAGGCAGTGCCGATGGCGTAGCATATTATAGCCAATGTAAAATCGTGTTGCCATATACCTATGACTACAGCTGCTGTACGTAGGATAGCCGTTAGTATCTCAAATGCGAAGCCAATCTGCTGTTTGAAGAATATGTCTGCTAGAAAGCCTGTGCTGGCAGTTAGTATGCTGCATAATAGCCATGGTAGCATCCATCGCAGATATACGCTTGTCATCTCCCAACCGTCGCCCAAAAACCATGAGGTTAGTTCGGGTAATATCCAATATAGTATTCCAAATGATGGGATGCCTATTGCTAGAACCCACAAGGTAAATAGTCGAAAATAACGGCCGATGGGTTGGCTATTATTTACACGAGCAGTGGTATATTGATAGAGTACTTGATATATGGACCGTGTAATCATGCTGATAGGTGTGAAACCTAATAGCAATGCCATACTCCACCAACCAATATATTCTGAGCCAAACAATGGTGTCAATAGTAAAACAGGCAAGTGTCCTGCTAGCATATTGACAAAACTACGAGGCAGGGAGAATAGTGGAAATTTCTTATAACGTTGTGCGATAGTTTTGATATTGTTCCATGAGGGGTGCAACAGTTGGTTTGTTATGCCGCTGCGGTATAGTTCTGTGAGTCGGATGATGAGTGATAACATGGGGGCAATGACCATGGAGTAGATCAGTCCGCCTTGCAGTATGCCGGCATGACCAAACCCTATTTTGGCAACTGCGGAAAGAGTGCTTTGTGATAGTTGATATTTGCTGATACTGCTGTATTGTGTATGGCGTATATACCAATAATTCAGGATATTCCATCCACCTGTGATGAGTATGGATATGGGTAGTAGCCAGTAATAATTGGCTAAGGCGGGTGTGTTGAATAGTAGGGCTATTTCATTGGAGAAAAATACGCTTATCCCTGTTATTCCTACTACTAATAATAGTATGCATGTGCATAGATATGCCACCCAGATTCCTTCGGTATCTTTTTTGGGCAAAACGATGGCATTATAGTATTCCGCAGTGGATAATATCACTAGTATGCCACTAATACTTAAGAATAAGTTCATCAATCCAAAATCCTCGGGTGCGTATATGCGCGATAAGATAGGATATACGATTAGTCCAATCATTTGCGCGACTACATTAGCAGATAATAGTTTTGCTATATTTTGCACGTTTGCCGATGATATGAAATCCTTCAACTTACCCATTTCGAGCGCAAAAGTACTACTTTTATCCCAAAATAACAACTATTTTATGAAAAAAATGTAAAAAACGCGTAAAATATTTGCTCAATTCAGAAAAAAGCAGTAAATTTGCACCCCGAAATGATAGTGCTCCAAAAAGCACCCTAAATTGGTAAACATAAAAAACACAAAACAATATGCAACTGAAGAAAAATCCCCAAGCAAGCTTGGAAGACAAAAAGTTTACCTATGTGCTCATAGGTTTGGCTTTTGTATTGAGCATTTGCTATGTCGCTTTCGAGTGGACAGAGAAAGAAGTGACTAAGTATGAAGTAGTGGACACCGAATTCGCCTTCGAGGAGGAAATCGATATCCAACAAACCTCCCAAGAGACTCCTCCACCACCTCCACCACCAGCACCTGTTGAGGTAGAAGTGCTCAACGTAGTGGAAGACGATGTCGAAGTAGAGGAAATCCAAATCAACACCGAGGACGACAAGGATGTTGAGGTAGTTATCGCTCCTCCTGTAGAGGCTCCTGTCGAGGAAGAGGAAGAGGAAGTCATCTTCGTTGTCGTAGAGTCTATGCCTGAGTTCCCTGGTGGCCAACAAGCCATGATGCGCTATATCGCTGAGAATATCAAGTATCCTGTTATCGCACAAGAGAACGGTATCCAAGGTCGCGTTATCTGCCAGTTCGTCGTAGAGAAAGACGGTAAGGTGTCTGACATCCAAGTCGTTCGCTCTTCTGGCGAGGCTTCGTTGGACAAAGAGGCACAACGTGTCATCGGTAGCATGCCTAAGTGGAAACCTGGTAAGCAACGTGGCAAACCTGTACGCGTTAAATATACTTTGCCTGTGAACTTCCGTTTGCAATAATCCCTCGCCTTTAGCCTAATTGCCTAATCGCCTAATCGCCTAATCGCCTTTAGCCTTTAGCCTTTAGCCTTTAGCCTAATGGATTTATCCATTCGAAATATCGAATACTGTAAGGGTGTCGGCACGAAACGTGCCGACATTCTTCGTAAAGAGCTGGGCGTGAAGTCTGCGCTCGATATGCTCTACCAGTTTCCGTACAAGTATATCGACCGCAGTCGCTTCTATTTTATCCACGAGATTGAGGACGATGACACCTATGTGCAGATCATCGGCCATATCACCGAGTGGCATACCGTTGGCATAGGCGCTGCCCAACGCCTCTCTGCCACGTTCACCGACGGACGACATACCATCGAACTCGTCTGGTTCAAGGGTATCAAGTTTGTCAAACTCGAGCGCAACACGCAGTACCTGCTTTTTGGCAAACCTTCGCGCTTCAATCACCAGTACAATTTCGTCCACCCCGAGCTCACGCCTATGAGTAAGGTGCAACCCGAACTCATGCAGGGACTCGAACCGCACTACAACACCACCGAGGCCATGAAGCGTGCGGGACTTAACTCCAAGGCCATTCGTACTATTATCGCGCACCTCATACCCGAACTTCAGCAACAGGGCATGGTGGACACGCTCGGCATGGATATTGTTGAGCGCTACCACCTCATGCGCTTGAGTGAAGCGCTCTGCCATATCCATTTCCCCAAGGATACACCTACCATGCAGAAGGCGCGCGAGCGGCTCAAGTTCGAGGAACTCTTCTATATCCAGATGCAGATTCTCCGACAGATGAAACGCCGCGAGCAGAATATTGGCTTCGCTATGCCTATTGTCGGGAAGTCTTTTCATGCTTTCTATCAGCACTGCTTGCCTTTCCCGCTCACCAATGCGCAGAAGCGTGTCGTGCGCGAGATTCAGACCGACCTCAAGTCGGGCAGACAGATGAACCGTCTTTTGCAGGGCGATGTGGGTAGTGGTAAGACGATTGTCGCCTTGCTCACAGCATTGTTGGCGGTGGATAATGGCTATCAGGCATGTATCATGGCGCCCACCGAGATCCTCGCCAACCAGCACTACGAAACCATCCAACAACTCCTCTCGCCTCTCGCCTCATCACCTCTCGCCTCATCGCCTCTCGCCGTAAATAGTACATCTGTAAATTGTAAATTGCTTACGGGTTCCACCACCGCCAAGCAGCGCCAGCCTATCCACGAGCAACTGCGCTCAGGCGAGATTAATATCCTTATCGGCACGCATGCTTTGATTGAGGACACGGTGCAGTTTGCTAATCTCGGCTTGTGTATTATTGACGAGCAGCACCGTTTTGGTGTGGCGCAGCGTGCCAAACTCTGGAACAAGAACACCCAGCCGCCGCATGTGCTGGTGATGACGGCTACGCCTATCCCCCGCACCTTGGCGATGACGGTCTATGGTGACTTGCAGGTGAGTGTCATTGATGAGTTGCCTCCTGGGCGCAAACCGGTGCAGACGCTTCACTACTCCAATCAGCGCCGTGCCTCTATCAATCAGTTTATCGCGCAGCAGATTGACATGGGTCGTCAGGTCTATGTGGTCTATCCGCTCATTAATGAGAACGAGAATCTGGACTTGCAGGACCTTACTAATGGCTATAACCAGCTCTGCGAGACTTTCCCTGAGTACCGTATTTCGATGGTGCATGGTCAGATGAAGGCGAAGGATAAGGACGAGCAGATGCAGCGTTTTGTGAGTGGCGAGACGCAGATCTTGGTGGCAACTACTGTGATTGAGGTGGGTGTCAATGTGCCGAATGCCAGTGTGATGATTATCGAGAATGCGGAGCGTTTTGGTCTGAGCCAGTTGCACCAACTGCGTGGCCGTGTGGGCCGTGGAGCGGAGCAGAGCTATTGTCTTTTGCTCACGCGTGTGGAACTAAGTAAGGACACGCGCAAGCGTATGGATATTATGGTGGCTACCAATGATGGTTTCCGTATAGCGGAGGCGGACTTGCAGTTGCGTGGTCCAGGCGATTTGGAGGGAACGCAGCAGTCGGGTTTGCCGTTTGAGTTGCATATTGCCAGTTTGAGTACGGATGGTCCATTGTTGGAGTTGGCACGTCGGGCAGCGATGGAGGTGCTGGATGCCGACCCATTATTGGAGCAGATGCACAATCGTATCTATAAGCAGCGCCTTGACTACCTCCGCCTCACCGCCGGCAACTGGGGTGAGATTTCCTGAGATTGTCTATAGGAATAATGGCAAATCGTTTCGTGTGTCGTCGTGGTTTTGCAACCATTCGACACATTTTTTTATGTGGTAGTGTGATAGTGAAAGCCTCTCCTAAATCCTGTCTTTTCCTAAAATTGGTTGACAGTTTTTAGGAAAAGACAAGCATACAATTTCTCTATTGTCATCTTACTCCTACAAAATCACTCAATGGACGAATTTTTGCCACATTGGTGTATGCGCGTTGTTGGAGTTGGATTTCTTGGTCGTATGGTATAGTTTTACTTGCGTCGAAGCGCAATACCGCATAATATGGTGCGTTTTCTGCGCTAAAGCCCAATTCTTGCAATGCTTGTGCTGTCCAAATTTGAAATCCTTTTTTGGTCAGTTTGAATAGCTGAGGATTCTCTCCATTGGAGTGTAATAGCACATATCCCAAACGCTCAAATCCCTTTTGCACAAGTAATGAGCCTTTGCTATCTCCTGCGCGTAAATAGCATAATCCTTTCTCAAGCATAAGTTGATAGTCTTTAGGGCGTGCGTGATTGACCAGCACCATCGTCTCCTCTGGTGTTTCACGCATTTTCTTGAGTAGTTTTTGCGCCTCTGTAGGATTATCTAATAGTTCGCGTCGGCGTTTGCTCAACTCAACAAAACTTTTATCTTGCTCTATGCCTATAAACTTGCGACCTAACAGATTTGCTGCTATGCCTGTTGTACTACTGCCTGCAAATGGATCAAGTATAGTGTCGCCCTCGTTAGTAGAAGCCAACACAATACGATAGAGCAAACGCAATGCTTTCTGTGTAGGGTGTTTGCCACAAGTCTTTTCCCACATACCCACAGCAGGAATACGCCACACATCTGTCATCTGAGAACCGCCATTAAGTTGCTTCATGGTCTCATAATTGAACTTGTGCGGTTTCTTTTCATGTTTGCGTGCCCAAATAACAAGCTCGGTAGAGAAGTTAAAATATCGGCACGACAAGTTTGGTGGTGGGTCAGACTTTTGCCAAGTGATGACATTTAGTATCTTATAGCCCAATTCCTGCAAACAACGCTGTACAACAAATATGTTGTGGTGCGTGCCCGAAATCCAAATTGTACCATTGTCTTTGAGTTTTGGACGACACAATGACAGCCATTGTTTGTTGAATTGATAAATGTGTTCGGGCGTTCCGCCTTTGTCCCAATCACCCTTATCCACACAAACTTGTTTGCCACTTTGCACGCTTATTCCGCCATTACTCAAAAAGTAAGGTGGATCTGCGAAAATAGCATCCAATGAGTTATCGGGCAGTTGCTCAATAACTTGCATGCAATCTCCCTGATAGAGGGTGAAATTCTTTTGTCCCGTTTGATAATAAGGAACTAGATTAGATTGCCATAGTGGCAATTCAAGATGTTTAGTATCCATGTAGCATTTGTTTATGTTTGCTACATTGTACTAAATAGGCTTCTTAGGAACACAAAATGTGAGCAAAGACTTGCTCACTTTGTGGCCCTAGGAAAGCCATGTAAAAGACAAATCTCGCTCACACGAATACACGCTGAACTTTTACGATTTGTTCTTCTTTTACAGCAATTGAAATTTCCTAGGTTTCAAAGTGATAGAACAAATAGCAAACGCTAATTTTTATTTAATATGTATGTTACCGCCGCCGCGGATTTTTTATATTACAAATTCAAATTGTTGTTTCTCTAATTCTTGAGTATATTGCTTATCTAATGATTCATAACTCAAGAAAGATACCCTCTTTTCCTCCATTAACTTGCGAAACGCCGCATATTTCATCTTATGAATGAACTCATGATGACGTTTCTCATCAGCAACAATTACCATTCTTGCCGAAAAATCCTGCAAGTCATTAAACTTTAGTAATGAGTTCTGAATGTCGGTTGAATGTTCCACCTCGAAAAACGAATGCGGCATTTGTCGTTCATTAAACCAAATAACATCTATAGTTGAACTCCGCTTAACTAGCTGAGGATATGAGTAGCTCGGTATTTCTTGTATAGTTCGTAAATCACCTAAAAGAGATTGATTAAGAAATTGCTTGTTTTTATCTTGGTCAGGAACAAAGGTATCCAAATTGCGCATTTTGCCCATTTCAAGTAACAACCCTTGATAGTATGCGTGGTTAAAAGTCTTTACGATTTCTGAATCTTGATTTTCTTCGTTTTGTACTATAATTCCATTCCCCTCTAATTCTTGGCGATGAGATTCAAGGGCATATAGTCCTGGCTTTATTCGATAAATTCCGTTTGTATGTCGAACAATACGACGGATAGATGCAAATGGAGTTTTCGTTCCCCATTTACAATCTTCAAGTTTGAAGATATTTTGATTGATTTGATTAAGTGTAGCAATTCCCCCAAGCAATTCAATCGTTTCTATTACCGCTTGTGGCTGAGTCATTGTTCGGATTCTAATTCTTCCTTAAATGGTTTTAAATCAAAATACATCAATCGAGTTGCGTCTAATGTATCGGTCACAGTAAAATACTCAAAATCATTCTTACGATAGAAATCTGTTGCTTTGGCATAAGCATCTACCGTGATAAAGCGACAACCTAATTTAGGGTTATTAACCAAATAAGATTTTATCAGATAGAGAATTTGCGAGCCTAAACCATTGCAAGCATATTCTTTGGATACCGCCAAACGACCAATCTTTGCAGAAGGGTAGCTGCGACGACGTTTACTATTGTGTATACGACGATTGATTCGTCCCCAAATCGTTTTATAGCGAGGGTCGTATGCTACTTTATCATTAAGCAAACTGAAATATGCAACAGTTTGCTTCTTTTCTTTATCAATAAAAAGATAAGTGACTGCCATTAAATCAGCGGAATAATTCTTTGCGTCTTCTATCAAAAAATTATTCAAATCCTCATCTTCAGACAGAAAAGGAAGGATGTCCGTGTCTTGCGTGAGCTGGACAAACTCGAAGTCGGCTAACTGCATCATAATACAGTAGGGAATTTAGCCTTAATTGCACGATAAGTATCCATCGCGCGCTTTACCTTCTCTGAAGAAACAGGTTTTGGATGCTCCACAGCATACTCAAAACGACGAGCATCTTCGCCGAAAAGTGTTGGTGTTTCTTTAATTGGTCTTGCCATAGTTGTAATAGTTTAGTTATTTTCGCTGCAAAGTTAGCGTTTTTTTGTCAATTATACAAATTATATGAGTGATTTTTGTTATTTTTTCTGCAATTTTCATACCACATTATAGAAGAGCATTGCTCCTCCGCCTACGAAAGGCTCAATGTAAGTGACATTCTCCCATTGGTCAAAGTCAGCAGGAAGCATTGCTTCGAGTTGGTCAATGAGTTGCGTTTTTCCGCCTACCCATTTGACAAATGGTTTCGCTTTCATTGTTTGTTATGTTTTTATTCCGCCCGCAAAGTTACACTTTTTTTTTCGAGATGTGCAAATTAAAACCGCTTTTTTGTGCGTTTTTTTTGTGTAGGGTGTGGAGAACGGGATTTACTTGTTGAGAAATCCGCGAGCATTAAACCAATGGCGGGCATTAAACCTGTGCACGAATGAGCGTGAGATAACAATCATTAGGTAACTTTTTCAGAAAAGTAGTCAACTTTTTTAGGACTTAAGTCAACCTTTTAAAGGATGAGGGCAACTATTTTAGCGGGCAATCTTAATAAAACGCACATTTTCGATTTGGGCGCTCTCGGGGAGTTCTCTCGGAGTTCTCAGGGTCGTCGCTCGGTGAAATCGAGGAACGCATAGCGAAACGAAAAGAGAATGAATCTTAATAATTGATACTTTTTCTATTTATATCCTCTTCTATCTGTATCTATTTTTGTTTCATATTTCTCTATCTCCTTGGATCAGGCAGGCGGACGGCGAGATGGTTGGCCTCGTAGCGGTTGAGACCTGCCGCAGAGTCGCAAAAATAATGCTCAGCTGCCGCCTCGGCACCAAACACTCCATCCCCCATCTCAATCATATTCAGATACACCTCCATAATGCGCTCCTTGCCCCAAATAAACTCTATCAGCACCGTGAAATATGCCTCCACCGCCTTGCGCAGATAAGTGCGCGAGTGGAAAGTGAAAATGTTCTTAGCCGTCTGCTGCGAGATGGTACTGCCTCCACTTATGATATAACCATAGTGCTGATTCTGCTCATACGCATACACAATGGCATCCCAATCAAAACCCCTATGCTCATAGAACTTAGCGTCCTCGTGATTAACGACAGCAGCAATAAGGTTCGGTGATATGTCCTCCAGCGGAACCCACTCGTGCTGTATATCCAAACTGCGCCCCTCCCGATACGCCTCAATATGACGGAGACACATAAGAGGCGTATAAGGCACAGGCACGAACTTAAAGAGCAACACCAACAGTAGCGTAGAGAGAAAGAAACTTAACAGCAGCGTACTGAGGATATTAGCGAATCGCTTTGCCATTTTCGTCGATGAGCGTGCCGAAGCGGTTGGACCATTTGCCAAACGAAGCAAAGAATGTGTGCTTGGTCTGTGCCTCAATATCATAGAAGCGAGGCGGCGTCAATACCCGATAACGCTTGTCCATGAGACCCTTCTTACCATTGTAGTCGGTATAGACATAGCAGTTGGTCTCCTCCCAGATCTCGTTACCCTGCGCGTCCTTCCGCCCTGTATTATAAGCAAGCTCGGAGATAGACTTGTAAATCACCTCATAGATCAGTTTGCCCTCGTAAGAAAACAGATGCTGGATACCATTGTACTCGCTGGCAATAAGACCCTCCGACCAATCGACATCAATAGACCTGTACGCACCATGAAGCACCGTATCCAGCGCATAGTCATAGACGATACATTGGTCACCCATACGGGTGTTGTAGAGGCGATGTTGGTACTCGTTCTCAATCATGGAATAGACTGGTGGCAGCACCCACTGAGCAGCCGTGTCAATGAGTCCGACCTTGTCGTTATCGACATTGACAATCAGCTTGTCGCGGTGGTAGAGTAGGTCGTATTGCCCCTTGTACTTGAAGCCCGAGGGATTGACCAACGAACCGTCGCGGCGGAAAATGTAAATGGTGTCGCTCTTGACCATGATACCACGGTCGCAAGCAAACTCCCATGCCTTCTCATAGATGAGAGGCGTGATGAGCTGCGCAGTGTTGAGGTTGATGAACGCGCGGCGGTTGTTCTTAGCGAGAATAGCAATCGTGTCGCTGTAGTTGATGTGCAACCAGTCAATGCTGTCCACGAGTACTTCGCCCGTCTTAGGGTCGTAGATGTGGTCGCCGTACTTGTAGCGGAGATGGTTGTTGCCAATCTCCTCGCCGTAGAGTTTCTTCTCCATGCGTTTGGAGGCAGAAGAGATGGTGCCGCTGAGGGCTACGATGGTGGCAATCACCACCACCGTAGAGGAGGCGATGAGCAGAAGGGATTTGGTGGATAGCGACTTGAAGCGCTGAAGGCATGAGGTTAGGTTCATAATGTTGAAGGTTGAATGTTTAGGTTGGTTTAATGACAACGGTTTAGGTTGTTTTGCGCTGCAAAGGTAGTGAATAATTTTGAATTAAAGGGTAAGAATTTTGAAATATGTACGAAATGAAAATTGGCGTGTATGAATTGGTATTCATCACGCCAGTTTGTACAGGTGGGAGGACGCTTCGCTGGAGTTTAGAGGACGCTTCGCTGTAGGACGCTTCGCTGGAGTTCGCTCGCTATGCTCGCTGTAGATCGCTTCGCTGTAGTTGGGAGGACGCTTCGCTGGAGTTTAGAGGACGCTTCGCTGTAGTTTAGAGGTGAGAGGTTAGAGGCAGGGGTTAGAGTGACCAGACGATGAAGCTGACGTTCTTATACACACGAGGTTGCCACTGACCCGATGCTACGCCAACACCCTCCACCGTTCGGTGCCAACCAATAGCCGAACTGCCTACCAGATAAATAGCATTGGTAGTACCTATGTCCACAAGCGCCTGCGCGAAATCATGCAACGACTCGGGCGTGAAGGTCTCAGCCACCACCACTTTGCCCTCCAGTTCGCACAAACCGCGGCGAGTAGATTGGCTCTTGAGTTCGTTCTCCACCAACTGCCCATGGCTCACCAACGGATATTGACGGAAGAAGTATCCTCCCTCCTCCGTTGCCTGCTCAAAGAGCGGCGAGTTATCTGCCACACCAATAGTCACTTGGTCGCCTATAATACCGCAATACCCCTTCTTGCTCAATCCCCAACTGAGCGGTTGACCGCGTAGCACAAATGCGCCGACAATCTTCTTATTATCCGCACGCACATCCGCCGCTTGGAAGACGAGCAGGTTCTTCGTCGTATCGTCGATACAAGCATAACCCACCTCCAAACGTGGCGTAGTGTTGAGAGGGACATACAGTCGCATAGGAATATCGTTCACAATGGTGTCCTTGGTCATGACGCATGGCGTGGAGAGACTATCCAGCGACCCCAACCAAGCGCGCAGCGGGTGGGGGATGGCTTGTCTCGTGGCCTGTTCAAATACGCCTTCTTCGGCTACGTTGTTCGAGCGAGCAGTCCATAGCAAGGTCATGCTCGCGACAATAATGAGCAGCACACTCACAAGCACTAACCACCCATAGCGTTTGCGAGGGGCAGGAGCGGAGTCGCCTATGATGCGAATCTCGGTATCTTGTATGTCGTATAGATCCTGTTTCATATACTTTGTTCGATAAATTCTTTCAGGGACTTGAGTGCCTCTTTGGAGGCCGATAGCGTGTAGGTGTTGTCACGGTCTTTGAGCAGCAACTGCTGGCGCGAGATATTGATGTGGTAAATGTGATTCATGTTGATGATCAGACTTCTACCAATACGAACAAACGTGCTGCGCATGTCGGGCAGCTGCTTGCTAATCATATCCTCCAACTGCCCCAACTGGAAGGTTACCATGCGAATCTCACCACCCGAAAGCAGCAGATTGCTATAGTTACCGTCCGACGAGATATAAATAATCTGACCAGCTGCTACACGTAGCAGTTCGTTGGAAGTGGATATGATGAGATGAGTATTCACGCTATTTCAATAAATCGAGTGCAAAAGTAGTGAATTATTGTGAGATATGCAAATAATTGTGTGCAAAATGTATGAAATGGGTGGATCGATGTATGAAATGCAAAGCCTTTTTGTGCATGTCCAGATAAACAATCGCCATTCATGCTTGAAACATAAATGGCGAATGACGTTAGAGATATTATCTTGGAGGACCCATCGGAGGGCGACCATTGCTTTCGTACATCTGTTGTTGCCATGCGGCTGCACCTTTAGCCTTCAAACCACCCATGCGGTTGAGTTTGTAGGTATAGGTCAGCATGAAGTATGTGGGTAGTGTGTTGAACTTCTGATAGCTTACGCTGGTTTCGTTAACGGACTGTACGATATTCTTTTTGTCATTGAGCAGGTCATATATTTTGAGTGTGAGGGTGGAGTTTGTCCAAGTTTTGTCCACGGAGAAGTTCCAGATGAGCTCATTTACGTCGGTTAGTCCCTCGTATCCGTAGCGTGATGTATAACTAATGTCCGTTGAGATGTTCCATGATTTTGGTAAGTGGAATGTCACATCTCCTGATATAATCCAGTCGCCTACATGGCTCACATTTTTCTTGTTGAGTGAGTTGTGGGTCAGTGAGTATATGTTGGTGTTTTTGATGCCTATATCTACAATCTGATGGGTAAATCGGAGAGTCAAGTCGCTGCTCATGCGGAAATTGCCTGTCTTAGAAGCATCGCCTAATGGCAAGGTGTTTGCTTCTATCATTTGTGTGACAGAATCTGCGCTCACTTCGCGAAGTACGTATGCCACGCGTTGGTTGTAGTTCACAGCGGTACGTGAGTGGAATTGGAACATCTTTTTGCAGAATGGTGTGTTAGACATGAAGTCTGCGCCTATGTTCCATGGTATCATCTCGGCGTTTACGGTTTGTAAGTAGCGTTTGCCTGTTTGGTCGTATATGGTGTTATTTACCAACGCGTCTTGTGTCAGTGTGGCGCGCAGACCAGTCATGATGCTGGAGAATTTCTCTTGGTTGAAGCGCGAGTACATGGCAAAGATATTGTGGTAGTAGGCAGGATTGAGTCCTAAGTTTCCGACTGTTTCGTTCATGGCGTCGGAGTTGTTGCGTACGGGTTCCATCTGTTGGATAGTAGGTTGGTTCACATTACCGCGATAGTTGATGCGTGCGAATTCTTTTCTTCCGAATTTATATTTGAAGTTCAGGTTTGGCGACCAGTTGAATCTATTGTATAGGGTATCGCGCGCGAGGGTCTTGCCATAGTAGGTGGTGGAGTGGGTTTGTATTGCTAGCACGCGGGCACCTGCTGTCAAGTCTATTTTCTCGCTCACCCAGCGGTAGTTAAGTTCTAGTTGCTCGGTGTACATGTTGTTGCTCAGTGCGTTGGAGAATAGGCTGTCGTATTGATATGTACCATCTAGCATGGAGTATTGGTCTTTGGTGGATTGGCGGTTGCTACCTGAGAAGGAGAGTACTGTTTCCAAGAAGTGGTTTTTGCCATAGATGGGCTCTACGAAGGATGTGCGGAGCGAGTAGCTGAGGGCATTGTTGTCGGAGAAGGTATGTTGATCTACCAATGCGGAGTGGGTCATTCTGTCCCAAGCGTAGGTAGTATCTTTTTTGTGGGTGTTGGTGAATTTGATGTCTGCACGCATGGTCAGGGTGCGACCAGGCTTTGTGAACTTATGGTTGTAGGTGGCACGTAGCGAAGCGCCTATCTCTTCTTGTAGGTTTCTTTTGTGTTGATAACCATCGTTGATGCGTACGGAGTCGCGGTCATAGACGTAGTCGTTGTTTTGTGTTGAAGCGGAGTTGCTGTAATTGACTTGTGGGCGCAAGATGATTTTGTTTGTGGAGTCGATTTGGTATTCCATCTCCATGCGCATTTGTGCATCCCAAGAGTGGGTGAGTTTCACTGTTGAGTCGCGGTCGATGTAGGTGGCTTCTTCGCTGTAACTCTCTTTGTTGGAGAGGGTACGGGTGTCGTTGTTGGAGTGGTTTACTGTCGCATCACCGCCTATCAGCAGTTCGGTTTTGCTATCGCCTCTTTGCCTCTCGCCTAATTTGCTTGTGAGGTCGATGTTGGTGTTCACGCCTAAGTTCTCTGATGCGGTGATACCTGCGTTTTGTCCGCCAAACCAGCCTCGTCCGCGACCGGAACGTATTTCGTTGGTGTTGTTTGCGCCACCGACGATAGTCGTTTGGCTCTCGCCCAAGAGCAGGTTGGTGAACAGGTTTGCACCATAACGAAAGTCGTTGGCAAAGAAGGGTTGGTCATATCCTAACCAACGACCATTGTCGGCTACCAAGTCAGCACCCAATGCCCCCGAATAGTTGCCAAACACACCCTGTTTGCGGTTCTTCTTCAGACTGAGATTGATGATACGCTCCGTGTCGTCGTCCTCAAAGCCCGTGAGTTTGGCCATATCGCTCTTCTCGTCAATGACCTGTATCTTCTCGATCATCTCGGCAGGGATATTCTTGGTGGCAGTCTGTACGTCGTCGCCAAAGAACTTCTTGCCATCAATGCGGACGCTCTTGATCTCCTCGCCGTTGATGGTCACTTTGCCCTCTTTGTCCACCTCTACGCCGTTCATCTTCTTGAGCAGTTCCTCGACGGTGGCTGTTTCGCTGACTTGGTAGGCGGCGGTGTTGTACTCTATGGTATCGCCCTTGACGGTCATCTCAGCGGCTTTGCCTTGCACACTGACTTCGGCAAGGTGTTGCACCTCTTCGACAAGGCGAATAACGGGTATATCCAAATGCTTGTTGGGCATCTGTATCTCTTTGCTCATATCGGCGAAACCGACGGAGGAGATGATTAGTCGGTATTTGCCCTCTGGGATATTGTGCAGCAAAAACATACCGTCGTATGTGGTCTGTGCACCTTGTACGAGGGTAGAGTCCATGAGGGCTTGCCCCGTATCGGGGTGGATACCTGGTGTGTGGTGGTAGGAGAACAGCCGCACGGTCGCCATTTCAATGGGGGCGTTGTCTGTCTTGGAGAGAACAGTACCTGATAGTGTATGCTGTGCCAACGTATAGGAGCTGGCATTAGCGAGTAGTGTAATCAATATACACAATGTGGTCATTCGTTTCATAGTTGTCATGATTGGGTGCTTATTGCTGCTTGCAAAAATCATGCCACTCTGCCAGCACCAATGCAGCCATGGCTTCTACTACGGGTACAGCTCGCACCGCTACGCAGGCATCGTGCCTGCCCGTTACCTCTAACCTCTCGCCTTTCGCCTCTAACCTTATCGCCTCCAGCGTCTTGCGATTTGACGCCGTGGGCTTAAACACGCACCGAAAGACGATGGGTGTGCCGTCGCTGATACCGCCTGCTATACCGCCAGAGACGAGGGTAGGGTTGCCCGATAAGTACATTTCGCTACCCATCTTGCTCACCCCCTCGAAGCCCGAACCGTACGCAAAGCCCTTGCAGGCATTGATACTCATCATGGCAAATGCGAGGTGGGCTTGCAGTTTGTCAAAGATAGGTTCGCCCACGCCCACGGGCACGCCCGTGATGGTGCACTCTACGATGCCGCCAATGCTGTCGCCCTCTTGGCGCACATGACGGATATACTCCTCAAAATCAGCGGGATTGGTTTTCTCTCCCAGCTGAATGAGTTGGGCATGGATATGGATATTCTGCTCAGCGAGAAGCTGCTTGGCAATGCTGCCTGCCACTACGCGCGAGGCGGTCTCGCGCGCCGAAGCGCGCCCGCCACCGCGGTGGTCGCGTATGCCATATTTCTCTTGATAAACGCGGTCGGCATGCCCGAGACGGAAAGAGTGTTTGAGCCAGTCGTAGTCCTCTGGACGGGCATCCTGGTTGCGAATGATAAACGCGATGGGTGTACCGAGTGTTACACCGTCCATGACGCCGCTCAGCCACTCCACCTCATCTGCCTCGCGCAACGCCCGAGGGGAGACTCCTGCCTCTCGCCTCATCGCCTCATCGCCTAATCGCCCCGCCCTGCGGGCAAGTTCGTTCTGTATGAGCGTGAGGTCAATATGCAGCCCTGCGGGTACGCCATCCAGCACACCGCCGATAGCTCGACCGTGTGACTCTCCGAAGGAGGTAAAAGCAAACTTTTCGCCAAATGTGTTCATAGGTTGTTTAAATAAACGTGCAAAATTACAAAAAAAATTGCATATATCAAAAAAAAGTAGTAACTTTGCGCGTTTTTTTAGATTATTAATAGTTGATTATAATATATAGATGAAAAAAGTACTCTTCCTACCCTTGCTGGCACTGATATTACCCCTCTTTGCTGAACGTGTTGAACTGTTGCCTTTTGGCGATATGGAGCAATGGACGGTACGATATATTCAAGAGTCTAAGTTGATGGGTGGAAAAACAAAAACACTCTACTGTCTCGCACCAACAGATACAATATGGGATAATGCACCATACATCTTTGGACAAAATGGTAACCCTTGGGCAACCAGCAACGCATACGCCAATATCGTTGGTATAGAGAAAGCAGCAGGTACCATGATCCCCGAGATGCGTGAGGACGGAGGCACTTGCTGTCGTTTGGACGTAGATATGCTCGGCGTGAAAGTTATGGGAATGATTGATATTCAGGTGTTGGTGTCTGGAACACTATTTACTGGACGTAACATCGAACCTATTACCACCGCGAATGACCCATATCAAAACATTGACTTTGGTGTGCCATTCACTGCTCGCCCTACAGCGTTGTTGCTTGACTACAAATGTGTGATAGAACAAGAGAGTTGGTATTGGTATGCAAAAGGTACTGCCAAACCTAAGAAAAGAGAATTCGAGAACGGCGAGATAGACGAGGCTGAGGCATACATCTATCTGCAACACCGTTGGGAAGATGAGAAAGGCAAAATCCACTCTATCCGCGTAGGTACAGGCTACGAACGTTTCTCCAAGACACAAGAAGAGTGGGTGAATGCCCATCGCATACCTATTCACTATGGCGATATTACTGCTAAGCCTTGGTACAAAGAGTATATGGGCTTCAAAGGCATAGAACGCGCCATGAACTCACGAGGCAAGATCACACCGATTATGGAGGAAGGATGGGACGCTACATTGGAGCCCACGCATATGGTTATCGTGCTGACCAGTGGCAAGATGGAGGCCTTCGAGGGACACGAAGGCAATACCCTCTGGGTGGATAATGTGTGTTTGGTGTATGAGGAATAGCGACAATAGTGTACAATTTGCAGTTTATAGTTTAAAGACAAGGATATATGAAAAAGATTTTACTTAGTATGTGTATTGTGCTCTGTTTGCCAGTTATGTGTGTGGCGAAAGAGCGATTGGTGCTGATTGGTGATGCCTCTTTAGCACCTCACAGTATTGCAAATCCTGATGTGCGTGGCTGGGGCGAAAAACTATCTGCTCTCTTCACGGGTAAAGTGGAAGTGGTGAACTTTGCGCAAGCGGGCGAGAGTACCCATACCCTGATTGACAGCCGACTGAAGAAGATTATTGACCAGTGTCATCCAGGTGATTTTGTAGTGTTGCAACTTGGACAAAACGATTTACGAGATGAGTATGGCAAGATGTATTATCCTGCCGCTGATATGGCTAAACACTTGGTGGAAGTTGTAGCTCAATTGCAAAAACGACGCGTTAAGGTTATCCTGTGTACCCCCGTTGTACAACCATATTACAAGGACGGTCAAGTGATTGAGCGTATGGGTGTATATGCAGATGTGATTCGTAGAGTGGCAAAGGTGAAGGATACTTATCTCATTGACATAGAGAAACTCACAATGGATTGGATTAACTCTATCGGCGAGCAGAACGCTTCGCTCTTTTTCAAGAATATTTCTACCGACACTCAACGCCGTGAGTATCTGCTTACCGAAGCAGGTGCTACAGAGGTTAGCCGTATGTTTGTGGAGGAAGTGTTAGCACAGAAAATCAAAAAGTTGAAAAAGCACGTGATGCTTTCTATAGAGCAAAAATAAGGTGGAGGAATTCTTTTCACATCTGGATTATTATCTGTTGGGAGCATTAGCATTGGTGATGCTCTACCAATGTTATTTTTACTTGCGATATATGGCCGGTGTCACTCGTTGGCAACGCAAATATACAGTACAGCCTCCTATCCCAGATAGCGATTTGCCTAAGGTGAGCGTGATTGTTTGTGCTCGTAACGAACAGACCAACCTGAGCGACTACCTACATACACTGCTCAACCAAGATTATCCCTGCTACGAAGTGATCGTAGTGAACGATGGCTCAGAAGATGATACACAACAAGTGTTGGAACGCTACGCGCAACAATCTAGCAACCTATACATCACCTTCGTTCCTCGAGAAGCACGCGTGATCAGTAGTAAGAAGTTGGCTCTCACTATTGGTATCAAAGCTGCCCATTATGACTACCTGTTACTAACGGATGCGGATTGCCGTTCAGAATCCCGACAATGGATTCGAGAGATGATGAGCGGATTTGTACAAGGCGGAGAACAGATAGAAGTGGTATTGGGATATGGTGCGTATTTCGAAAAAAAGACAATGTTGAGTAATCTCATCAACTATGATACCCTCTTCATAGGACTGCAATACATGGGTATGGCTGCCACAGGACATCCATACATGGGAGTCGGTCGAAACTTGGCATACAAGAAATCCACATTCTTTGCTCACGATGGTTTTCGTGGAATGTTAAACGAACGCTCAGGCGATGACGACCTATTCGTCAATAAGGTGACTACTCGCAATAATACCGCCATCGTTTGTTCGCGCAATAGTATCACATGGTCGCCCCCCAAAAACACTTGGCGCGAGTGGCTACACCAAAAACGTCGACACCTATCTGTGTCGCACCATTATAAGAAAGGCAGTAAGTTGCGCTTGGGTATGGAACCGATGATGCGCGCACTCATCTATGCCTTGCTCATAGCAACCTTCGTATGGGGGGGGGGATGGGCTATGATGATTGCTCTCGGACTATGGTGTATAAGATTGATTATGCAACTCAGTGTCATCAATACGGCTGCGTATCAATTAGGCGGACGACTATTTGGCATAGAGATTGTGGCGTATGACATTGTATTGCCTTTATTGTCGCTATGGATTCTACTGACACAACGTTTCCACAAGAAAGCAATATATTGGTAACACAACCCTATAACTCTAAACAACACAAATATGGAAGAACAAAAACTCAACATCAACCTCTCGCCTGAAGTGGCAGAGGGTACTTACAGCAACCTTGCCATCGTAGCACACTCGGCTTCGGAGTTCGTTGTGGACTTTGCATGCATGATGCCTGGTCAAAAGGGAGCTAATGTGAAATCACGTGTCGTTATGACACCTGAAAATACGAAGAAACTGCTCTTTGCTTTGCAAGAGAATGTAGCAAAGTACGAAAAACAGTTTGGTACCATTAAACTAAATGGTACACCTCCTCCAGGAAGTACTATACCTATGTCCTTTGGCGGTGGTCAAGCCTAATTATTAACCAGACCGCTTTTACAAGCTGAGAGATATTAGACCGTGTTACTGTTAGACCGCGCTTCGCGCTGAGAGATGTCTATATTTTAACAGCGAAGCAATCTAACAACGTAGTGGTCTAACTTCTATCAGCGAGCATAGCGAGCGGTCATAAATCTTTTAACCTGTGAAAAAAACATTCCCAGCCAGTCAACTCATTATCAATGAGGACGGCAGTATATTCCACCTCCATATTCGCCCAGAACATCTGGCGAATAAGGTGATATTAGTAGGCGACCAAGGTCGTGTGGATATGGTAGCTTCGTTCTTTGACGAAGGCAGTATAGAATGCGATATTCAAAGTCGCGAGTTCCATACTATTACAGGTCAATACAAAGGTAAACGAATCTCTTGTATCTCCACTGGTATTGGCACCGATAACTGCGATATTGTGCTCAACGAGTTAGATGCATTAGCGAACATTGACTTTGCTACACGCACCGAGAAAGAAGAACACCGCCAATTGGAAATAGTGCGTATTGGCACCTGCGGTGGTATGCAAGAGGATATCCCATTAGGAGCCTTTCTCGTGAGCGAGAAGTCTATCGGTTGGGATGGTGTATTGGCTTTCTATGAAGGTCGCGATGAGATTGCAGACCTTGGCTTTGAGGAGGCATTGGTGGACTTTATTCACTATCCTGCCAAAGCAGCGCGCCCATACGTAGTGTCAGCTGACCCAGAACTGGTAAATCGCATTGCTGGCACCGATATGGAGCGTGGTTGTACCATCGCGGCCAATGGCTTCTATGGCCCACAAGGTCGCGTATTGCGTTGCGACTTGGCAATCAAGGAGATTAATGACCTCATTACTGACTTCCGTTACGAGGGACAACGTATCACTAACTACGAGATGGAAGGTAGTGTCATTGCAGGTCTGAGCCTCTTGATGGGACACAAGGCCATGACTGTTTGCTGTGTTATTGCACAACGTAAAGTGGAAGCTGCTAATACCGACTACAAGCCTCGCATCAAACAATTGGTACAAACCGTACTGGATAGAATTTAATATTGAAAACTTTGAAATAGCGCTTTTGCGCATGAAACAATTTTAACTAATGAAGAAACTCGCAATCCTCAGCCTTGCGCTCGTAGCACTCAGCGCATGCTGCAAACAAGAACAAACATTTGACTACACCGTGGACAAGTTTTATGACCTCGAAATTCTGCGCTATCAAGTGCCAGAATTTGACTCGCTGAGTCTGCAACAAAAGACTCTCGTTTATCACCTCACCGAAGCAGCATTGCACGGACGTGATATCCTCTTCGACCAAAACGGTCGTTACAATCTGCGCATTCGTCGTGCACTCGAAGCCCTCTATACCCAATACAAGGGAGACAAGACATCTGCTGAGTTCCTTAGCTTCGAGAAATACCTCAAACGTGTATGGTTCGCCAATGGTATTCACCATCACTACGCATCGGACAAGTTCCAACCAGAGTTCTCCCAAGACTGGTTTGTGGCTGCTTGTGCCGAAGCTGGCGTAACATACGACGAGGCTATCCTGCCTGTCATCTTCGACCCTACCGTAATGCCTAAGAGTCTGAGTCTCGACGGCGAAGACCTTCTTCTCGCTTCTGCCAACAACTACTACGAGGGCGTGACCCAGGCCGAGGCAGAGGCATACTACGAAAAGCACAAAGACACTTCTGCTGAGCCACTGTGGATTGGTCTGAACAGCAAACTCGTGAAGGAGAACGGCAAAGTTGTTGAACGCGTATATAAAGTAGGTGGTATGTACAGTGCTGCTCTTGAAAAAGTGGTTGAGAATTTGGAGAAAGCACTCCAATTTGCGGAGAACGATGCACAACGTCTCGTAATTGAGAAAATGATTGAGTTCAACAAGACAGGTGACCTCCGTGCTTTCAATGAATACTGTATCGCTTGGGTCAAAGACCTTGATAGTCGCGTGGACTATGTGAATGGTTTCACTGAGACATACGCCGATCCATTGGGTATTACAGGTACTTGGGAGTCACTTGTGAACTTCAAGGATATGCGTGCTACTCACCGTTGCCAAACCATCTCTGACAACGCACAATGGTTTGAGGACAACTCTCCTACCGACAAGAAATATAAGAAGGAAGAGGTGAAAGGTGTGAGTGCAAAGGTTATCACCGCTGCCATCCTCGCTGGCGACTGCTATCCTGCTACCCCTATCGGTATCAACTTGCCTAATGCCAACTGGATTCGCAAGGACTATGGTTCGAAGTCTGTAACCATTGACAATATCACCCACGCATACAACGAAGCAGCCAAAGGCAACGGCTTTAATGAGGAGTTTATGCTCAACGCTGAGGTGATTGCTATGTACGAGAAAGCGGGTGCTTGCGGCGACCTACATACCGACTTGCACGAGTGCGTAGGTCATGGATCAGGTAAACTTATGCCAGGCGTGAGCAAAGACGCTCTCAAAGAGCATGCATCTACCATCGAAGAGGCACGCGCCGACTTGCTTGGTCTCTACTATATGGCTGATCCTAAGTTAGTGGAACTCGGATTGCTCGAAAATGAAGATACCTACAAAGGATTCTTCTACCAACAAATGATGAATGGTCTGATGACCCAACTCGTGCGTATTGAGCCAGGCAAAGACATCGAGGAGTCACACATGCGTAACCGCCAACTCATTGCTCTTTGGGTATTCAAGAACGCAAAGAACAACGAAGTGGAGATGATTGAGCGCGAAGGCAAACACTATCTTCAAATCAATGACTACGAGGGTATTCGTCGTTTGTATGGCGAGTTGCTTCGTGAGATACAACGTATCACTTCTGAGGGCGATTATCCTGCTGCCAAAGCAATGGTAGAGGAATATGCAGTGAAAGTTGATCAAGACTTGCACAAAGAGATCTTGGAGCGCTACGAGAAGCTCAACTTGGCTCCTTACAAAGGTTTCGTAAACCCTGTTTACACCGCACATTATGATGCAGAAGGCAACATCGTGGACGTAACACTCGACTATACCGAAGGCTATATCGAGCAACACCTCCGTTACTCTCGCGATTATTCCTTCTTGCCAGATGTGAATTAATGCAGATTGAATTACCAATATCAAAATCAATTGCAAATCGATTATTGATATTGCAAGCTATACACGGAGACGGTCTCATGCCCGTCTCCGTTGCTATGCCAGACGACGTACAAATTCTATATCAATCATTAAAAGCTTGTGAGCAACAAGGGGACAAAGACATAATACTAAACATTGGCAACTGCGGTACAGCAGCACGATTCTTGACCGCCTATTTAGCACAAAGAATCAACCAAGTAGTCGTACTAGATGGTGTAGAGCGCATGCATCACCGTCCTATCGGGCAGTTGGTGAATGCTTTGCGCGAGATAGGTGCACAGATTGAGTATTTAGGCGAGGAAGGTTTTCCACCTCTCCGCATTAAGGGTTGTGTATTGGATAAGCATAGGATAGTAAGGATTGACAATCCCGTTTCTACGCAGTTCGTCTCTGCCTTACTCCTTATCGGTGCCAATGTCCAAACCAACTCTTCCTCTCCTTATATAAGTATCACCCGCGAAATTATACAATACTACACTACATTACACAATGCTACACCATACTATACGATAGAAAAAGACTGGTCTTCTGCAGCGTTCTGGTATGAACACGTGGCACTTCACGGCGGAGAGATTTGCTTCCCTGGATTATTCCGTGACTCTTTGCAAGGCGACAAGGTCGTAGCCGACATCTTCGCCTACCTCGGTGTCCAAACCCTATATACTGCCGGAGGCGTTGTCATCAAGCCTATCGCATCCGTTTCTAAAATTCTCTCATTGGATTTCGGAAACTGCCCCGACCTTTACCCTGCTGTCGCCATCACGTGTGAGCGCTTGGGCATAGAATTGCAGGCAACTGGCACAGAATCACTATCTATCAAGGAATCTGACCGTTTGCGTGCTATCCACGAGCACCGCACCGACCATGACCACCGAATGGCAATGGCATTATTGGTGGCAGGCTATGAAGTGGATGATACCGATTGTATTGCTAAGTCTTATCCTCAATTCATGGAGCAATGGCAGATAATTCAAAACTCATAAATCCTAGTTCTTATCTCGCTGATGCTCGAACGATAGATGCAAAATTATCTATCATTGTTCCTCGTCGTGGAATCAATGACGAGGGTAAGGGCAAAAAACATGCCCTTTATCGCCTTATCTCTGAAGCTCAAACGGAGTATGTATGGATGCAGGATGATGATATCATCCCGTCCTCTTCCGAAATCCAATATCCGTTAACCGAAGACTTATACATCCTCCCTCTCCGCATGGAGTCAGAGAGCGAGCAACCTTCATTGTTGGAGCAATTGCAGATAGCCGAATACGCAGCGATTCAGCAGCTCACGATTGAGGCTGCTCAACGAGGACACTCCGTTATGTGTAGTGGGGCGAATATGATTGTTCACCGCGAGCGATGGCTTGAATCCTATCAAGACCTCCACCCAGAGATTCCGAGTGGTGATGACATGTTTCTTCTCGAATCGTTTAAGCGCCGTGGGCTGACAATAGCAGTTCTTGACAATCCACAATACGAGGCTATCGTTCGTCCTCATACATCGTGGCGAGATTTCCTCAAACAACGCATGCGTTGGGCAGGCAAAGCACCTAAATATACCGACAAAGATATTCTGCGTTGTGGTGCAGTAGTGTTGGCTGCTAATATCTTGCAACTGCTATGTCCGTTGGTATTGCTACTGAAGTTCCCTATTGAATACCGCTTAATAAAAAAGAGAGACGCGTCCGTCTCTCTCTTTACTGCTTTGTTGTTAGGGATTATTTATCCCATCTACATCCTTGTTTCTCTCATTGGCGGCTTGTTTCGCCGTCAGTGGTGATTACTCAGCTACTTCCTCAGTAACTTCCTCAGCCTCGAACTCAGGTACAGCTTGAGCTGCTTGTTCAGCCTCGTAAGCCTCTTGTACTTGCTCAGTGATAGCGCTACCTGCTTCGGTGGTTGCTGCATCGCTCTTGTTGAAACCAACAGCGATAATGCTGAGCGCGATGATGATACCAGCCAAAGTCCAACTTGCTTTCTCCAAGAAGTCAGCTGTCTTAGGAGCACCCATTACTTGGTTACCGCTTGAGAAACCTGCAGCCAAACCGCCACCTTTGCTGTTTTGAACCAACACCAAAAGGATGAGCAATACTGCTGCGATTACAATCAAAATAGTTAATAGTACGTACATAATAATATTGTTTAAAATGTTTTATTTTTCTGTTATAGGATATCGGAAAAACGGATATCGGGGTGCAAAGGTACAACTTTTTTTTGATACTACCAAATTTTTTACCATTTTGCTACCGTATCGTTGTATATTTGCTCTGCAATTTCAGTAATCATGGTGTTGCAGAGCTCTTCTTGCACATCTGAAAGCATCTGTGAAGCATCGAAAGTCTGATATGCCGAATAGGTCTTTTCGAAACTCTCTTCGGGTGCTATATTGTTAGTAAATTTCACTTTGATAGTGATGGTGAGTTTGGTTTCCGCAGCATAACTATCCGCTGATACTGACATAGGGGTGAGTTGATAGCCTGTGATTTCGCCTTCGAGTTCGAGGTTGCCACCACGACGCACTTGCTCTAAGCGCGTTTGGCGTTGGTATAGGTCCTTGATTCCATCGGTGAGATTGGTTGCCAAAGGAGGATAGACCAGCGCAGCGTTGTTGGTGAAGTCCGCCACAGAAATAGTTTTGACCTTAGAGTAGTCTATGCTGGCACCGTTGAACTTGTAGGATATAACACATCCGCTCAGCAGGATCATAGCGCTCAGCATGAGGGTACACGATAATAGGATATGACGTTGTAGTTGCATAGTGTAATGTATATGGTGAAAAGTGTAAGGGTAGGAGATTAGAGTTCGTATTCCTTGATTTTGCGATATAGCGTGCGCTCGGATATATGCAGTTCAGTTGCTGCTAATTTGCGACTACCCTTATTGCGTGCCAATGCCGCACGAATACTCTCACGCTCTATATCTTCCATGGTGTTGATGGTGGGCTCTTCGTTTATCGTGGTAACCTCCGTTTCGGGAATAACTGTAGCAAAGGTGTCCACTGGTATCTCTTCCACAGATTCATACTCGGGGTGTTTTGCCACAACCATTTCTGGGTTGCGAACGACCATGTCGGTAGCGCGATGCGATGGCGTAGGAGGAGTGGTGAGTAGCCCGTTGAGTTGCTGGCGCATCTCGGTCATTTCGCGCTTCATGTCAAATAGCACCTTGTAGAGCAGTTCGCGCTCATTCATGTATGTGTCGTGCGTTTGTGTGTGTGCACCTAAGAGGGCTATGCCTTTTTGCATTTCGTTCTCAGGTAGGTATTTTTGCAGTATGGAGGCGGTAATGTTTCGAGTAGTTTCGACGGCGCACATTTGTTCTGCTGTATGCTTGAGTTGACGAATATTCCCCTGCCAATAATATGCTTTGAGCATTTGTGTAGCGTCTTCGGAGAGTTGGATAGTAGGCATATTGTAGCGCTGGCAGAAGTCCACAACGAACTTACGGAATAGGAGCGGAATATCCTCTGAGCGATCGCGTAGGGCAGGTACCTTGATTTCAACTGTGTTAAGACGATAGTATAAATCCTCACGGAAGCGTCCTTCGGAGATGGCGCGCTTCATATCCAGATTGGTGGCTGCTACCACGCGCACATCGGTCTTGCGTATCTGGCTAGAACCCACGCGCATGAATTCTCCTGACTCCAATACACGCAGCAGTTGTGCCTGTGTCTCGAGGGGCAATTCGCCAACTTCATCTAGGAATAGTGTACCGCCGTCGGCTATCTCAAAGTAACCTTTTCGCTCTGAGCGCGCATCGGTAAATGCTCCTTTCTCGTGTCCAAACAGTTCGCTCTCCAAGGTGCCTTTGGGTATAGCACCACAGTTAACGGCGAAGTATGCATCTTTCTTATGACGACGGAGGGAATAGGCGTGAATGATCTTTGGGAAATTCTCTTTTCCTACGCCACTCTCTCCAGTTATGAGTACACTGAGATCGGTGGGTGCAACTTGCACAGCGACTTCAATGCCACGATTGAGCAAGGGACTATTTCCGATAATCCCAAATCGCTGTTTGATGGTTTGTAAATCCTTTTGTTCCATAGTTATTTTTAGTCAGTCTGCCAAAATGGCAGACAAAGGTACTACAAAAAATGCACATACGCAAGTAAAGTGAGCATTTTTTTCAAAAAAAGATAGATTCATCTATCGTATAGACCAACGATCATATACTAGAAGTTCACTTGCGAGTGAATGGTAGGTGGGCTATGGAAAGTTACTTCTGTTTGGGTTCGAAGTTCAAGTACGGGCTTAGACGGTTAAGATCGTGTTCACTCAAGCAATCAAGCGCACGCAGTTGCTCCAACGAATACAGACGCACCTTCCGACGGCGTAACTCATAAATCGCCTTCGCCTGTTCAAAGGATAAATAAGGATGACGTTGCAGGTGCTCTACATGTGCACTATTCACCCGCAAGGGCTCTACCTTGACACTATCCAATATGAAATGCCTAAGCAGGCTGTCTGCTGACAGGCTGTCCGTCAATAAGGGTTGCAGTGCTTTGATCTCACGCAGTTGCTCCACCGAAGCAAAACCACCTAACTGCTCGCGATAACGCACAATCTGTTTTGCTCGATACCCACCTATACCACGAATCATCTTTAACTCCGTGGTATCCGCAGTACGCAGATTAAGCACCGTATCTCGTTTGTGAGAGACATAACGCAGCATCGTGTCCTGTACGGTGGTGTCGCTGTCTGCGTGATTGGATGATACTTGAGGGCGTTGTGCACGGTACAGGCTATCCCTAAACTGCGATACCGCCAGTGTGTCAATCGCTATGTAAGGCAGTAATGCCTGATACATACTATCGGTCATACCGTAGAGTTTGCGCATATCCTCTGCCTTGCGATAACGGCCATTCTTGGCTCTATACTTGAGTATGTTGCTCGCTTGCCAAGGCTTGAGTCCTAAATGCACCAAAGTGCTGCTATCGGCTGTATTAGGGTCAAAGGGTTGCAGGTGAATGGCAATCGTGTCGCGGGGGTACTGCTTTCTCCAATGGGCTTTTCGGATACTATCCTGCTGGACCTGATAGGACGCGAAATGCGTGAGTGTGGAGTCGTTGACCTGCACCGTACTCTCCTTAACAGGCTGAAAACGGTGCAAAAAGAAGAGCGTGACACCAGCCAGTATGACCAATATCATAATACCCCACCACTGCTCGCGCGTGAGCAAAAATATAATCTTCCTATCCTTCATCTGATTTTACCTTTGAACGTATAACTCCGTCTGCCGTATGCGTGAGCAACTCTTCGCCCGCTTTGACATCGTGGATACTCCTAAGAATCTTGCCATTGACCGTTGTGAGGCTATATCCCATGCGGTAGATACGCTCGGGCGAATGGAGGGCAATCGTTTTCTCCCAAAGTTCGAGTTGGGTGCGTTGGCGGTGCAAGCGTTGTTGCGTGGCAAAGCGCAAGGATTGCCAAAGAGCATCGATTTTGTTTTGCTGCTTGCGGATAGCCATTTGCGCCACTCGCTGTAGGCGTAAGTGCAGTTCGCATAATCGGTCGGCTTGCGATTGCATGGCATTGATAAGCCACTCGGCAGCTGCCGTAGGCGTTTTGACAGTAGTATGCACCACCATATCTACTACACTCACATCTCGTGTATGGCCTATACCTGCAATAATCGGCAGGGGAAAATTGGCACAATGAAACGCCAAATCGTAGTCATCGAAGTTCCTGAGATCCGTAGTTGCACCACCACCTCGGACAATAACCACCACATCATACTCCTCCAACTGAGCCGCTATCTGCTCTAAAGCCGCTATAATAGAAGCAGGCGACTGCTCGCCTTGCATAACGGCAGGGTAGAGTTGGGTGCGGAAGCGAAAGCCGCCATTGTTGCTCTGCAACTGGTGGCAGAAGTCGCCATAGCCCGCCGCATCCGCTGCCGAGATGACTGCCACACGGCGAGGCAGAAGGGGCTGAGGTAGAGAGCGTTGCAAGTCCATGACACCATCCTCCTGCAAGCGCTGGATAGTCAGCTGTCGCTGGCGCGCCATGTCGCCAAGGGTGAAGGTGGGGTCAATGCCCACAATATTCAGACTCAGTCCATAGACGGCATGAAAACTGACCTCCACTTGCAGCAGCACCTGCATGCCGACGGCGAGCGTTAGCCCCGTCTCGTTGGCGAAATACGCCGATAAGAGGTGATAGACATGCTGCCAACAGGTGGCACGCAGTTTGGCGGCGATAGCGTTGTTCTTGGCTTTCTCCACCAGTTCCATATAGCAGTGCCCGCGCTCGGTGAGCGAAGCAATCTCGGCACGTACCCAGTAGGTGTCGTCCAGCTCTATGCTCAGCGCTTCGTCTATGCAGTAGCAGAGTTCTAGTAAACTATATTGTTTCATAATTTCTTGTTTTTTGGCTGCCGGGGTCTGGGGACTGGGGGCCATTGT
>JAZUCY010000009.1:0-10270 GCA_045639365.1 Paludibacteraceae bacterium
TACCAATATAACAGATAATTTTCAAAAGTTAAAGGAATAGGTTTAATGGCAAATTTGCATATGTCAAAAGAATGTAGTATCTTTGCATCCTCTTTCAAAGAGTCAACCTTTTTAGGACTCCAGTCAACCTTTTCAGGAAACGAGTCAAAAAAGTACGTTTTTTAAGATTATATATCAGTAATTGAGTCAACCTTTTTCAGGTTTAGTCAAACAAAAAGCACTTTTGGGTTGCGGGGAGTTGAGTCGGAGTTCTCTCGGTCGTCGGTCGGTGTTCTCTCGGTAAAATTAGGCAAGGTATAAGAGAGGAGAAAGAGACGGCAATCTTAATAAAAAGCCTTTTTTGTGTTTCGGAGTTCTTAGGTCGTTCCTTGGTTCGTCTTTGGTTCATCTTTGGTTTTTTACACGGTGCTTAAATATAAGGTACAAGAGAAGGGAATCTTAATAAAAGTGCTTTTTGTGCGTAAGCGTAGGTGGGGTCACTTTGTGAGGTGGTGTCGCCAAAAGGCGAGGTGGTGGCAGCAGAGCTGCGGTAGCGGCTCACGCAGTGAGCGGTGGGTACATAAGACGGAAAATGCTCGGCGAATTAACGCCGAGCATTAAACCTGTCGCCTTTGCGATGTGATTACTTATTAGAGCAACTTCTTCACTTGGTCGTATACGTTTTGTGCGGTGAAGCCGAGTTTCTCGTCAAGCACTTTGTATGGAGCAGAGAAACCGAAGGAGTTGAGTCCCCAAACGGTACCGTGTTCGCCTACAAGACCCTCGAGGTTGCATGGGAGACCTGCGGTCAAACCAAAGCGAGTAACGCCTTGTGGAAGCACCTCTGCTTGATACTCCTTGCTTTGTTGACGGAAGATAGCCTCAGATGGTACGCTCACGATTTGGAGGCGGATACCTTCAGCACGAAGGAGTTCGGCACCTGCCATAAGAGTAGAAACTTCGCTACCAGAAGCAATCATCACCACTTGTGGGTTCTCGTCCTTGCTCACGATATACGCACCTTTCTTCACGCCAGCCTCTGAGGTGTTAGGCACAGAGGTGACATCTTGGCGAGAGAGGATAAGGGCAGTTGGGGTATAGATATTCTCCATTGCCATCTTCCATGCAGCGGTAGTTTCCTCTGCATCAGCAGGACGGAGCACCATCACACTTGGACGACCAGAGTGGTTGTGGAGCTTCTCCATCAAACGGATTTGTGCCTCTTGCTCCACTGGCTCATGGGTTGGACCATCTTCACCTACACGGAAAGCATCGTGACTCCAAACGAACATCATTTGAATCTCCATGAGGGCTGCCATACGGATAGCAGGTTTCATGTAGTCAGAGAAAACGAAGAAGGTACCGCAAGCTGGAATGATACCGCCGTGCAATGCCATACCGATGCAGACGCAAGCCATAGTAAGCTCGCTCACACCCGCTTGCAAGAAACGACCCGTAAAGTCATCGGCTGTAATCACATGAGTATGTTTGAGGAAACCATCAGTCTTATCAGAGTTACAGAGGTCAGCAGAAGATACAATCATGTTGCCGACATGCTCTGAAAGGTATGCCAAAGCGTTGGCAGAAGCAGTACGAGTAGCTACGTTTTGCTTTTGTGTGATCTCACTCCAATCAATGCAAGGTGTCTCACCGCGCATAAAAGTTTCATACTCGTTAGCAGCCAATGGGTTAGCAGTTGCCCATTCGTGGTAAGCCGCATAACGTTGGTTAGTAATCTCGCGAAGCTCCTCTGCACGTTGGTCGTAAAGCGCTTGTACGTCAGGGAAGATTTGGAATGGATTCTCTGGATCGCCACCAAGATTCTTTACAGTAGCCTCAAAGCTTGCACCAGACTTGCTGAGTGGTTGACCATGGGTAGAGGTCTTACCCTCCCAACTCTCGCCTTCTGCATTTACGCAACCCTTACCCATAGAGGTATGACCAATGATGAGTGAAGGACGATTCTTCTCGTTTTGCGCATTAATGATAGCTTGGCGAATAGCATCAGGATCATGGCCATCGATATCTTGTACATACCATCCCCATGCCTCGTATTTCATAGCTACGTTCTCCGAAGATACTTCGTTGCAAGAAGTAGAAAGTTGTATCTCGTTAGAATCATAGTACATAATGAGGTTATCGAGTTTCAAGTGACCTGCCATACGACCAGCACCTTGGCTGATCTCCTCTTGGACACCACCATCGGAGATAAACGCATAAATAGTTGGGTTATGCACTTCACCATAACGGGCATTAAACCACTTAGCCGCAATAGCCGCACCCACAGCGAAAGTGTGACCTTGACCAAGAGGACCTGAGGTGTTCTCAATACCGCGAGCTACATTGCGCTCTGGGTGACCCGGAGTGACACTGCCCCATTGGCGGAGTTGTTGCAACTCCTCCATCGTGTAGTGACCCGTCATGCAGAGTTGTGCATAGAGCATAGGAGACATGTGACCTGGGTCAAGGAAGAAACGATCGCGCGCCTCCCAACATGGGTTCTCTGGATCGTGGATAAGGAATTCCGAGTAGAGCACTTGCACAAAGTCTGCACCACTCATAGAGCCACCTGGGTGACCACTCTTGGCTTTTTCCACCATCGCTGCAGCAAGAATACGAATATTGTCTGCTGCTTTTGTCATTAGTTGTTTTGAGTTCATTGTATGTTGTATTTTGTTAAAATTTCCATCCGAGGAAGTAATTAAGTCCCCAATTGGTATCATTGCGATAGCCATAGCCCGGCAAATAAGCAGGCAGTGCATCACCCTGCGGGTCAGTACGAGTGAACAGGAACTTGAGGCGCACATACCAACCCATTTGAAAGCCTTTCCAAACCTGTACTTGGCAACCCGCTACAATCTCACCCCAACAATCGAACTTATGTTGGTGGTAATAGTTCACATTGGGGATTGGCCAATACTCATTATACACGGGAACATCAGTAATCTGGAATTGTTGATAAGCTGCTCCAAAGCGTAATCCCACCATAAGGCAGTTTTCGGACAAACCTTTTTTCAGGGCACTAAGGTCCATTCCCAAACGTGTGAAAGCACCTTGTCCGTTATAATGACCACCATCGGCAGAGGTCTCGGCAATAGCATAACCTAACTCCAATGTGGGATAAAAGCGATTCGCCAAGCGGACATTGAGCGCCATCTCATAGTCTTGCACCTTACCCTTAGAGCGTGCTAACTCTAAAATAGGATTGGCAATATCCAACTTAATACTCATACCCTGATATATGGTGGAGTCGCCATACTCACGCGCGCTCGCGCATATCGCGAAGCAAAGCAAAGATAATATGAGCAACAACTTATTCATGCAGATGGATACAGAGATTTTCTTGCACAGCGTTTTCCACGTTGGCATTGATGATTTGCACACTATCTACACGAGGATCCGTGGACCAAGCTGCAGTAATAGTATGATAAATAGCACAACCACAAGCCAAACTGACAAAGTATTGGCGAGGAGTGTGCTCTACAAAAAGAGTGTCTGTCTGCTCGTGGAAAGTTATCAAGAACGTAGAGATAGTAGTGTCAGGCAATAACGGCATAGGGAGTTTACTAATACCTTTCCCGTTGTCAAACAATAAATTATATTCACCCAACAGTTCTACGGTGATACTATCCCAAGAGGTATATTTGACAGTATGTCCTTTCTGGTTAATAGAGTCTGCTTGCAACGTCAGCACCATAGCGACTGCCATATCCTTACGACAAGTAGTCTCTGCTGTGCATGCAACCAAAAGCATAGCACAACAAAAAGCAAAAGCAATATGAAGTGGAAAGAAACGGTTCAAAATAGTTCAATATTGTTCAACGTGGTTTAAAGTAATGAGCGAGCTTCGGTGCGAAGCATTTGCATAGCTTGGTCGTTAGCCGTTTGTCCATTAGAACGATAAGCTGTAATGAGCACTTTGGCGAAGTCAAGAGCAGTACTCTCGGGGGGCATCTGCTGTGCCATCGTATTGATGAATGCTACCATCTGCTCGCGTGCAGCAATGATAGTATCCCACACCTGATCGCTGACATACACCTGCTGACTGAGATTATGATCATACTCCAAACGAATCGTACGCATGAGGTGTTGCTGCACTTCTAAGATAGTCATCTCGCCCAAGTTAAGTTCAATGAGAAGATGCTCTGGCGTGGTGCGCTCCAACAACAAAGAAAGGCGCTCATACGCGCGCATACGCAAAGGTGAAATCTCTTTTTGCGATAAGCGTTTGAGCTCCCAAAGGCGTTTCTCCGCTTCACTTTTATAGAACTTGTGCATCACTAACCATGTGGCAAGAAGCACACATAATGCAGGTACGCAATACTTTAAAATCTCTATCATAATCACACAAATGAAATTTGCGTGCAAAGTTACAAAAAAAAAATGACATACACAAGTGTATGTCTCATTTTTCTCTAACTATATGCGTAGAACAAGTAACCGATAGAGGATTTACTCTTCGGAGAAGTGGACAAGAACGTGTCGGTAGGAGTTGAAAATCTTGGACTTGCTGACAAAGCCAAGATAATGTTTTTGTTCATCTACGACCGGCAAATTCCATGCACCTGTATCCTCAAAAATCTCCATCACTTTGCCCATAGGCATCGTATCAATGAGAAGAGCCTGAGGGGAGTTCATGAGTTGCTTGACGGTGAAGCGATTATACAGGCGAGGTTGGAACATAATGTTGCGTACCTCATCCAAGAGCAAGATACCTAATAATTTACCTTCTTCATTGACTACAGGGAAAATGTTGCGATGACTTTGCGAAATAACCTTCACCAACTCACCCAATGTCATCTCAGGATTAAGAGTGCGCAGGTCAGTTTCGAGTACATTCTCCATCTTCATAAGTGTGAGGACAGAGCGGTCCTTATTGTGGGTGAGCAATTCGCCCTTCTGCGCCAAACGCATAGCATAAAGACTATGGGGCTCGAAGATTTTTATCGTGAGGAAGGAAACCACAGCCACAGCCATAAGAGGCATAAAAAGGTGATAACCGCCTGTGAGCTCTGCAATAAGGAAAATACCCGTGAGTGGTGCATGCATAACACCTGCCATCAAACCCGACATACCCGCCAAAGCGAAATTGGCCTCGGGGACACCAATACCAATCATATTCATTAGTCGGGCACACACAAACCCCACAATCGCACCCATAAACAATGAAGGCGCAAAAATACCACCTACACCGCCACCACCATTGGTAGCAACCGAAGCGAATATCTTGAGCAATACAATGGCAGAGAAATAACCAACTAAAATCCAAGAACCGGTACCAAAACGCTCGAAAGGACTATTGGCAATAGCAGAAACAGAGTCGCCATTGATGAGCTGCTTGATAACATCATATCCCTCACCATAGAGCGGAGGGAAAAGGAAAAGCAATAAACCCAACGCGGAGCCACCAACAAGGAACTTTATCCAAATATTCTGCACATAGCGTTTGAAAAGTTGCTCCAATCGATTCATGCCGCGCGTGAAATAGAGGGATACTAATCCACACAATATACCCAATATCACGTACCAAGGCAGACGCTCCACGAAAAATGGCTCACTATTCACTAGCGGGAACATCGCCTCTTGTCCATTGGCAATGAAGGAGATAGCAGTAGCAGTCACCGAAGAGATGAGCAATGGCGCCACAGAGGTCATGGTCAAATCCATCATCAGCACTTCAAGCGTGAAGACTAGACCTGCGATAGGTGCTTGGAAGATACCACCCACAGCTCCTGCCGCACCACAACCAATCATGAGCATCATCGTTTTTTGATCAAGGCGGAAGAGTTTAGCTAGGTTGCTACCAATAGCAGAACCCGTTAATACGATAGGAGCCTCTGCTCCGACCGAACCACCAAAACCGATAGTGAGTGCTGAACCCACCAATGAAGACCACATGTTGTGAATCTTGATGATGGATTTGCGCTGCGAAATGGCGTAGAGAATCTTGGTGATACCATGCGAGATGTCGTCTTTAACAATGTACTTGACAAAGAGACCTGCAAGAGTGATACCAATCATTGGGGTAATAAGATACCACCAATGGTCTTGCGCAATCAGTTGGTTTTCAACGAAATGCTGAATACTATGAATCATGAACTTGAGCAACTGCGCAGCACAAGATGCCAACGCTCCCACAAAAAAACTCAGGATTAAGACAAGGTTCTTCTGCGGGATATGCTGCTCACGCCAAGCAATAAAGCGGTCGTATGTGAATCGGGAATTCAGAACTATGAATATTAGATGATGAATTACTCTTCAAAATCGTCTTGGGTATCCCAACCTATACCGCGGTATTTGTCAAGATCCCATTCTTCTTCCACTTCGTTGAGGTAAATGGTATGTGGTTCATCGTCCTCTTCCTCTGGTTCGTCATCGCGCTCAATAACCTTAATATCAATTGGCGAATGTGAGATCTCAATGACCTGATTTTGCTCTTTGTTGAGCTCTTCCCAAAGTAGATCTTTGAGCTCAGTAATGCCCATGCCGCTAGCGGAGGAGAAACATATCACAGGAATTTGTAACTCTTGCGATAGTTGCGAAGTAAGCGTTGATAGGTCAATCTCTGGGTCTGCAATATCGCATTTAGAGATAGCCAAGATACGCGCCTTGGTGAGTAGTTGTGGGTTATATTTCTCCAACTCGGCGAGCAAAATCTCATACTCCTTCTTAATGTCTTCCGTGATGACAGGCACCATAAATAGTAGCACTGCATTTCGCTCGATATGACGCAAGAAACGCAGACCCAATCCGCGACCTTCGGCTGCGCCTTCAATGATACCTGGAATATCTGCCATACAGAAAGATTGGCTATCGCGGTAAGAAACGATACCTAACTGTGGAGTAAGCGTTGTAAATGGATAGTCTGCAATCTCTGGTTTGGCTGCGCTGACCACGGAGAGTAGGGTGGACTTACCTGCGTTGGGGAAACCAACTAATCCGACATCAGCGAGCACTTTGAGTTGGAGAATGACATTGGCTTCCATACAAGGCTCTCCTGGTTGCGAGTAACGAGGAGCCTGATTGGTGGCTGTACGGAAGTGCCAGTTGCCTAATCCACCTTTTCCGCCACGGAAGAGGATAATCTCCTCTTGGTGCTCCTTAATCTCGCACATCCATTCACCTGTATCGCCATTGTAAACTACTGTGCCACAAGGTACTTCGATAATCTTATCCTCACCATCTTTGCCGAATGAACGCGAAGCACCACCTTTGCCACCATCGGTAGCGAAAATATGCTTTTGATATTTGAGGTGGAGCAATGTCCATAAGTTGCGATTGCCACGAAGGATGATATGTCCTCCTCGCCCACCATCACCGCCATCTGGTCCGCCCTTAGGCACGTATTTGGCGCGGTGGAAGTGCATACTACCTGGACCGCCCTTACCCGAGCGGCAGTAGATCTTTACATAATCAATAAACGAGGAAGAAGCCATATCAGTTTATAATTGGAAGTTTATAGTTGAAATGCAGGGATTATTTCTGTATGATGTTGAGGATATTGTCAATTTGACTGAAAGTATCCTCCATAGAGTAATTGCCGTTGATAGCAAAGTAGTTGTGGCGATGGAGATAGTAGGTGCAGACAGGTTTGGTCTCTGTTTGATATACTTGGAGACGCTTCTTGATGGTCTCGTAGTTATCGTCTGCACGACCGCTGGTTTTGCCACGGTTAAGGAGGCGTTTGATCACCTCATCTTCCTCTACAAAGAGGTCGAGCAATACCGCCTTCATTTGGCGACGCTCAAGCAATAGTTCCAATGCTTCGGCTTGCGCTACGGTACGAGGGAAACCATCGAAGATAACGCCTTTGCAGTCCGCTGGCAGGTTGTCCAAATAGCGTGCAATGAGGTGAATCATCTTGTGATCAGGAACGAGGTTGCCACCTGCAATCAGTTCGCCAATTTCCTTACCGAGCTCGCTACCAGACTTGATTTCAGCACGCAATGCATCGCCTGTAGAGAGGTGTTGCAAACCATATTTTTGTACAATAATATCAGACTGTGTGCCTTTTCCACTGCCTGGAGCACCACAGAGAATAATGTTTAGCATAGTGTAGAATTGTTTAGTGTTGTTTAGTATTGTGTAGTGTTGTTTTTGACACAAAACGAGTTGCCCCAAAGAGCAACTCGCTGTATCTGCGTAACGGAATTAGAGAGCCAAACCTTTACCAGCTTTGAATTTAGCCACTTTCTTTGCAGCAATCTCAATCTTAGCGCCAGTAGCAGGGTTAACACCTTGGCGAGCAGCTTTCTCTACTACAGAGAAAGTACCGAAACCTACCAATTGTACGCTCTCACCTTTTTGAAGAGCCTCAGAAATAGCCTTAACAGTTGCATCAAGAGCACCTTGTGCTTGTACTTTTGTCAAACCAGCCTCAGCTGCAATAGCAGCCACCAAATCTGCTTTATTCATACGAAATTAGATTAAATAATTAAACATTAGTATATAAAACATTGGAGTTCCCAACGAATTGCATGCAAAGTTACAACATTTTTCTAATTCTACAAATATTTTGACTGAAAAAATGTCATTTTTCTGCCATTTTTTATATTTTTCTCTGTTGTAGCATAGTTTTTGTTTGGTTTTCCATGTTTTTTTAGTACTTTTGCACAGAATTAATCATAAATAAACAATGTTTAGAAATTTACCACCGATTACAAAGAATCTGTTGCTGATAAACGTCCTCTGTTATTTTGCAGATGTAGTTTTTCAGCGCTATGGCATTAGTTTTAGCCATATTTTTGGTTTACACTATTTGACTGCTACGGACTTCCGTCTGTGGCAACCTTTGTCATATATGTTTATGCATGCCAATTTCTCGCATATCTTCTTCAACATGTTTGCGGTGCTTATGTTTGCGCCTGCATTGGAGGATCGATGGGGAAGTAAGCGATTTTTGATTTATTATTTGATTACGGGTCTTGGCGCTGCTGTGGTACAGGAGGCGGTGTGGGCAATGCAATTGCAGCCCGTCTTGAGTACGCTTGACCCCTTGATGGCTGCCAAATTGGCTAACCGTGTGGTGACTATTGGTGCGAGTGGTGCAGTATTTGGTATCTTGTTAGCATTTGGTTGGTTGTTCCCAGATGTGCGTATGTTCATTTTGTTCATACCAATCCCCATACGTGCGCGCACGCTCGTTATTATATATGCGTTGATAGAGTTGTTTAGTGGAATCGCACCTTCATCAGGCGACAATGTAGCGCACTTTGCGCACTTGGGCGGAATGGTATTTGGTTGGCTATTGATTCTCTGGTGGCGTTATCGCGGATATGATGGTTTTGATTCAACGCCATGGAACGATGGCACGTTGCGTCGTTGGATAGAAAATGTGAAACGTTGGATTAGAGATAAATGGAATGATAAGTTCCCTCCTCGTCATCCGCGCATCAATCGCGATAAAGACACCAACTACCGCGACTATCACTACCACGAGCCGCTGTAGTTGTTCCACGAACTGTTATAATCTTAATCGCCATTCGTGTTTTATATGCATGAATGGCGATTTTTTTTCATTTGGTTCTTTAGCAAATCGAGCAATATGTGTTTGCATTTCTCTTGTATCTTACGCACTATTCACGCACAATAGACGGACAATACACGCACAATAAGCACACAATTCCTTTCACTTCACTGGCGGTTGACTGAAACTTGATTAAACCTTTACCAACATAATCAACATAACCAGCCTTAAAAACTACAAAAAAATAACTTTTCTTGCACATATACATTTTTTTTCGTACCTTTGCAGTCGCAAACCAAAAGTTTGCGGACATATTATAAAAAGCGTTTATTAGCGCTTGTTTTGGCAACCTGAAAACCGGAAATTTTCGTCAGCCCGAACAAGAAGGCAGTAAACGCCCTTTGGGATATGACTATCCCGCCTGCAGAGCATCCTTCGGGATGGCTCTGTTTGGTGGCATTCATATTCAGGCGTGGGCGTTAGTTGCTTATTCTTGCTGACAAGGTTCTTTCCGGTACCACAGGTTGGAGAATAAGCAAAGATAAGGTTCCACGCTTTTTGTATATTTATACCAACGGGGCATTTGGAACCGATGTCCCATAAATAGAAAACACAATGAAAAAGTTGTTCTTTTTTGTCTTTAGTTTCGTAGTGTGCATTTGGGGTTTTCCTCTTAATGCACAGGAGCAACACCCACCATGGGAGGTGGCGTGTGGTACGGAGATGTGGATTACGGCAACACCGAAGTCGGGCTATCGTTTTGTGCAATGGAGTGATGGTGAAACGACTAATCCACGCAGTATTATTGCTGATTCTGATTTGACA
>JAZUCY010000010.1:0-87440 GCA_045639365.1 Paludibacteraceae bacterium
TAAGGATAATATTTTTGTAGCGAAGCGTATTTTTGTATCAAAAAAATCTCTATAAATTGGCAATAATTGACAACCTAATTGACATTCATTGTCTTAAACATAATCCCGTTTATGCGTTATCTTTCCTCCCTTTTTCTTTTCTTCCTTCTTGTATCATGCAGAAGCCTTGAGCATAGTTCAACGGTGGTTCAAAATGGTTCAGAGTTGTTCAATGTTGTTCGCTCGGCGGACACCGTTGTGGTGCGCGATAGCGTGTTCGTCAGCGAACGACAAAAAGGCGACACCGTTTATCTAACACGGACGGAGTGGCGGGATAGATGGCGCACACGAGTGGAACGGGATACCGTAGTGGATGTGCGCGTAGAGAAAGAGGTGGTACAACTGCCACCTGAGCGGTATGTGCCAAAGTTCTACAAGTGGTGCACAGTTCTTTTGTTCGCTTTGCTCACGGTAGTGTTTGCCCGTTGGTGGCTGAAGCGCAGGATATAGGCGTATAAAAAAAGCCGTTCGCGGAACGGCTTTTATAAGGACTGCGGAGCAGTTAGAGGTAACGTTTGATCTTGGCTAAGTGGTGCGTACGGTAGCCACTAGCGGTATAGATACCATTAGCATCGATCTTGTCGATATGCACACGGCCACCTGAACAGTGGATGATCTCCGTTGGGCTGAGCATGACTCCCACATGGGTGATCCTAGTAGAATTAGGATTGCGGTCGGCATGATCGAAAAAAGCCAAATCGCCTGGCAAGACATCCGACAAAGAGGTGACAGTCTCGCCTTGAGTAGCCTGCTCACGCGCATTGCGCAAGATATTGATACCAATAGCGGAATACAAGACTTGAGAGAAACCAGAGCAATCAAGACCCATCATGTTCTTGCCACCCCAGAGGTAAGGAGTGTTCAATAAGGATTTGGCCATGGCAATGAGTTCCTCGCGCAGTTGAGCACTGGTGGCTTGGCCACGTTGGCGGATCTTCACACAAGCAGGATCGATGCTATACTGTTTGCCAAGGACTTGGAAAAGACCATCTGCATATAAAGGCAACTGCGTACCAAGCGTGAGAACCAATGGAGCTGCACCATCAAGCGGAGTGACAATAGCCATAGGAGTAACGATAACAGCTATAGGACTATCAGGCGTAGTGGCAGTAGGAGCAGCAACCGTGGTGAGCATGCTACGACTAACCCAACCTTGTTGGCCATCGGTGAGGTTGAGAACCTTGATCCAACTAGAACGGCGTTCGATAACTTGACATTCCTGACCGAAAAGCAACTGAGTGGCTTGTTCAGCTGCCTCGGATGGTTCCTCGCGCAAAGGAGTGATAGTGGCGTTGACAACAACGTATTCTACCACAACTGAATCCGATGGCGCAGGGGTGGAGTCAGCAGCCATAAGGTATGGAGCGACAAACAGCAAAGAAAGAGAGAGAAAAACAAAATGAATGAATGATTTCATAATAATAACGTTTTTGTGGTATTAAACTGACCGAAAGCCTACTTGGAAACATTCGGCCTACAAAGATACAACATTTTTTACATACTACCAAATAAACCCCCTAAATTCTGAAAAAAAAATCATTTTTTTAGGCGGAATGATGGTTAGTGTACGCGCCGAAGGCGCTATTGTTTAGAGTTTAGAGGCAGAAAAAAGAGGATGAACCGAATGGTGCATCCTCTTTTTAGGTTATAGGCTATAGGACGGGCTGCGCCCTATAGATTATAGGGAAGGTATTATCTTACCTTGGTCAGGTCGCGCAAGTGAGCGTTGAAAGCGTCCTTCTTCAAGAGCTCCTCGAGGGTGAGGTGCATGCGGTAGTTCCAGAAATGCTCTGGGTTAGAAGGCAAGTTGATACGCTCAGCGTGTTGGTCAGCCAAACGGATATCACCATCGATAGCGAACCAGTCTTGCAATGGCAAGATCACCCACATAGCAGGGCTATACATGTGCTGATTAACGATGAACTCAGCAATCTCTGGCGTCATCTCTTGTGGCGCTTCGCCCCACCAACCCATTTGCTCATTGTAGAACTTCTGAGTGACAGCGCGGTCCTCTTCCCACCAAGCACGAACAGGGTTCATATCGTGGGTACCGATGGTACAAACGCTCATATATGGAGCATCAGCAGGATGCGCGAACGCTACGGTTGGGTCCTTAGGCATACGTTGGATCTCCAAAGAGAGGATCTGCAATTGGCTCATTACATCAGGCACACAAGAAGGCACCATACCCAAGTCCTCGCCACAGCAGAGCATGTCGGTAGCTGCAATGAGGGTAGGGAGTTTCTTGAGCGCAGACTCGCGCCAGAAGGATGTATGACGGTGGTAGAAATAGTCGTTGTGGATATCAGCCAACAATTGACGTTGGTCCGCATAGAGCTCTTGGTAGTTGTGCGACTGATAGAGCGCAATGCGTGGGTGGAGCATTGATGGGTTCTTTTGGTCGCGCACGAAGAGTACCTCGCAATGCAAGTACAAGAGACCGTTCATCACGTTCTCGATATTGCAATGGTTCTCGTGAGCCGCGCGGTTCTCAGGGTTGAGGAAGAAGGCTTGTACCTTGCGTTGAGTATCCAAATACTCTGGGAAGAAATAGATATATCCGTCGTGTGTGCAGAGGAAATTGTTCTTCACATACTCGGTATCATAACCAAAGGTATCGCCAAGGAAGTTAGCGCGGATATATGGCTTGGTGAGGCGATCCTCATCGAGCTTCACGCCCATGTTCCAAAGGTCTTGCATAGCGTATGGCATAGCAGGAGAGAAGTGACCACAGAGTCCCCAAACATCTGTTTTGCGCATTTGCCAAATACGGAAGAAACCAAGGATATGGTCCACACGATAAGCATCAAAGTAGTCCGCCATCTTGGTGAAGCGGAACTTCCACCATTGGTAGTCGTCCTGAGCCATCACATCCCAGTTGTAGGTAGGGAAGCCCCAGTTCTGACCGCGTGCATCGAAGTCATCGGGTGGAGCACCTGCAGAAGCAGAGAGGTTGAAGAGGTGAGGATCAGTACTTGCATCTACAGAGTCTGGAGAGATACCAATAGGTATATCACCCTTGAACGCAATACCTACAGAGTGTGCATAGTCCACAGCCTCGCGGAGTTGTTTGTCCGCATGGAACTGGAGGTAGCAGTAGTAGTCCTTAGGTTGTTTGTCGCGTTTAGACATGAACGCTGCGTATGGGAGCAACCAGCCCTCGTTAGCAGCAAGGAAAGCTTTGTACTCAGCAGAAGCAAAGAGCTCAGCCTTGTTAGCCTTGTAGAGCGATTTGAAGTATTTGGTCTTCTCGTCGTACACGCATTGGTAGTCTGCGATGGTCTTAGCATTGAACTCCGCTTGGGTTGCGCGGTACTTCTTGAGTTGCGCAGGAGTGAGTTCGCCCATCTTCTCGATATTGAGGTAGATTGGGTGGAGCGCGAAGACGCTCACCGCGTTGTATGGGTATGAGTCGAGGTTGTTGTGACGAAGGGTAGTGTCGTTGATAGGGAGGGTTTGGATCATCTTTTGACCAGTGAGCACAGCCCAATCAGCGAGGAGTTTGAGGTCTTGGTACTCACCAATACCGAAGCCGTTCTCTGAACGAAGAGAGAAGACAGGTACCGCTACGCCGGCACCCTTCCAGTTGGCTTGTGTATAGCGGAAAGGAGAGTCGGTGAGCACATAGTGTTTCGCACGTTGAATATCCCAAATCTTGCGGTTCTCGCCCCACTCCATGTCCACGATCTCGCCTGATTTCAAATCGTAGATGACGTACTTGTACTCTACTACTGAACCGAGCTTAGCGTGGAAAGTAGCGGTCCACTCTGGGTTGTAGTTGTGGCTATTGGCAATAGGCGATTGGCTATTGGTCATAGGGAGTTTTTTGGCGCGATCCCATTCGCCGAGAGCAGCGATATTACCCATGATAGCTACACCTTGGTTGCGCTCGAGGCGAGGCACAGCAACCTTAACGGTCACGTTGCCTGTCGCTTTCTTAGTTGCTACAGGAGTACGGTGAGCGAAGAGCACTTGGCTGAAGACCTTAGATGCGAAGAGTGATTGGTCTTTGTCTTGCCAAAGGTCGCGGAGAACGATATTGCCTGGTTGGCACTCTAATACGTGTGCTTTAGCCTCTTTGCGGAGGATATTGCCTTGCTCATCAAGAACAGCATAGCAGTAAGAAACATACTTATGAATGTCACTCAGTGTGACTTGCGCAGACCAGTCAGCAGAGCCATGGCAGTCCATAGGAAGGACGATTGGCGATGCAAGAGCTACGTCGGCATCGGTAGCATAGAGGACAGCGAGTTGGTTGCCCCATTGCGCTTGGTAGTTGATTGAAAAATGAAGTGTCATATTTGTATTGTTTAGTATTGTTTAGCGTTGTGTAGGGTGGTGTTATTTGGTTTTTCCGTTTTTGTAGAGTACTGATCCTATTAGCATAGGCAGGACGGTGTTGATGAGCCAAATAAGTGCCACAGCAAGAGCTATGCCAGCAGTATTTGGACTAAATACACCAAAGATGATGAGTGACCAACTACCACGAATAGCAATGTGAAGCACAGGCATCGAAGGGAATATAGCCACCACCATATAGTAGAACGGAATAGCAATCATGTATTGCACCAAAGTCATATCCACGCCGCAAAAGTGAAGGGTAAGGGCAAGTTGGATTGCCCAAATAGTATAACGAAGCATGGACCATGCAATAGTTTTCATAAAGAATGGATAGGAAATATGAGAGAGTGCCAAAGAGAGCTGTCGCATTTGCGTGTTCTGCCACTCACGACGTGAGAGGTAACGCACGATGTGAGGAAGGAAACTAAGCAACAAAACCAATACGATGAACGCTACAGCAAAATACTGCATAGGTATATCAGGGTTGTAGCTTATAAACAGCCATGTGGCAGGTATGCCGAAGATCAGTTCCACCACAAGCAATGCCACAGTGCCCACAAGACCCAATCCAACCGCAGCAGAGAAATTGCTCTTATCCTTCAACAACATCGCCCGAGCAGGGTAGTCGCCTGCATGATAAGGCGTGATGAAAGCTCCTACATAGCCATAATAGACTTGGCGCTGTGCACCCCAGATAGTCATAGGTTCGGTCTTGCGCAACAGCAATCGCCATTTGCCTGCCTCCGCTACCACATTTATCGGCATAAGCAGAAGAATAGTTGCCAGGATTAACCAACGACCAATATTGATGGTATGAAAAGCCGAAAAGAATGATGCATAATCATCAAAAATAATGAGACGATACGCCAAATAACCATACGCCACTAAGATGAGTAGCGTATTGAAAATACGAAGATATGGTCTGTTTGGTTTCATTTTGGGCTGCAAAGATACTAAAAATTTGTGTAAACACAAAATTTTTTTGCAATTGTTAGGAGATTTGCGTTATTTTTAGTACTTTTGCCGGTGAAATGAGACGCGTAAGGTGGATATTATCGTTGGTGTGGTTATGCATGGTAATGGCTATGTATGGTCAAGATGTGTCAATAGAAGACATTATGGAAGACATTTTTAACCAACTCTCGGAGGAAGATGAGATAGTGCAAGAAGATGTGCAAGAGCAACTAATGAATATAGCCGCTAATCCCATTGACTTGAATAATACAAATGCCGACGAATTGGGTGAACTATTATTTTTGAGTGATGAGCAGATTGATGCGATATTGCTGTATCAATATAAGCATGCATTTCAGGATATATATGAGTTGCAACTGATTGATTGTCTAAAGGATTATGAGATTAGGAATTTGTTGCCGTTTGTAAAAGTAAGAGGCGAAGAGACTATTAGGCGAGAGGCGAAAGGCAAGGAAATGTATTTTCGTGAAGTGTTTCACTATGCCAAACACGAGGTGACACTGCGGACCGATGTACGGAATATAGAAGACTACGAGGGCGACCCGATGTACGGCAAGTTGAGGTACAGATTCAACTATCAAAATAGGGTGCAAGCGGGTGTGAGTGTATTGAGGCGACAAGGTTATGAGGCGATAAGGCAAGAAGGTGAGAGATGGGATTATGGTGGATATATTCAGCTCAAAGATATTGGTCCGATGAAAACAGTCGTGGCAGGTAATTATCAAGCAAATTTTGGATATGGGTTGGTAATGGGTAGTCCGTTCAAACGAGGCAAAATAGCATACATTAAGTCCACAGCTACGACAAATGAGGGTCTGAAGAAATTTAGCTCTGTAGGAGATAGTTACAACTATTTTCACGGTGTGGGCGCTACCGCTCGGATAAAATGGGCAGATGTATCCGCTTTCTATTCCCTGCGAGAGGATAACAAAAATGAAGCATGGCAACACGTGGTTGGAGTAAATGCTACTGGCAGGTGGAAGAAACTGAAAGTGGGTGTGACGGGAGTGGAGACTATTAGGCGAGAAGGCGATGAGGCGATGAGGCGAGAGGTGATAGGACAGGGCGTGATGGGAGCTAATGCACGGTATAACTGGGGTAAGGTGGATGTATGGGGCGAAGTGGCTGCTTCGCAGGGAGAGAAATGGGGATTGGGAACAATAATGGGCGTAAGAATAAACCCGATAAGTGATCTGAACTTATTAGCCATTTATCGCTATTATTCGCCCGAATATGAGAATATATACGCCAATACATTGTGCTCCAAAACAAAGATTAATGATGAGCATGGTGGATATATAGGTGTAGAATATAACCAATTGAAAAACTGGCAATTGTCAGCGTATGGAGATGTATGGAAGACAGGGTTTGAGACCATGATGCAAGCGGACTTTGCAGCGCAAAAAGATTACCGTATGCACACGCGCTTTCGGGTAAAAAGGAAGGATGAGAAAGACACCTATTCGCTGCGGTGGAATATGGTATATCACTTCGGACAATGGAAACTGAAAACGCAAGCAGATGGTAATATAGTATATGCAAAAGAACAGTGGAAGTATGGTTGGTCGCTGTTGCAAGATGTGGAGTATCGTTTCAGGGGAGTGCCTATCGTAATGCAACTGCGGGCACAAGTTTTTGATGCGAGAGAATGGGATAACCGAATATACGTTTATGAGAACGATGTGCTATACGCATACGCTATACCATTTGTATATGGGTTTGGCGGAAGGTTCTGGTTCAATGCGCGCTACAAAATCAATGACACCTTCTCTGTCTATTTGCGTGTGAGTGAAACAGTATATCAACCCAGATGGGCAATAAAGCATAGTAAAGAAAGGACGCGTACGGACGTGCACGCGCTACTCAGAGTGAAGTTGTAGAATGGAAGGATATAGCAGTTATTTCTTGAAGGAGAAATACTTTTGCCCAAAGAAACTGATAACGATCGTGACGAGCGTAATAATCATCTTGGACGGAGTAGGGTAGATACCACATATTTCGACCAGCAATTTCAGTCCAAAATAATTGACCAAGAGATTCAGTATCACAATCAACACATATCGAAAAAGCTGCTTGCGACCTCGGAGCGAAGAGTGGGTGAAAGTGACATACTTATTAAGCCAAAAACCCGTTAGCAAAGTGATGGGGAACACGATCAGCAAGGTCATCACGTGCGGCGTGAGGCAGATAGGTGAGGCGATGAGGCTATCAGGCGATGAGGCGAAAGGAAGGGAGATATAAACGAGCTCATGCCCTATGACAAAATTATACAAAAGGAAATACAATACCCAATCCAGCACCATGTTGCCACCTCCGCAGGCAGCGTAGCGAAATAGCTGCTGAGGAATGTAACGACTAAATGGTCGATAAAAAAAATCGACTATTTTGGTAATTATTTGGGCGAATGTTTGCATTTATGAAAAAAAAGCAGTAACTTTGCACGCTTATTTGTTTTCGGCTGCAAAAGTAGTAAAAAAATATGACTTGACAAAATATTTTGCTGCCAAAGCATATATTAACCATTAATTATCAACTATTAACTGTCATTATGGACGACTATCATCAGCAAAATGCAACAAGTAAGAGCCAAGAAATTTTTGGGTCAGCATTTCTTGAAGGACCTGAGTGTCGCCCAACGAATTGCTGAGACTATTACCAAAGGTCGTGTCTTAGAGATAGGGCCTGGTATGGGTGTGCTCACGCAGTATCTCCTGAAAAATCCTAATTTGCAGACGACCGCTATCGAAATCGATAGGGAGAGTGTGGCGTATCTGAAAGAGTGGTATCCCGAGTTGCACCTGATAGAAGGCGACTTCTTGAAGTTGGATTTGAACATCATCTATCCTGATGGTGAGTTCTGCGTGATAGGCAATTATCCGTATAATATCAGTAGTCAGATTTTCTTCAAAGTGCTTGATAATAAGGATCGTATTCCTATTTGTTCGGGTATGATTCAGAAGGAAGTAGCCGAGCGTATTGCCAGCAAACCAGGTAAGAAAGCCTACGGCATTCTCAGCGTATTGCTACAAGCATATTACGATATAGAATATTTATTCACAGTGGACGAGCATGTATTTAATCCTCCGCCGAAAGTCAAATCGGCGGTTATTCGCATGACTCGCAATAACCGCCAAGGATTAGGCTGCGATGAGGCGTTATTCAAGAACGTAGTCAAGACTGCATTCAACCAACGCCGAAAGCAGATGCGCAATTCGTTGATGGGACTCGTAGGAAAAGACAATCCTATACTGAACGATCCTATATTTACGAAGCGCCCTGAACAACTGAGTGTAGAGGAATTTATTGCACTCACAAAGCTAATTATGAATTAAGAATTTTGAATTAAGAATTAGTTATGGCAGAGTTAAAAATATTCTATAAGGACAAAGATAAAGATAAAATCAAGGTAGGACGCAGTGTAAATATCCTCAATAGTCTTGATAAGTCGGATATTATTTGGATTGACCTATTGGACGTAAGTGATAGGACAGAGGGCGTGCTGGAGGACTTCCTGAAAATTGACATTCAGGATGATGAAGAGATGGAAGAGATTGAGATGTCTTCTCGTTATATCCAGACGGACGACTCTATTGTCGCCAACTCCAACTTCCTGCGTGATAACTTTGAGATGGAGCCTGTGAACTTTATTCTCAAAAACAGTATCTTGGTGACCACGCGCGATGTGGAACTGGCGAGCTTCAACGAGACTGTCAAGAAGATGCTGATGAATACGCGCAATTTCCCAACAGGCTACCACGTATTGGTAACGCTCATGGAGACGCGAGTAGAACGAGATGCGGATATGATTGAGGATACTACCGATTTGATTACCAAGCTTTCTGGTGAGATCAATGCTACTGACCAAGTGGACGAAGAGGTACTGATCCAAATCAAGGATCTTCAGGAAAAAGTCACGATTATCCGTCAGAATATTATGGATAAACAGCGCGTGATTAGCAATTTCTTAAAGTGCGATTTCTTCCCTACTGAGTTGCAACCACGATTGACTATGATTATCAAGGATATTAACTCTCTATTCGAATATACGCGTTTTGGTTTTGACCGTCTGGACTACTTGCAAGATACCTTCCTCGGTCTTGTAAACATTGAGCAGAACAAGATTATTAAAATCTTCACTGTGGTGAATGTGGTATTCTTGCCTCCAACTTTGATTGCCAGTATGTATGGTATGAACTTTGACTTTATGCCTGAATTGCATTGGAAGTTAGGTTATCCGTTTGCCTTTGGTTTAATGGTCGTTTTTACAGTGGCTATCTTGCTCATTTTCAAGCTGAAAAAGTGGTTATAAACAAGTTATCAACAACTGATTAAAAATAGGTGGATAGCTGTGGAAAAGTAAAAGTTTTCATTTGTTATCAAAAGGTAATCAAAACTTTTGAACAGAGCAAATAATTGTAAATAAGATAAATACAATGGTTTTCCACGTTATCCCGATGCAATAATAATAAAGGGAATTTTAATTGATTCTATTTTTATTATTAGAAAGTGGGATAGTTAGCCCTTTTTGGGTTGGTTGTTCGTATAATTGCAACCGATTGCAGAGATATATTGCACGATTATAAGCAATAAATTTGCACAATTCAAAAAATTGTTGTACCTTTGCCCCGATTTTCGCGCGCTGCATATACGCGCGGATATTTTTTGTTTAGTAATTAAGTACAAAAAAGAATAATCAAAAACATTATGGTAATTAAAGTTAGTAACACCAATCAACCAAATTGGACGGAAGTAAAAGTTAATGCTAACCTTCCAGAAAATCTTCACAAACTACAAGAAATTGCATACAACCTCTGGTGGGTCTGGAATTCTGATGCTAAAAACCTTTTCCGCTACATCGACAATGATGCTTGGCACAAAGCACAGTCCAACCCAATCGTATTGCTGAACATTATCAGTTACGATCGTATGCTGGAGCTCAGCAAGGACAAGAAATTCATGAAGCAATTGGACGCTATCTATGCTGATTTCCGCGCATACATGGATGAGCCAAAAGATGCAAACAAACCAAGCGTAGCATACTACTCTATGGAGTATGGTTTGACTCACGTATTGAAAATATACTCTGGTGGTCTTGGCGTACTCGCAGGTGACTACCTCAAAGAGGCATCTGACTGCAACGTGGATATGACCGCTATCGGTTTCCTCTATCGCTACGGCTACTTCACACAAACACTCTCTCCAGAGGGTCAACAAATTGCAAAATACGAGGCACAAAACTTCTCTAACTTGCCTATCACCCAAGTGAAAGAGGCAGATGGCTCTCCAATGATAGTAGAAGTTCCTTATCCAGAGCGCACTGTAAAGGCATATCTGTGGAAAGTGGCTGTAGGTCGTATCAACCTATACTTGCTCGATACAGACAACGAGATGAACTCTGAGTGGGATCGCCAAATCACTCACCAACTCTATGGTGGTGATTGGGAGAACCGTATCAAACAAGAGATTATGCTCGGTATGGGTGGTACTATCGCATTGAGCAAGTTGGGTATCAAGAAAGATGTATATCACTGCAACGAGGGTCACGCAGCTTTCATGGGCTTGCAACGCATGCTCGACCTCGTGGAGAAAGAGGGATTGAACTTCCAACAAGCATTGGAGGTAGTTCGCGCAAGCGGTCTCTACACTTGCCACACTCCAGTACCTGCTGGTCACGACTACTTTGAGGAGGGTTTGTTCTACAAGTATATGAATATGTTCCCAAGCCGTTTGGGCATTGAGTGGCATGACCTCATTGGTATGGGTCGTCAAAACCCTGCTGACAACACGGAGAAGTTCTCTATGTCAGTGTTCGCATTGAACACCTGCCAAGAGGCTAACGGCGTGAGCTGGTTGCACGGTGAGGTAAGCAAGAAGATGTTCGCGCCAGTATGGCCAGGTTACTTCGAGGAGGAGTTGCACGTAGATTATGTGACCAACGGTGTGCACATGCCTACATGGGCTGCTAGCGAGTGGAAAGCGATCTACAAAGAGATCTTCCCAAAAGAGTGGATCAAAGATCAATCTAACCTCGCTATGTGGGCGCCATACAACGATATGCCAGAGGAGAAGATCTGGGCTACCCGCATGAGCCTCAAGCAAAAGCTGATTAACTATCTGAAGGAGCAATTCCGCGACAACTGGATGAAGAGCCAAGGTGATCCTGCTCGTATCGTTCGCGCATTGAACGAGATGAATGCAGACAACCTCATCATCGGTTTCGGTCGTCGTTTCGCTACATACAAACGTGCTCACTTGCTCTTCACCGACTTGGAGCGTTTGGATAAACTCGTGAACAACCCAGACCGTCCAGTACAATTCCTCTTTACAGGTAAGGCTCACCCAGCTGATGGTGGTGGTCAAGGTTTGATTAAGCGTATTATTGAGATCAGCCGTATGCCACAGTTCTTGGGTAAGATTATCTTCTTGGAGAACTACGACATGCGTCTTGCTAAGCGATTGATCTCTGGTGTGGATATCTGGTTGAACACTCCTACTCGTCCTCTTGAGGCCAGTGGTACCTCTGGCGAGAAGGCACAAATGAACGGTGTATTGAACTTCTCTGTCCTCGATGGTTGGTGGAAAGAGGGTTACGTAGAGGGTGCAGGTTGGGCATTGACCGACAAGCGTACCTACGAGAACCAAGCTCACCAAGACCAATTGGATGCAGCTACCATCTACCAAATGCTGGAGAAAGAGATCATCCCATTGTACTACGCTAAGAACTCTAAGGGTTATTCTCCAGAGTGGATTCAAACTATCAAGAATTCTGTGACTAAGATTACTCCTCGCTTCACTACCAAGCGTATGATGGACGACTACTTCGAGAAGTTCTACAATAAGCTTGCTAAGCGCCACGCACTCCTTGGTGCAGACAACTACAAGGTAGCTAAAGAGATCGTAGATTGGAAGCAAAATATCGTAGCTCACTGGGATGCTATTGAGGTAGTAAGCTCTACTCTCAACGCTAAGAGCGCAGAGCTCAACGTAGGTAACAAGTGCACTATCGCAGTAGAATTGGAGACTAAGGGCTTGAACGATAAGGGTATCGGCGTAGAGTTGGTAGCTGTTCGCACCTCTACTCACAACAACGACAAACTCTTTGAGGTGAAGCCATTGGAGTTGGTACAAGTTAAGGGTTCACGTTTATTCTTCGAGACTGAGTATCAATTGGCATACGCTGGTGGTATGAAGTTTGGATTGCGTATGTATCCTAAGAACGACTTGCTGCCACACCGCATGGACTTCTGCTACGTTCGTTGGATCTAATTCGTAAATTGGCTATAGGTTATTGGTTATAGGCTATAGGCGAGAATAAAAAAGACTGCTTCTCAATATAGAGAGGCAGTTTTTTTTGTTTATTCTTGAACTTTTTGGGAGAGTAGGCTCTTGGCTCTCACTTATAATCTTTCAACTTTCCTGCACAAAATTTGCAAATCTGCAAAAAATATTGTAATTTTGCACCCGAAATGATTCACGCTGGGGTATGTGGGCGGGATTATGTCTGTCTTTCGCCCTCGCAAGAATCTTTCAAGACATAATTAAAAGGCGTTTATTGGCGCTTGTTTTGGAACTACTGAATCCTGCAAAATTCATACACCCGAAACAAGAGAGCGGTAAATGCCCCTTGGTGTGTTTGATTCGTTGTGTCCCACAACGATGAACATATCGGCGTGGGCATTCATTGTTTATTCTTGTGTATAGGGTCTTGCAGGAACCTAGTAGTTAGGAATAAGCAAAGGTAAGGTTCCACGCTTTTTCTATATTTATACCAACGGGGCGTTTGGAGCCAACTTCCCACAAAAAACAAGTTTATGAATAAGTTATCCTTTTTTCTACTAAGTCTGTTCTTATGTAGTGTAAGCCTACCTACTCTTGCTCAGGGTGCCGAACTTGTACCTGCTATGGTGGTACAAATGGCAGACGGTAGCAAGCAGGTGGTACAATTGGACTACACTTCTGTGACAGACTTTAGTGTGTTATGCAGCAAGGGGAGTCTTGCTGTGAGTGTGCCTGAAACAGATGTGGCAGGTGTTCGTAGTATCACTTTTGCTATGGTAAAGCAAGATGACACAACTACTTCTTTGGAAGAAGTGTCTTCTTTGGACAAAGCCAAAACAGACAAAGTGTTGCTCAATGGCAAATTGTTTATTCGTGCCACTATGCCTGATGGCAAACAGGTTTGGTACGATGTGATGGGACTTAAATTCTAAATTTGAAACTTTGAAACAAGCGCTTTGCGCGTGAAACTTTTAAACAATAAAACACAACAATATGAAAAAGATCTTTATGGCAGTCATCGCCTTAATGATGACAATTAATGCTTCTGCACAGTTTTATATTTATTACAGTGATGGTACGGTTGCCCAAATTGATAGCATCAGTTTAGTGGCTCCTCAAGAACCAGAATTCGATCCCATAGAACCAACAGAAGGTGTATTCTCAGTTTCTACTTCAAAACAAGTAACTTTCTCTAAAGGCAACTTGCAATACAATCCAGCCAATGATGAGTGGCGTTTTGCGGAAAGTCAGTTGGATTATATTGGCGAAGCTAATTGCAAGCTTTCATCGACTTATAATGGCTGGTTGGACTTATTTGCTTGGAGTACAGATAACCCCGCAACACCGTTTGGTGTAAGTAGTTCTAAGACCACAAGTGATTATTATGGTGATTTTGTTGATTGGGGGAAGAACCGGATTGAAAATGATTATCCTACCACATGGCGTACATTGACTAATAATGAGTGGCATTATCTGCTACGTAAGCGTAATAATGCAACTTATCTTCGTGGTGTCGCTCAAGTTAATGGTATTAATGGCATCATTATCTTGCCAGATAATTGGATATGTCCAACAGGTATTACATTCAAATCAGGTTTCCATAGCGATTTTAGTATAGAAGGTTATGCACTACATCAAACTTTTACTTCTGCGCAATGGTCAAAAATGGAAACTGCAGGTGCAGTTTTTCTACCTGCTGCAGGTGATGCCTGTGGCTCCGAAGGAGACTTTACGCAGCAGGACGGATCATATTGGTCAGCAACTGAGTACCGTGGTGACTGTGCTATTTTCTTTTACTTCTCTGCTAGTGATGAAGGTATGACTTCTATAGATCGCAAGTATAGACATAGTGTCCGTCTCGTTAAGGATTTGTAATAAGAACATCCTATCTTGTTCGAAGCGTAGCCACGACAAAATTGGATAATATGTAATCAATATTTCTCACCCTGCAAGTCATTGGATTTGCAGGGGATGAGTTTTTATATGGTTATTCTTCTTGCTCGTATTCAAGCGCTCCTTCGGCAACCTGCTTGACCCACTCAAGAAACAGAAAAATCGCCTTTCAGAGCGATTTTTCTTGCACATCTCAAAAAAAAGCACTAATTTTGCAGCATGAAACGAATATCTGATATAGAAATCATGGCGCCTGTGGGCTGTTGGGAAAGTTTAGCAGCAGCTATTGAGGCAGGTGCTACAAGTGTCTATTTTGGTATAGAATACTTGAATATGCGTTCGCGTTCGTCTGCCAACTTTACCACACAAGACCTACACACCATTGTGGAACGTTGCCAAGCTGTGGGCGTGAAAACCTATCTCACACTCAATACCGTCATGTATCCCGAGGATCTGCCACTCATGCGCGAGATTGTTGATCACGCTAAGATAGCAGGCGTATCGGCAATCATAGCTTCGGATATTGCTGCACTGCAATATGCGTATAGCCAAGGTGTAGAGGTACACTTGTCCACCCAACTCAATATAGCGAACACCGAGGCACTGAAATTCTATGCGCAGTTTGCCGATGTAGTAGTGTTGGCACGCGAGCTTAATATGGAGCAAGTAGCAAGTATCTACCGTGACATCGTGGAGCAAGACATTCGCGGTCCAAAAGGCGAACTCATTCGTATTGAGATGTTTTGCCATGGTGCATTGTGCATGGCTGTGAGTGGAAAATGTTACCTTAGCCTCAATAATTTGGGCGCAAGTGCCAATAGAGGTGCTTGCATGCAGATTTGTCGCCGTGGCTATATAGTGAAGGACAAAGAGAGCGACTTAGAGTTGGAGGTGGACAACCAATATATCATGTCGCCCAAAGATTTGAAGACCATTCACTTCCTCAATAAGATGTTAGATGCAGGTGTGCGCGTACTAAAGATAGAAGGACGCGCGCGCGGAGCGGAATATGTCAAGACAGTAGTGGAGTGCTATCGCGAAGCTGTAGAACTCTGGCAACAAGGTGATGAGGCGATAAGGCTATTAGGCGATGAGGCGATAGAGGCGAAGATAGAGGAGTGGAATACGCGTCTGGCACGTGTGTTCAACAGAGGATTTTGGGACGGTTATTATCAAGGACAACGCTTGGGCGAATGGACACACAAGTATGGTTCACGTGCTACACGAAAGAAAGTGTTTGCCGGTAAATGTACCAATTTCTTTAAGAATATCAGCGTGGCAGAGTTCTATTTGGAAGCCACTCCTGAGATTCGCGAAGGCGATGAGTTGCTCATCACAGGCGAGACAACAGGTGCCTACGAACTCATGGCTAAAGACTTGCATGATGGCAAAGGCAAACTGCGAACAGATATTCAGAAGGGAGAGTATTTTGCTATCAAAACCGACAAAATAGTACGCAGAGGCGACCGAATATTTTTACTTAAAATAGACGAATAAAAACAGACTGACATGAGAAAAGAATTACTACTCCTGCTGCTTGTGTGTAGCATGTGTGCATGCCATCGCCCCGTGCGTGTGGTGGAATCAACAAGCGAGATACTGATGATAGACAGCACCTTAGATGTGGTGCAAGATACAGATTATCTGGCGCATATAGCACCTATCAAATCGGATTTGGAAAAGGAACTCAATATAGCTATTGGTCATGCTCCTAAGGCATTAACTGTGCACAAGCCCGAATGTACGATGCTCAATTGGGCGAGCGATGCACTCTTTGCTATGGCGCAACAATGTTATCCTAATCATGTGGATATGGCAGTGGTGAATATAGGTGGTATGCGCACAGACTGGGCTGCGGGTGATATTACGCGTCGCCACATCTTTGAGTTGATGCCTTTTGACAACGAGTTGGTGGTACTGACCATGACAGGCGAAGATATATTGCAACTATGTAACACCTTTGTCCGATTGGGCGGAGAAGGCGTAGCAGGCTTGCGTATCAAGGCGCGCGATGGTAAACTAGTATCTGCTAAGATAGGTGGCAAGGATATTGTCCCTTCTGCTCACTACACCGTTGCCACAAGCGACTATCTCAGTCAAGGCAACGACGGACTGACACCACTCAAGAATCACATTGAGCTATGGCGTTCTGAGGAGAAAATTCGTGACCTGTACATAGCATACGTGCAACAAGTAAAAACCGTTGCAGCGGAAGTGGACGGAAGAATGGATCTCTGACCTGCGTTAATCAATTATTAATTCATCCAGCACCAGGTCGTATTACTCTCTTTGCCTAAGTAGCGGATTTTAGCTCGAATGATATTGGTCTGCTCAGGAGCAACGAATGGTTCGTTATACGTTTGCCATTCTCCTTCGTCTATGCGGTATAGTATTTCGCCGCCTTGCATAACCTTGTTCATGGTGATGAGATGAGGCACAACGGTATCTGTCTCTACATATCCCTCCAGTGGCATAGATACCATTCCGACTGAACGAATACCTGGTTGCTGGATATGGAAGTTGCGTGAGCTGGCTGCTAACTGAGGGATAAACACATCATAGACCAAGTGATTATACTCGCTCAGTGTCAATGCACTGCGGTTGTTCCATGAGCGCTCTACTAGACCATAAATCTTAGGATAAATCTGCCACTCCACTTGACTGAATGAGCGAATAACCTCTGCCCACAGTTGTGCGTTCATACCGACCACATTAGGGTGAATCAGTGGCTCCCAATCGAAGGAACGATACTCATCGGTATAACCGCCCCAGTTGAGGCCTTTCTCCTCGTGGTGGTTGCAGTATGCGAAATCAAAGTACAAGTGATTGGCATTTGCCAATACGACAGGATAGCCTGCTTCAGCCATCTCAAGTGGCTTGGTATTGCTATTGAGCCATGAGTAGCAGATAGCACGGCTCTCGGGCTGACAGAAATGCGTAATCTCCTCCCAACCCATAGGTTGCAGATTGTATCGTTGGAGAATAGCTAGTACTTGGTCAATGAAGGCTTGGTGCTCCTCTTGCGTTAGCGCACCTTTGGGCACTTCGTCGCCTCCGATATTGAAGATAGTCAAAGGATAACCCGCTTCCTCGTGCATCTTGACAATCTCTGTGATAACATGGTCAATAAACGTTGCAGCATAGGGTTTGGTTACGTTGATGACATTATCGGTGTAGTTCTGTGCCGAAAGATAGACACGTGCATCGAATGCAGTATCGGTGAGCAGTGTACCCATAGCTTTCTTGCAGGCACGCATGTGACCTGGCATATCAATCTCGGGTATCACGCGTATATGACGTTCCCCTGCGTACTTCAGTAATTCTATGTATTTCTCTCGCGTAATATAGCCGTTGGCAGTCGTTGGTGCATTAGGATTCCAACCGCCACAGTACATAGGATATAGACATTCGCTCTCGTCGGTGGTATAACCGCGCTTAGAGCCTATCTCGGTGAGTTGTGGCAAGCCTGGTATCTCCAATCGCCATGCTTCGTCGTCTGAGAGGTGGAAGTGCAACACGTTGAGTTTATGGTATGCCATAATATCCAAAATACGATAGATAGAGTCCACAGGGTAGTAGTTTCGCACTACATCCAGCATGATACCGCGGTGATGTAGGTCAGGATAGTCGATTACTTGACCGCATGGTATCATCTCTCCCCATTGTTTAAGGGTTTGTTTGGCGTAAAAGATGCCTGCCTCATCGCTTGCTTCAATAGTGATGGTCTGAGGAGTGATGGCCATGGTGTAGCCTTCGCTGGCGATTGGCGATTGGTTATTGGCGATTGGCGATTGGATATGGGTGATAATCTCGGCTTTTGCTACCTCGCAGGTACCTTCGGTATAGACCACTTGTTTGGGTTGGGGTAGTAAAGGCTGTATATCGGGTCTGATGGCATTATCGCCTAAAACCTTCTGCACATAGTTATACACGTATGCTCCATCTGCGTAGGGAGTCTTCTCCCATGTCACTATACCTCGCTTCATCTGCTCAGGGCGAGTGAAAGGAGCGTATGTACAAGGGATAGAAATGGGGGTTCCACCTTCTGACTTAACCAAGAAGAAACCCTCGGGGCGAGAGGTTTCACGAATGGCATTACCACGATAGAGCAGTTTGTAGGTACGGCTCTCATGGGGCATGAGTGGCTCAAAGTCGGCAGTAGGGGCTATGCTGTGGTAACTAGCTTGTAACTCTGTCTCTATGAGTTGGTCACCCTCGGTATAGATAGGGTGTAGTGACATGTAGTTGAAATATAATGTCCAACCCTCGTTGGTCAATGGTTGGTTAGAATGATTGGTCAGCGTGTAGTACATTTCGCACACACCAGGCTTGACATCGTTCTTGCCCATTTCCCAGTGAATAGACATAGGGGCTTTAGGAGTACATGACCATAGCATAAGTGACAAAGAGAGAGTCAGAAGATAGATAAAAGGTTTCATACGACATGATATTTTAGAAATATTGCGCAAAGATACACAATAATTTGCATATTTGCAAAAAAAGTAGTAATTTTGTGCCCAAAATATGCCCAAAATCACATTTCATGAAAAAGATTCTTAGTATTTTAGTATTTCTTTTCGCTGCCTGGATGAGCGTTCAAGCGGAGCGCGTTGTGCTAGGTGCGGAGCAGACAAAGCAGTATTTACCGCTATTAAAAGGCAAACGAGTAGCCCTGTTGAGCAATCATACGGGTATTGTCATTCAAGGTAATGACACTACTCACACGCTTGACCTCTTGCTCAAGCACGGTGTGGAGGTGACGGCTATCTTCTCGCCTGAGCATGGTTTTCGTGGTACAGCGCGCGAGGGCGAACATGTGGCAAGCAGTGTGGACGAAAAGACGGGTATACCTATCCTTTCGCTCTACGACGGCAAGAGTAAGCGTCCATCTAAAGAAGCTATGGCGACATTTGATATACTCATTACCGATATTCAGGATGTGGGATTGCGTTTCTATACCTACTATGTCACCATGTTACGCCTCATGGATGTATGCGCGCAAGAAGGTAAGCAGTTTATGGTCTTTGACCGTCCTAACCCCAATGGCTACTATGTGGATGGTCCTATTCTGGATATGAAGCATAAGTCGGGCGTGGGTGGATTGCCTATACCTGTAGTGCATGGTATGACCTTGGGCGAGCTGGCTCAGATGATCAATGGCGAACGTTGGCTCAGCGACTCCTTGCAGGTGGAACTGACTGTTGTCCCTTGTAAGAACTACACCCACCAGACGCTCTATCGCCTGCCAGTAGCTCCATCGCCTAACTTGCGCAATATGCTCTCCATATATTTATACCCATCGGTATGTCTGTTTGAGGCAACGCCTGTGTCATTGGGTCGCGGAACGGATAAGCCATTCCTCTGCTACGGACACCCTAACTTCAATGCTCCACGCACCGAGGCAAGCGTTTATGGACCAGCCATCACCTTTACACCTAACCAGTCCACGCAGAAGGGTCGCGTATGCGATGGTGTCGATCTGAGTGGTATGACAGAGGAAGAGGCACGTAAGGTGGGCTTCTCGCTAAGATATTTGCTAGATGCATATAAGCATCTGAATATGGATAACTATTTCTTCCGTTCCTTCTTTGAGTTGCTTGTAGGTCAAGACTATGTCCGCAAGATGATACTTCAGGGTAAGAGCGAGGAGGAGATTCGTGCATGTTGGCAAGATGATGTGGCTATGTTCAAAGAGCAACGTCGTCCATACCTATTGTACGAAGAATAATTCGTGCCTTCACACTTTACACATTCAACTTTTCACTCAAACAACATGAATCCACTAACAATTCTTATCGTCATAGCGTGCTATTTTGCATTGCTTTTCTTCATTTCCTACCTTGCAGGTCGCAAGGCAGACAACGCAGGTTTCTTCTCTGGCAACCGCAGTAGTAACTGGCTTTTGGTGGCTATGTCCACTATTGGTGCTGCCATCTCGGGTGTTACTTTTGTCAGTGTGCCAGGTATGGTTGCTTCTTCGGGTTGGGCATACATGCAGATGGTGCTTGGCTTCACTGTGGGTCAGATCATCATAGCATATGTGCTTATTCCGCTATACTACAAGTTTAACCTCACCTCTATCTATCAATACCTGCAACAACGTTTTGGTATGAACACCTACAAATCAGGTGCATGGCTCTTCTTTGTCAGCAAGATGTTGGGTGCGAGTGTGCGTCTGTTTGTAGTAGGCGAGGTATTGCAATTATTGGTGTTTGGACCATTGGGTGTTCCATTTTGGGTTAATGCTATCTTCACGGTGATGATCGTCTATCTCTGTACGTTCAAGGGAGGTGTGAAGTCACTTATTTGGACGGACTTGCTCAAGACCTGCTGCCTTATCCTCTCTGTGGCACTATGTATCTACTTTGTGTTGCGTGCAGGGGTGAATATTGACGGTTGGACCAGCAGCAGCATGACTCGCGTTTTCTTCTTGGATAATCCTAAAGAGGGAACTTATTTTTGGAAACAGTTCCTCGCGGGTATTTTCCTTGTGATAGCAACTACTGGTCTTGACCAAGACCTCATGCAGCGTACGCTATCGTGTAAGAATCCTCGTGAGAGTCAGAAGAACCTCATTGTGGGTGCACTCATGCAGATTGTGGTGATTGGGCTCTTCCTTTTCCTTGGATTCTTGCTCTACTCCTACGCTAACCAAACGGGAGTGACCGAGGTGGCACAACTCAAGGGTGATGATGTATTCCCATTCTTGGCAACAGGTAACTATTTCCCTGTGGTCGTGGGTGTGCTGTTTATTATCGGTTTTATCGCTGCGGCATATTCGGCTGCGGGTAGTGCGCTAACCGCACTCACTACGTCATTTACGGTGGATATTCTCAATAAAGAGAAGGATACTAATCTCACACAAATCCGCACTTGGGTGCATATAGGAATGGCTGTATTGATGGCAGCATGTATATATGTTATCCACATTTTGAACAATGACTCTGTCATTCAGACGGTGTATAAGGTGGCAAGTTATACCTACGGACCACTATTGGGAATGTTCTGTTTTGGTATTTTCACCAAGCGTCAGGTACGCGACTGTTGGATACCGCTGGTGGTGATTTTAGCGCCTGTTATCACATGGGTGATAGACGTGAACTCTGCTGTGTGGTTCAACGGATACGTCTTCTCGCACGAGCGCTTGATTCTCAACGCCCTGCTCACGTTTGTAGGTATGGTGTGCTTGATTAAGACAAACAAAGAGTCATAAACTTAGATTAAGGTAAAACAGTGGTCAGTCTGCCGGGAAACTACACGGCAGTAACGAGGTGGTAACGGGGTGGTAACGGTTACGCTGGCTGGAGAGGTAAAGGAAACATAGAAAATAGATAAAAAAGAGTGTGTCAAAATGCAGACACACTCTCTTTTTATTATTCTGTTTTCTCTAATTTCGCGTATGTAAGGAGCAATGTTTTCTTACCTACTTCGTCAAATAGAATATCTATTTTCTCGTTGTCATTTTCGCGATAGACTTCCAGTACAGTTCCTTTGCCGAACACGCGGTGCATCACGCGATCATCTTTTGCCCATTCGGAGCGAATCGCTTTCTTTTTGCTTTTCTCTTTGGCACCTGTTGTAGGAGTGAGGTGTGACATGCTCAGCGAGGATGCACTTGTAGTTATATGTGCAGGGCGCGAAGTGGCTGCTGATTCGGTGTTCAATACAAATTGTTTATCTATCTCCTTCAGGAATCGTGATGGGGTAGTGAAGGTCACTTGTCCGTTGCGGAAACGCTGTTTGGCATTCATCAGATGGCAATGCTCCATACTGCGTGTGATGGCCACATATAGCAGTCGTCTCTCCTCTTCTATCTCGCGCTGTGTTTGGCTGAATGCCGATGGGAAGAGGTTCTCCTCCAGTCCAACGATAATCGTGTGGCGGAACTCCAATCCTTTGGCAGCATGTATAGTGAGCAGGGTCACACGTGCTTGTGTATCGTCTAAGTTTTCATCCTGATCAGTGAGCAGACTCACCTCTGCCAAGAAGTCGGCTATAGGGGTAAAGTCTATACCATCCTGCTGGCGCTGTTCGCAGAACTCATGAATACTCGTTAGCATCTCTTGCAGGTTCTCGTAGCGTGCTATGCCTTCTTGTGTTGTGTCGGCCTTCGCCTCGCGCAGAATACCTGTAGCAGTCAACACGTCTTGTGCGAAGATATATGCATCTTTCTTACCCATATCTACGGCAAACTGCTCTATCATTTGCGCAAATTCTTTGACTTTGTTTTGTGCAGCAGCAGAGAGGTCATTGGTCATTGTTTCAGGGGCGATAGCCACTGCCATGAGTGATACTTTGTTCTTGCGTGCAGCTTCTTGTAGTCTTCCCACGGTAGTGTCGCCGATGCCACGAGTAGGGTAGTTGACCACGCGCAAGAAAGCTTCATTATCATCTCGGTTGGTGATAAGGCGCAAGTATGCCAAGGCGTCTTTGATTTCCTTGCGTTGATAGAAACTGGTACCGCCGTAGATGCGGTATGGTATGCCTGCTTGACGCAATTCATCTTCTATCACGCGCGACTGCGCATTGGTGCGGTACATGACGGCTATATCGTCATAGGTGAACTTCTCCGAGCGTTTGCTCAGTAAGCGGATTTGCGAAGCAACACCTTTGGCCTCATCACGGTCGCTCATATAGGTTGATAGAGCGATACGCTCACCTATTTTCAGTTCTGAATAGACATCCTTGCGTATCTGACCTTTGTTGTGACGAATGAGCGAATTGGCAGCTTGCACGATGGTCTGTGTGCTGCGGTAGTTCTGCTCCAGCTTGCACAGTTGTGCGTCGGGGTAGTCCTTCTGGAAGTTGAGGATATTGCTGATGTCTGCTCCGCGGAAGGAGTAGATGGACTGTGCATCATCGCCTACTACGCATATATGCTGATGTGCCTCTGCCAAACGCTTGATAATCATGTATTGTGCGCGGTTGGTGTCTTGGTACTCGTCCACAAGTATGTATTGGAATAACTCCTGATACTTCTCTGTCACTTCGGGAAACTTCTGTAGTAGGGTTTGGGTATTGACTAATATATCATCAAAATCCATAGCGTTGGCAGCTTTCACGCGGCGGTTATATTCGGCGTAAATGCGTGACATATCGTTCATCTTTTCAAAGCGGTCGCGCATGAGGTATTCGCGGTCGGCAGCATACTGGTTAGGCGACTGCAGGTTATTCTTGGCCATGGATATACGTGCATGGACTACGCTGGGTTTGTATATCTTTTCGTCCAGATTGAAGTCTTTGATAATCTGCTTGATGACAGACTTAGAGTCGGTAGTATCATAGATGGAATAATCGCGTGTGTACCCCAATACTTCTGCTTCTTGGCGCAGTATGCGCGCGAAGATGGAGTGGAAGGTGCCCATCCACAGGTATCGAGCTAGCTCTTCTCCCACGAGTAGGTTGATGCGGTTGCGCATCTCGCGAGCAGCTTTGTTGGTGAAGGTGAGCGCAAGGATATGTCCTGCGGGAACACCTTGTTCGAGCAGATATGCTACTTTGTATGTCAGCACGCGAGTTTTACCAGAGCCAGCTCCTGCTATGACTAATTGAGGGCCATCGTTGTACGTTACAGCCGATAATTGTGATGGATTGAGTTGTGCGATATTCATGGTGATATATTGTTTCTATCTTGTTGATAATACACAGCAATTTGTTAAATAGCAGGCAAAGGTACAAAAATTTTCTCATTTATGCAAAAAAAACGAGAAAATATCCCATAAAAAATCTGTCTAAAGGTTGCATATATGCAAAAAAAGTAGTAATTTTGCAGCGAAAATTGATTAGTAAGCATCGGAAATGCTACATCAGACAAAACATGAAACAGTTTTATATTGAGACATACGGTTGCCAGATGAATGTGGCAGATAGCGAGGTAGTAGCAGCGATTGTGCAAATGACAGATGCACAACTCACCGACAATATAGCAGAAGCTGACATTATTATCCTCAATACTTGTTCCATTCGCGAGAACGCAGAACAAAAAGTGCAACACCGCTTGCAGGAGTTGCGTGGAGGACGAAATAGAAAAAAGGATCACAAACTCATCGGAGTCATTGGCTGTATGGCAGAGCGCATGGGTGAAGAGTTGGTGCGAGATTACGGGGTGGACTTTGTAGCAGGTCCCGATGCCTATATGGACATACCTAACCTCCTCGCTCAATGCCAACAAGGATTGCCTGCGGTGAATATTCAACTCAGTACCACTGAGACTTACCGAGAAGTGATGCCCGCACGTATTGGTAAACAAATATCGGGTTTTGTGAGTATCATGCGCGGTTGCAATAATTTCTGCTCCTATTGCGTAGTGCCTTACACCCGCGGTCGCGAACGCAGTCGCGACGTGGAGAGTATCAAGAATGAGGTGCTTGATCTGCAACAAAAGGGCTACAAAGAGGTGACACTTCTGGGACAAAATGTCAACTCCTATCGCTATGAGCATACCAATGAGCAAGGCGAGACCGAGCTTATCGACTTCTCCACTCTGCTCCGTATCATAGCCGAGTTGGTACCCAATATGCGTATTCGTTTCACCACCTCACATCCTAAGGATATGTCTGACAAGACGCTGGAGGTGATAGCTCAATATGACAATCTCTGCAAGTTCATTCACCTGCCTGTACAGAGTGGTTCTAACCGCATCTTGAAACTCATGAACCGCAAATATACCCGCGAGTGGTACTTGGAGCGCATAGCTGCTATTCGTCGTATATTGCCTGACGCTGCTATTAGCACAGACGTCTTTTGTGGCTTCCATAGCGAGACGGAGGAAGAACACCGTGAGACCCTTTCTCTCATGCGCGAGGTAGGATTTGACTCTGCTTTTATGTTTAAGTATAGCGAACGTCCAGGTACGCATGCTCAGAAGCATCTCCCCGACAATATTAGCGAGGAGGAGAAAGTACGCCGACTGAATGAGATCATTTCGCTGCAGACACAACTGTCCTTGGAATCCAATCTACGCGAAGTGGGTAAGGTAGTAGAGGTGCTGGTAGAGGGATTTTCCAAACGTAGCCATGATGATATGTACGGACGCACTAGTCAGTACAAAACGGTTGTTTTCCCACGCGAAGGCAGAAGCATAGGAGAGTTGGTAAAAGTAGAAATTTTGGAGGCTTCAGCAGCCACTTTAAAAGGAAAAATCGTAAAATAATACATTTATTACGAAAAAAACGCTTTTTTTTCATAAAAAATTTGCATGATTAAAAAAAAAGCAGTACTTTTGCACTCGAAAACAATAAATTTTCATAGTTAAGGTTTAGGTTTAATGGCAACGAGAGGCTGGGAAGTTTCTCGTTGTTTCTTAAAACTACGCAAAAACAGAAGTATTGTTTTCATTATTTTTTTTGGTCTAATCTTTATATCATTATAAATCAATTCATAGAAGCGACCTAAAGAGATATGAACGAATTAACGAACAACACCCATCCTCAGGATGTGGACTTGACCGATGTAGAAGAAGCTCGCAAAGCATTTATTGCGAGCGAAATTTTTAATCGTAAATACTAAATAACAATATGGCAACTAATTATGTAACCGCAGGAGGTCTTCAAAAACTGAAAGAGGAACTTCAACATTTGGAAAGCGTGGAGCGCCCACGCGTAATCGCGGCTATTGCAGAGGCACGCGAGAAAGGCGATTTGAGCGAGAACGCAGAATACGATGCAGCCAAGGAGGAACAAGGTGTCTTGGAGAGCCGTATCGCTATGCTCAAAGCTAAAATCATGGACGCTCGTATCATCGACGAGACAGACATCAACACCGACGAGGTGCAAATCTTGACCAAAGTACGTGTACAAAACCTGAAAACAGGTCAAGAGAAAGTATATCAACTGGTCACCGAAGGAGAAGCCAATATCCTTGAGGGAAAAATAGCTACCACTACGCCTATCGCCAAAGGTCTGTTGGGCAAAAAAGTAGGCGACACCGCTGAGGTAGTTGTACCAGCTGGTAAACTGCAATTCAAGATATTGGAAATCAGTATCTAAATTTGTAAATAGTAAATTGTCAAATAGTACATCACCATGACTATCTTCACCCGTATTATCAATGGCGAGATTCCCAGTTACAAAGTAGCTGAGAATGAGCATTTTTATGCTTTCTTGGACATCAATCCGCTCCAAAAAGGACATACCCTGATTGTACCTAAGTTGGCGGAGCCAGAAGCAGATTATATATTTGACCTCGACGATGACCTGCTCAGCGAGATGTTGGTCTTCTCCAAGCAAGTGGCTCGTGGCATCAAGGGTGCTGTGGAGTGCAAACGCGTAGGCGTAGCAGTGATAGGACTGGAAGTGCCTCATGTTCACATGCACCTCATACCAATCAGCAAAGAGGGGGATATGTCCTTTGCTAATCCTAAGATGACTCTACCTGCAGAAGAGATGACCGAGATAGCCAAATCTATTGCTCAAGTTATAGAGGCATAAATTAGAACAATATATACCAACAAAAAATGACTGCCAATTAGCAGTCATTTTTTTATGCAACAATCAATTGCTATTATTGCTTAGGCAACCATGTTTGGCTTCTGCCCAGCAGACCCGCTTTGTCCAGCGAACCGCGCAAGATGAGTTTGCCATCCTTCAGATACACCTTAGCGTAATAGAACTTACCATTATCTGGATCGAGCACTTTTCCACCGCGCAACTCACCTTTTTCCAACTGCATATCACGGATAATAGTCAAACCCACAATAGGTTGGTTGTGATCCTCACCTTCACATGCTTCACAAACAGCAGTAGCACCATCTTCGCCAAAGAGCTCGATAATTGTACCGTAATACTTGCCATTTTCTGCTTGATAAATACGCACTACGGACTTCTGTTCGCCACTGGCATCATCTACCGTAATCCACTCGCCCAAAATAGGAGTTTGAGCCATCACTTGAGTAGCGAATAATACCATCGCTACCAACAACATTTTTGTCTTTTTCATATCTTATTTACGATTAAAAATGAAACATATAACTCTGTATCGGCTGCAAAAGTACAAAAAAAAGATGGAATATACCAAATCAAGAGCAAATAATTTTGATATTTGCATAAAAAATAGTAATTTTGCACGCAAGATTTGAAAATTCAAAACATGAAACTCGTATTTGCCTCTAATAATGCTCATAAGTTGGCAGAAGTTCGTCATATCCTCTCACATGTAGAGGTAGTCAGTCTTCGTGATGTCGGCTTTCTCCAAGAAATAGATGAGACTGGCCAAACGCTGGAAGAGAACTCTCGTCTCAAGGCTATGACCGTCTGGCAATGGCTCACTCTTCATCATTTAGATACGGAATACAATGGCGTTTTTGCAGATGACACGGGTTTGGAGATAGAGGCGCTAGGCGGGGCACCAGGTGTTTATTCGGCACGTTGGGCTGGCGAACCATCCAATGATGCTAACAACAGAGCCAAGGCCCTGCAATTGTTGTCTAATAACAGTAACCGCACGGCGCAGTTCCGCACCGTTATCACCCTTCTCAGCCACGAGCAGGATTTACAAGTGGAGGGTATAGTCAAGGGGCAGATAGCCACGGCGGAGAGTGGCAATCAAGGTTTTGGATACGACTCACTCTTTATCCCAGAGGGACACGACTGCACCTTTGCCATGCTCAGTGCCGAAGAGAAAAATGCAATCAGTCATCGCGCACGCGCATTGCATGCGCTACGCGCGAACATTAAATAAAGTATTGCTATGAAAAAGTTATTATTACTCCATTTATTCATCTTAGCAACGTCAAGCCTATTCGCTATTAAGCATATCGACACATCCGAAGAGAATTGGACGTACGGCAATATGCACCTATGGCGCGCTCACTCAGCTTATTCTATCATAGATGAAGTGGCAGTGATGAAGGAAAAAGTGTTTGCCCTATCCAACCATTCGCTCTTTGCCGTGGACAAACGGTCTGAGGAACTTTCCTATTACAGCCGCTTGACAGGCTTAAACGGTGCGGTCATATCCACTATCGGGTACAATCCTGCGCTCAACTTGCTCTTAGTATGCTATGAAAATGGACAGTTGGATGTCATCAATGCCAAAGACGAGATAGAGAATATCCCCGACTTGTACCTCAAACAAGCCAATTTCTCCAAGATCGTGAATAACATCTGTATGCACGAAAACACCGCCTACCTCGCTATGGGCTTTGGTATTCTCGTACTGGACATGAAAAAACGAGAGATTAAAGATACCTACATTATTGGTAAAGATGCCTCGGAGGTGAACATCAAGGACATCACCATTTTAGGTGATAGTATCTACGCCGTTTCACCCCAGCACCTGTATTCCGCAGCGCTATCAGATCCACTTTCAGACTATGCCTATTGGCAGACACAATCACTACCCAATGGCAAAGAAGTGACGGCTCTGTGTGCGCACGAAGAACAATTATACATTATCCGCGATGCCGTATTATGGTCGCGCAACGGGGGGCAATGGCACAAACATAGCACAACATTCGCTGCAAAAGACCTTTGTCAAACCAATCAGGAACTTTTTATCTTGCCTAAAGACAAAGATGGTGTAGCAATTGTTGGCACAGATTTATCACTGCAATGGCAAGAAATGGGAATTATATCAGATATTCAGTCAGACGGCAATTCCCTTTGGTTTGCGCTAGATAAATATGGACTGATGAGAGGAAGCGATAGACAAACGTTTCTACCTGATGGACCTATCAATAATATTGCCTACCGTATGCGCTTCTTTGGCGACCGCCTGTATATCGTACCTGGTGGCAGATGGGCGACTCAAAATAATACACCAGGCGATATTATGTACTACGAGAATGGCAGCTGGACAAACATCTCCAACGCTCAACTCAATGAGGCTACTGGTACAACCATCTTAGACCTGATGAATGTGGCACAAGACCCCAAGGATCCTGACCACTATTTTGTCACCAGTTATGGATTGGGCTTATTGGAGATGCACGATACTACGGTAGTCAAACTCCACAATCATACCAATAGCCAGTTGAAATCGGCAGCACCCAACAACCCTCTTCGTGCGGGATTCTATGTTCGCACCGATGGGGCTATGTTTGATGAGCAAGGTTACTTATGGGTGATAAACACCGAAGTTGATAAGAATCTACACATCATGGATGCAAATGGCAACACTTTGGCTGCATACAATCTGGAGAGCAACAGCGGTCGCATTCAATTGTACACGCCTGGAGAAATCATGGTGGATAAAAGAAATACACAGTGGAAATGGATTCCTATTTGTCGTGCAAACAACGGAATTGCCGCGGGATTACTCCTGCTACAAGACAATGGTACTCCTCTCAATCCTATAGACGACAAGGTTATTTATAAATCCGAATGGTATGACCAAAATGGCAAACCTGTCGCGCCCGAGAGTATCTATTGCATGACCCAAGACCGTGATAACACCATGTGGGTAGGTACTAATAAGGGACTCTTTCTGATTCCTGCCACAATAGATTTTACCACTTCTAACCGATGCGAACGAGTAATCATTGGTCGCAATGATGGTACACAATTAGGAGATTATTTGCTCGAAAACGAACAAATCAATAGCATTGTGGTGGACGGTGGTAATCGCAAATGGATAGGAACGGCATCTTCCGGTGTGTTTTTACTATCACCTAACGGCGAAGAAACAATAGAGCATTTCACTTCCGAAAATTCTCCGCTTCCGAGTAACAATGTCTTGTCAATTGCTATTCAAGAATCTACTGGTGAAGTATTCTTCGGTACAGGTCAGGGATTGGTATCCTATATGAGTGATGCTATCGAACCCGCTACTGATTTTAACGAAATCTACGCCTATCCTAATCCTGTGCACCCAAACTACAAAGGATTAATCACCATACGAGGATTGATGTTAAATACCCAAGTACGTATCGTAGATGCCAATGGCAATCTTGTCGCTAATATCCCAAGCAATGGTGGAGAAGCGGTTTGGGATATGACCAACGCGCAGGGCAGCAGAGTAGCATCGGGTATATATACGGCACTATGCAACACCCAAGATGGTGCTGCCCATAGTACGGTAAAAATAATGGTAATGAACTAATCGGTTTGTTTATCCGCGAATAAGGTTCATAAACTCTTCGCGTGTTTCTGGGCGATTGAATGCGCCTGTGAAGTCGCTGGTGGTGGTTACTGCACCTGATTTCTGTACTCCGCGCATTTGCATGCATAGGTGTTGTGCTTCTATCACTACCATTACGCCCAAGGGGTTCAGCGTGTTCTGAATACACTCTTTGATTTGTGTTGTCATGCGTTCTTGCACTTGCAGTCGGCGGGCGAAGACGTCCACCACACGCGCCACTTTGCTCAGTCCTGTGATTTTGCCATTGGGAATGTATGCTACATGCGCTTTGCCAAAGAAAGGCAGCAGATGGTGCTCGCATAGGGAGTAGAAGGGTATATCTTTCACCACTACCATTTGGCGATAATCTTCTTCAAATAGTGCCGAGCGCAGGATTGCTTCGGGGTCTTGCTGATAGCCTTGAGTGAGAAATTGCATAGCTTTGCCCACGCGTTCGGGTGTGCATTGCAGACCTTCGCGCTCTGGGTCTTCGCCTATATGCTGTAGCAGTTCCACTACGTGCGGAGCTATGGCTTCTGTAGTCTCTGGATTAGGAACGAATATATCAGTCATCGTATTATAATTATCTTATCGGGTACTATATAGGTGCTGCCTGTCAATTCTGGGAATAGTTCCAATAGGGTAGCTTTGTAGGTGTTTGCCTCTTCGCGGTTAAGGAAGTTGCCTATTCTCACTTTCCAGAACGGAGGTTCAGATAGTGTATAGACGGGCACATCTATCTGCGTTTCGATGCGTTGGTGTAGTTCAAAAGCCTCTTGTTTGGCTTTTTGCTGTGCGTTCGAGGCGTATATTTGGACTCTGAAGCCGTCTATTACTTGTTCTCCGCGGGTATAGCCTAATCGTTTGTCACGCATGAGTTGTGTCACCAATGAATCCTGATGCACTACTGCGTGTGCCATATCTTCTATTATCAGTGGCACGCTTAGCGAATCTATAGTGCTTATAGCTTCTATAGTACCTGCTTGTTCTGCTTGCTCCATTGGCTCTTGAGCCACTCCCACAGCTCCGAGCCACCATATCATGCTTAGTATTAATATTCCTTTTTTCATATCTTTGTCTTTAAACTCTCGCTATAGTCCATAACCTATAGCCCATCTCCTAATACCTAAACGAACTACCTCCCACGAACTCGCGCAAGAACGATGTAGGTGGTATCTCGCGTTCTGGGATTGACTCAAAGTAGCTTAGGTACTTCTTCAGTCTATGTGCTGTGGTGTATTCGTCGCAGTATTTGGGCACTTCATCTAAGATTGGTTCTGCGTGTCGTTTTAGTACGGCGAGTTCGAAGAGCAGTGCTGAGTTGAACATCACATCGGCTTCTTCTTGGAATGGTGCTATCCATCTTTCTTCGCCGCGTTGTACGCTGTCGAGTCGCGCAATTGTCTCCCGCGCGGAGTATCCGCGATAGCGGTAGTCGCGCACGATACGACGAATCAGACGCACATCGCTCGTAGGTATCCAGTTGTGGTTGTCCAAATTGACGGTTGTGAGCGAACTCACGTAAATCTTGAATGTCGTTTCGCGTGGGATATTCGGTATCAGCTCTGGGTTCAGCGCATGCAGTCCTTCCAGGATAACGACTGTGTCTTGTTCCAGTCGAAGCATATCACCTCGGTACTCGCGTTTGCCTGTCTCAAAGTTGTAGAATGGCAGCGACACGGTTTTTCCTTCTGATAGGTCAGCCAGTTGTTGGCGGAATAGTGGTAAGTCCAGCGTATGTAGGTTCTCAAAATCCCATTCGCCATTCTCATCGCGTGGTGTATCTTCGCGGTTGACGAAGTAGTTGTCCATGGAGATGACCACAGGGCGAATACCATTGACCATCAGTTGTATGGTCAGACGTTTGGAGAATGTCGTTTTGCCAGACGAACTAGGACCTGAGATAAGTACGAATTTTGGTATTCCACTTTCTCGATGTGCTATTTGGTCGGCTATTTGTGCCACTTTCTTTTCGTGCAATGCCTCTGAGAGTTTGATCATCTCAAAGCTCTTTTGGTTTTTGCAAGCTTTGTTAAATTCGCCGACATTGCTGATGTGTATCAGTTTGTTCCACCCTCTATATTCTTTGAATATCTCGAATCGTTTGTTTTGCACACATTTCTCTTCCAGTTTGTTTGGGTCGCGACGACAGGGGATACGTAGTAGGATATTGTCGTGATACATTTCCACGTCAAACAGGTTGATGTATCCTGTAGATGGCATTAGTGCGCCGGTGTAGTAGTCTATATAGTCGCCCATGCGGTAGTATCGGCAGTAGGGGTTGCCTAATGTTTCGAATAGTGTCACTTCGCCTTCGTTGCGTTCGCCGAATAGGCGTATTACTTCTTTTGTTTGTCTCTCTTCGGTGATGATGGGTCGATCTTCCGCAATGATGGCTTGCATGCGTTCTTTGAGTTGTTCTACTATTGCTGGGGTGATCGTTTTTGCTGTATCTCTTGATTCGCGTATGGTGCAGTAGAATCCTTTGCTGATGGGGTGTTCTATGCGCAGGTCGCAGTCGGACCATAGTTCGCGCACGGCGCAAGCCATCACCATGCTCAATGTACGGATATAGCAGCGTGCACCGCTTTCGCTGGTCGCATCGATAAATTCGATGTCTTTGGGTTTATATATCAAGAAGTTGAGGTTTTGCACTTTGTAGTTCACTCGTGCGGCTATGATAGGGTAGCGGATGTCGAGTGTAGGACGCAGTTGGTCGTATAGCTCCTTGATAGAGGTACCACAAGGGATTTGAACAAACTGTTTGTTGTTCTTGCAATAGATGGTGACTAAGTTTGCTGCCATTATTGTGTTTTTTTTGAAGTTTACCTATGGTCTCAGTATTGAGTGATTGACAGATAAATATTATTTCCGCCACAAAGGTACTAAAAATCCCTGATATACGCAAGCCCTTGCTTCAAAAACCGCAAAATTATTGTTTTTTGTTTTGTCCACCAATAGATGTGTTTTGAGTTTTGTGTTCATCTGTGCTCTTCTGTGGTGGGTCAATCTCCCGCGCAGTGATTTTTACAACCAAATGCACAAAGCCTACGAAACCTCCTTTCGATTATAAAATCACTCCCACAAGCACATTCGTGCATTGTTTATAATTGTCTTTTTGATTATCTATAATTGTCTTCAAAAAATGCCCGCTTTGACTTCTAAATCCAGCGGAATTTGGGTGAAAAGTGTCTAAATCCGCTGAATAAGCGCAGTTAATCCAGCGGAATTTGGGTAAAAAGTGTCTAAATCCGCTGAATAAGCGTAGTTAATCCAGCGGAATTTGGGTAAAAAGTATATAAATCCGCTGAATAAGCGGTTTTTATTTGGCGGATTTGAATATTTTTTGTACCTTTGCAGCCAAATTAAGAATCTTACTTTTATGAAAATCAAGGGTAGAGAAAATGAAATTGCTCTTTTGGAGCAGTTGTATGAGAGTAAACGCTCAGAATTTGTTGTTGTATATGGTCGTAGACGTGTAGGAAAAACATATCTTGTGAGCGAATTGTTTCAATCACGTTTTGCTTTTTATCATACTGGATTGTCTCCGATTCAACAAGATACGAAGAGTATCTTATACGAACAACTTCATGCTTTCTATATTACCTTACGTTCATTTGGTTTGGATATAACTATTCCTCAACCTCAAAATTGGTTGGATGCATTCGAATTGCTAAAGTCATTGCTAATACAGAAGAGAGACGGAAAACGGCAAGTTGTTTTTATCGATGAGATGCCATGGTTAGATACTCCTCGTTCAAGTTTTATGACCGCTTTTGAACATTTCTGGAATGGGTGGGGGGCGCGCCAGGAAGATCTTATGCTTATTGTTTGTGGCTCAGCTACTTCTTGGATGAAACAAACGCTTATAAACAACAAAGGTGGTTTATATAATCGCATCACGCGCGAGATAAAGGTTCAGCCATTCACACTATATGAAACAGAGCAGTTGTTGCTTGAGAATGGTATCAAATGGAGTCGTTTTGATATAGCTCAATTCTATATGATTGCTGGAGGTATTCCACAATATATCAATTTTGTTCAGCCTAAGCAGAGTTTACCACAGGCTGTAGATTCTGTTTTCTTTGCAGATCAAGCTCCACTTAAACAGGAGTTTGAACGTTTGTTTGCATCACTATTTAGTAATGCTGATGAATATATAAAAGTCATACGGTTAATAGGTAAAACACATTTGGGACTTACGCGCAAAGAACTGTTGGAGAAACTCAAGAAGAAAGATGGTGGCACTTTCTCTACTATTCTTAAGAATCTTGTGATGAGTGATTTTTTGCTTCCTTATACCTCTTTCACTGCTAATAAATGGCAAGAACGCTACAAATTGATTGATCCTTTCTGCCGTTTCTATTTGACATTTATGGAGAGAAAAAATCAACAAACTGATTTTTGGCAGCAAAATGCTACATCAGCTCAAACCAATGCTTGGAGAGGAAATGCCTTTGAAGAACTTTGTTTTAATCATGTTCCTCAAATCAAAGATGCTTTAGGAATACCTCAAGTAAGTACAACCATTTCAAAATGGACTTTACAAGGAACAGCTACTACCACTAAAGGTTCGCAAATAGATATGGTTATTGATCGTGCAGATAACGTTGTTGACCTATGTGAAATGAAATTCTCAAATACTCAATTCACCATTGACAAGAGTTATGATTTAACGCTACGTGAGCGTTTGCAACTATTGTCAGAACAACTACCAAAACGCAAAATACCACATCTTGTTTTTATTACTTCTTTTGGTATAAAGCAGAATGAATATGCAGGGATTGTACAAGATAATATTACTCTTGACGATTTATTTAATTAGCCACCAGAATACCTTCATTAACGTGGGGTCAAGGTCAGATAGCAGCTTTTCCCGTTACCATTCCGTTACCACTCCATAATCTTACGATACTTTGCTGCTACTTTCGCGAGCTTTAGTCCCTTTGGTATAAATAACAACAACCACCGTTGCAGTGTTGCAATGGTGGTTGTTTGGTTAGATAGTACAGCACAGCTTCGTATCCAGCTGTGCCCAGCAGCATGCCGAAGTGTTTATTTTTCGGTATAATCCCTAAGCACATTGGATAGTGCATACAATGTCATAGGTGTATCTGGATAACAACATGCAAATTTTTTCAAAAAGGAAGAGGAATAATGGTATCGTTTTTTCAAAAAGAAAGAGGAAAGAGCGTTTTTATTTATTGTCAGCGTGCTTGAGTCAGTGGAAAATTGAAGATTTATACTGGTGGATTTTCATTAGAAGAATTCTTGTCTATTCCGCTACGCACTTTTGTAGAAACATTGAGATAAATTTTAATTATAATCCATGCAGCGGAATCGTAACGTACATTACGGTAACAGCTGTTACGATTGTAAAAAATCATTATTTATACAGACACCAACAACCACCGTTGCAGTGTTGCAATGGTGGTTGTTGGTTTGATAGTGATGTACGGAGAGATTATTGCATACCGCCTGTTGGGCTACCTGTTGATACTCCAGGATAGATGTCCAAAAATCCCTTATTATTCTGCATTATATCTTTTGCAGTACGAAAACTCACAATCTCGGAGTGAGGTGCAATATATACTTTTTTCATATTCATAACTTTTCTTTGTGACCGCTTGGCTACTAAAGTATAGTCAGTAGCCTAAGGTGGTCGAGTTTATCTTATTCGATTACTTGTCCTTGGATATTGTATTGTTTCTCACCACGGATAATGATTATTTGTCCATCCTTCATCACTTTGCGCACATTGTTTTCAGGTGCTACCACTGTTGGAGTAGAAGTAGCTTCATTTTCGCCACAAACTACGCGTGCACGGATTGGTCTTCCTGTACTATTAATAAAGTATGCACGCAAACCAAGCAATGCAGTAGGATGATTACCTGCGCTATAAATATGCTTGTCAGATGCCAACCAATACTCACTTGCTTGAGTCAATCTACCTCCGCCATCCAGTATTGGTTGCATAGTGATAGCACCAATTGTAACAGGATTTTGGGTTGTGTTAATAATCACATTTTCAATAGTGAAACCATCTTTTGCATCATAATCATCATCTAGCAATTCTATGATATATGGTGTACCCGCTTTGATGGTTGTTGTTGGATCAAATTGCAAGTAGAACATGCCATTTTCATCTTCTCCTACACTATTGAACTCATACACTGTCGCATCACCAAACACAGCTTGTATTTGTGTGGCACCCATATCGAATGGCAGAGTAAGAGTCAAAATGCTATTTGGCGCAAAGTTGCGAACTACCTTGGCTGTCACCTCTTTACCCTCGAATGGAGTGAGAGCGGTCGTATTGTTAGCATTTTCATCTACAATCACCTCTTCTACCACGCGGAAGATATGTTGACTTGCACCAGGTGTTGTCACCTCACCGCTATATGGCATAGCGTATGCAACCAGTTTATGATTAACGTCACCTACCACATACAGGTTATTGGCATAATCCCATGCAAAATCGTTTTGTGAACGACCCACAGTACTTATACTGATGGTTTTTTCTTCGGTTAAAACGGGTTTGCCATCAGCATCCTTGCTTACGCTATATAGCACTGCATTAGTTCCACCTGCAATCACCACTTTGGTAAAGTCGCTATTGAAACGAAAACCTGCATTATTGGTATTATCTCGGAGTTCTTTGTAGTCTTCTACGCCCTCAGCAGTAAAGTGTACCAAACCAGGACATTTTTCAGTTGTTTCTGATCGATTTTGTACATACCAAACGCCACCATCTTTATCATATTGTACTTGTGCGTTTGTAGCTGCAAGAAAATAGCTTTTACCAGGACCTGTATTATCATGTGGGAATGCTTTCGATGGAGCAGCATTCCATGTTGTTGCTGTACCAAGGTTATATTCTGACACTCTAAATCCCTGATAATTAAAACCGTATGTATCCGTATTGGCAGACAGCATCAAAAGTTGCAAGTCTGCACCTGAACCACGCACATCAAAGCCCGCGTTAGGACCAGCTACGAAGGTAGAACCATTATAAAGGTCTTTTTTCTCATCTTGTGTTAGACCAGTAAACACCTTAGTCCAGGTATTCATATTATCTGGATTTACTTCCCAAAGCACATCGCCATTGGTGTTGAGCGACGTCACGAAGATACGACCGTCATCGGATATACGCACACGGTAAGGTGCATATGCATCTGCACCATTATTATCTGCACGCTTTTCGGTAAAGGTATTACCACCATTGTAGCCAGGGTCTGTACCATTAGCTGCAGGAGTGAAGTCTGGATTAAACGCGTAGATACCTGCGCCATAGCCAGTACTCAAGTAACCATCTGTGTGTTTCACACTATGACGGCTTTCTGTTACAAGGATTCTACCAAAGGTTTTGTTCGCTGGGTTATTATCAATATCGATAGATGTAGGGTAAAGCAATTCATAATTCGTTGCGCACTCGGCTACCTCTGTTCGCTTGTCAGATACGGCAATCACATTCCATGTGAGCGCTTTATTTGATGGCAATTGAGCCAACTCGCCGTCCGTCAAAGTTATAGCATACGTATGCGCACCACGCGTAATACCAGTACTTTGTTTTCTGATGTATTCCACATCGCCATCGCTGAGGGTAATATATACTTCTTTGGCATCTGCATTCAATGTGTAGTGGGTAGTGAATGTCTTAGCAGCTACATCCCATGTGGCACTCAGATTGTATGCGTATGGGTTCAATGCTGTTGCACTTGGAGCCTCATCCAATGTGATAGTAAATGTATGCAACGTAGCATCGGTTATCAGTGTGACGGTCAGCGTATTACCATCGGCTTTTACTGCTGTGGCAGCAGCGGTAGCAGCTACAGGAGTTGTCAACACACCATTCTTCAACCATTTAGCAGCACCCAAACCATTGGTAATATCCATCACGCGTACGCCTCCCACCTTACCACTAACATCTGCGTATGGAGCCACCATCAGGTGTTTGCCGTTGACGGTGAGATAAGTCACGCCGTTGTATGTCTTGCCAAGAGTACCTGCTGCCAGTTTTGTACCCTCTGCTACGTCTTTATTGGACTGTGATAGATCAGGAATAAAAATTTCAAATGGTTCCACTAAATTGCCATCTACAAAATAATTAGTTTCACCAAATGGAGATGCATTCAACTCATAATTTTGACCAATAATATCGGTTGTGTAATTATCCTCTCGCGCCCCAAAAGATGCTGAGTGTGCACCATCTTTTATCGTAAAGAGTGTATAACGGAATCCATTATCTGTTGTATTAGCGGTTACACCCGTTATGAATATATAAGCATTGGTAGAAGTTCCCTTGATAGCCATCGTATGACCTTGGATAGACCTGAACCACGAAGATGAGAGTTGGGAGGTGAACCATACTGTGGGATTGCCAGCCAAATCATCCCACTTGTAAATGCGCGTTGTACCACGCTTATAACCAGCATCTACATTTTCATCTTCATTCTGACACACAACCTTGTTACAAGCCACCAACTTGCCGTCATCTGTAATAGCAATGTCTGAAATAGAGAGGTAGTCGCCAGCATTGTCAGGATCGCGCGCTACAACATTTTTTTGCGAAATGGCTGTAGCCACACCATTGGTCACGCGGTAGATATGAGGTGTACCGTCTGCCTCGTGCGTGAGAACGATAATATCCTCACCCAATTGAATAGCGCGTTTCACCACACCAACTATCTCCTCTGGAATCTCAATGGTAGTAGTCAGCGTGTGGAGAGTAGCGTCGGTTATGAGGGTAATGGTCAGGGTGTTGCCATCTACTTGTACTGCCGTCGCAGTGGCTGTGGCTGCTACAGAAGCATCCAAATCGGCTGTGGCTTTCAGTTCAGCTGCATCCAAACCGCTGGTAATATCCAATACTTTCACACCTGCGACCTTACCGCTTCCGTCAGCGTATGGAGCCACCATCAGGTGCATACCTCGAATGCTCAAATAGGTTGCACCATTGTATTGAGCAGGCAAAGTAGCAGCATCCATACGACCGAGGACTGTTACATCCTTACCATTAGCAGCGACTTGGAACTCCGATGGCACCATCTTACCTGCATCCATGATAAAATGCCCAGTGCCCTTTGGAGAAGCAGACAATTGCAAATCTTCACCCATGGTATAGGTATAGTATGTTGCATTTCCGCCACTGATTGTGCTACCTTGGTATATACGGTCTGATTTGATACCGTTGGTTATCGTAAAATAGTTCATACGTACCGAACCATCGGCACCGCCCGCTTCGCCATTTACATTATAATGACGTCCTGTCACAAGGATATTACAAGCAGTAGAAGAACCACTCAATGCCATGGTGTAACCCATGTCAGCGCGATATGAGTTGGCAGCAAATTGCTCAGAAAACCATTCTCTTGCTCCACCTGTCAAATCATCCCAAATATAGAAACGGTTAGTACCTCTCTTATAACCAGTATCGACTTGAGCATCTGCATTTTGACAACGAATATAATTACAAGCCACCAACTTGCCATCATCTGTCACAGCAATATCCGAGATTGAGAGGTAGTCGCCAGCATTGTCTGGATCGCGCGCTAAAACGCCTTCTTGCGAAATGATAGATACCTCACCATTGGTTACTCGGTAGATATGGGGTGTACCGTCTGCCTCGTGCGTGAGAACAATAATATCCTCACCCACTTGAATAGCGCGTTTTACCACACCTATTATCTCCTCTGGATGATCAGGAGTCGTCGTCAGTGTATGGAGAGTAGCATCGGTTACAAGGGTAATGGTCAACATATTGCCATCTGCTTTCACTGCGGTGGCAGCAGCCGTAGCAGCTACAGGAGTCGCCAAGTTGATAGTTTCTTTCAGTTCAGCAGCATTTAAACCGTTGGTGATATCCAATACTTTCACACCTGCTACATTGCCACTGGCATCAGCGTATGGAGCCACCATCACATGCTTTCCGTTAACGGTAAGATACGTAGCACCATTGTATTTCTTGCCGAGAGTACCCTCAGCCAATACAGCAGAAGCCGAATATGCATCACCTTTGCCAGCAGGAACAACAAACTCGGATGGTTCGCTCAACTCGCCTTCAAGATACCAATTACCTATTGTAGCAGAAGCATTTAGTTGAAAATGCACACCTTGTGATGGCTCTTTATAGTATGCTGCTGTAGTATGAAGACCAAACGTAAAGTAACTATCACTTTTATACTCTCCACCGACAACTTTGTGCAAATCCATACGAACAGCACGATTGTTGTTATGCACAGCAGTTACCAAAATTTCTGCATTCTGAGATGTCCCCTTTAGCGCAAAAGTACGTCCTACATCAGCTACATTTGAATTTCCTGTAGTTTGAGTGGTAAACCACGTAGAAGGATCTCCTGCAATCTCATCCCAAATATAGAATCGGCTGGTACCTCTCTTATAACCAGTTACTAATTGTTCATCACTATACTGACAACGAATATAATTACATGCTACCAACTTGCCATCTTCGGTTACCGCAATATCTGAGATTGAGAGATAGTCACCCAGATTGTTAGGGTCGCGGGCTACCACACCTATTAGGGAAACGGCAACTGCCTCACCATTGGTTACTCGGTAGATGTGGGGTGTTCCGTCAGCTTCGTGGGTGAGAACGACAACATGTTCACCATATTGAATGGCACGTTTTACCACGCCAACAATGGAGGCTGCATAAGTTGCAACGGAGAACAAACTAATTGTAATAGCAACTAATAATAGAGTTAGTTTTTTCATAATTACTGGGTATTTGATTATTACGGTATAAGTGTGTTATTGGAGTACTTTTCCAAAATCGCACAAAGTTACAACAAAAATTATGAATATGCAAGATATTTATAAAAAAAAGTGTAAAATATTATGAAAAACACGTAAATTGTTGTAAAATAGACACCAACAACCACCCCTGCCGCTCGCAGAGGTGGTTGTTTGGGTTAGTATTTGCAGGTAGCTTTCTGCAACTACCTTATGGAACATTAGTCTATAGAACCAGGCACACCTGTTCCATCGTACAAGTTAAGTGGCCCTACTGGAGGGCTGCCAGCCATTATAGCATTAGTACTTAAGAGCAGAACGGCTTTGGTCTCTGGTGTTTGATATACTTTTTTCATAACTTCAATATTCAATGATTCAACTATTCAATGATTTCAGGATTATTCCATTCGTTGTCCTTGTACATTATACTTTTGCTCGCCGCGAATGATAATGAGTTGACCATTCTTCATCACTTTGCGCACATTGTTTTCCGATTGTGCTTCTACCATTGGGATAGAGGTGGCTTCGTTGTCTTGGAATACCACGCGAGCTCGGATTGGCAGTGATGAAGTGGATTCAAAGTATGCACGCAAACCTACGAGAGCCATATTGTATGTTCCTGCGTTATACAAACCACCTCCTGACAGATAGTACTGATTGTTTTGATCCAATGTGTCACCTGCATCTAATACAGGAATCATTGATACTCCATCTTCGGTAACAGGAGACCATGACAAATCAATCTCTACACCTTCAATAGTGAAACCATCTTCTGCATCGTATCCACTTGTAGCGGTAACGAGGATATATGGTTTGCCTGCGGTGATAGAAGTAACAGGAGTGAATTGCAAGTGAACTTCAGTTGCATTATATTTTTCAACATTGTAGAATTCGTACACTTTCGCATTGCCGAAGAAAGTACTAATTTGCGAAGCACTCATATCGAATGGCAGAGTAAGAGTCAAAATGCTATTTGGCGCAAAGTTGCGAACAACATTCGCAGTCACCACATCACCCTCAAATGGAGTAAGAGCGTTCGTGTTGTCTGCATTTTCATCGATGGTCACCTCATACTCTACACGGAAGGTATATTGAGAAGCAGCAGGGGTAGTTACTTCGCCGTCGTATGGCAAGCGGTAAGCCGCTGCCCACTCGTTGCTATTACTTACAGCATAGAAGTTATTCGCATAATCCCATGCAAAGTCATTGATATTGCTACCAAGAGTTGCCAAACTAAATCCAGATTCCCATGTCAATACTGGTTTGCCTGTTCCATCTTTGCTAACTTTGTAGAAGTTTACAAATGCATTATCTGCAATCGCAACTTTTGTAAAGTCATTATTGAATCGGAAACCAGCATTGCGAGTTAGATTACGTAGCCATTTAAAGTCTTCTACACCACTTGTGTTGACATGAACCAAACCAGGCTCAGCCTCTGTCGTCGCGCCACGATATTGGATATACCACACACCACCATCCTTGTCAAACTGCGCATTGGACTGGTTAGTAACAAGCATATAATCAGCACCTGCAACCTCTTTTGTAGGTTCTGTACTCCATGTAGAAGCCGTACCAAGATTATATATATGACACTTAAAGTTAGCCACTTGTGCACCTGGTAAGGAAGCCGAAAGCATCAAAAGTTGGAGATTAGCACCTTCTCCGCGCACATCGAAACCAGCATTGGTACCCGCAACAAACTTACCACTTCCATCTTTCAATGTATAACCATCATTTGTACCTTGGAATACAGTAGTCCAATCATTCAAATCTTCAGTATTCACTTCCCAAAGATACTCACCACTACCATCTTGTGCTGTTGCGAAGATACGACCATCATCAGAGATACGAATACGACGAGGAGCAAACATATTAGCTGCCGTACTGAATGTCCTGTTACCGTTGTATTTACCCGTAATTTCAAATGCTGGGTCGAAAGCAAAAATACCCGCACCGAAACCTTTACTGATATAAGGGTTTGTACTTGTAGTATTCTTAACGGATTGCATTGCCTCATTCACCAACACCATTCCAAAATTCTTACTTTCTGGGTTATTATCAATATCCACAGAAGATGGGTGAAACAATTTATGCTTTGTTGCGTACTCCTTAACCTTATCCACAGAAGTGCCATTTACCACCATCTTCCAAGTCAAATCAGTATTCATAGGCAAGCCTTCGGTTGGAATAGTAATCGAGTGTACGCCCTTAGTCAGGTCTGTACATGGCACTAGTTTAACCTCTGTAGTACCATTCATAATGACTACTTTCGCACTATTAGCAGGCGCATTGAGTGAATAATTTATCTTCACATTCTTACCACCATCTATCAACTCGGAAGAAAGACCGTATGCAAATGGGTTGAGGTCTGAAGTTGTAGAAGGCACCCAACCTGCCAATGGTGTAAATTCATATTGTGTAGCACATGGAGTAGTAATTGTTCCGCTGTAAGGGAGAGCGAAAGCAATTATTTTCTCTCCGGAGTTTCCTACTACATATAAGTTTTCACCAAAGTCCACTGCAAATTCATTCAAGTTTCGACCAATATGATTTGCCGCCACATTCCATTTTGGAGTCAATGTGACTTTACCCGCAGCGTCTTTTCCTATAGTATATACTGTAAAGTTACCTACTGTAGAACTTGTACGAGCCTTGCCTTTAAAAAGCATACCATTGTGCACTAACACACCGTCACCACCATAAAACTCAGCATTTTCAGAATAGTAGTCTCTATTTCCGTTTTTATCAAAGTGTACTAAGTTTGGTTGATTTGCGTTGCCCGCACGGCTTGCACCAAACCAATAACCTCCTTCACCATCGTAAATAACTTGGGCGTTAGAATACACATATCCATACTTACCATTAAAGCAAGTTATCGGTGTTGGTGCTTTGGAATTATCCCATTTAGTATCTTCACCTAAAGCATATTCATCTAAACGGAAGAGACTTTGTGTCTGACCTGTTATTCCTGTTCCACTTGCAGAATATAATAAGAGTTTCAAATCTTTTCCGCTACCGATGACATCCATACTCACATTCATTCCCGCTAAGAATTGACCATCTGATGTGGTAAAAGCATTTCCTTTCATTGTAGTACTTGTTTTTTCTTGTCCACGAGCAAGAACTTCCGTCCACGTTTGAAGATCTTTTGAAAGTTCCCAAACAAACTTACCATTCAAATCACAAGAAGAAACAAAAATACGACCATCATCGGAAATTTTCACGCGCCATGGTTGGTATCCGTATGATGCCCATTGGCGAGTAAAATCTATCCCACCATTATACACTTTTCCGTCAGTTGCAAACTCTGGTGTAAATGCATACAAACCAGCACCTTTACTAGATGATAAATAACCTGACGCAGGAACTGCTTGCATTGCCTCTGCAGCAAGAATTCGACCAAAGTACTCTGAATTTGGATTCTTGTCAATTGCCAAACCGTGAGGACAATAGAGTGAATAGTAAGTGGAAACTTGTGTAGGTACAGATTTGGTAGTACCTTTTACTTCTACACTCCATGATAATTTACGATTGAGTGGAATATTATCACCTGCCACAGAAATGACTTCTGTGTATGAACCACGCGTTTTACCGCTGCAAGCAATACGTTTCAACTCCAAATTGCCATCCTTAATAACAATATCAACAGAATTTGCATTCGCATTGAGGGTGTAGTTGATAGTTAATACTTTGTTCGTATTATTGAAAGTAGATGTCAAATTATATGCGTATGGGTTAAGTTCCGATGCCTTAGCCATTTGTGCTGCCGAATTAATCGTAAACTCATACTTAGAAGCGCAGGGGGTGGAAACTGAACCAGAGTAAGGAAGTGCATAAGCAAGAATCTTTTCACCGTTGTTTCCAATTACATATAAATTCTCAGCAAAGTCAACCGCAAACTCATTATGATTACGTCCTAATCCTGTTGATGCAACTTTCCATTTTTGGGTCAAAGTGGTTTTACCATTTGCATCCTTCCCTATCGTATAAATACCAAAATTACCATCTGTAGAAGAAGTACGAGCCAATCCTTTAAAAAGTAAACCTTTATGTACCAAAACTCCACCTCCGCCATAGAAAGTTGTTGTCTCATCTCTAAAACCTTCTGTACCGTCAGCCTTAATATGCACTAAGTTTGGTTGACCAGCATTGCCACCACGACTACCGCCAAACCAATAGCCACCTTCCCCATCGTAAATAAAATCCACATCTGTGTGCGTTACACCAAATTTACCACCATTGATAATATTCTTTGGAGTTCCTGTAAATGTTGTTGCAGTGCCAAGTTTGTATTCATCCAAACGATAACCAGATTGGTTGTATGCAATACCCTTATTATTAGTAGAATATAGCAACAGTGTTAAATCATCTCCGCTTCCTTTTACGTCCATAGCAACATTCAAACCAGCAAAGAAAGCACCATCCTTCTTTATGGTATAATCAGTAGCATCATTCGTTCCATATATAACAGGTGTCCAAGTGTTTAAGTCTTTAGAAACTTCCCAAACTACCACCCCATTTATATCACAAGAAGAAACAAAAATACGACCATCTTCTGAAATTTTCACCTGATATGGTTGATAGCCATTACTTGTTAATTTGCGGGTAAAATCATTTCCACCTGTGTAACGAGTTTTATCTGTTGTAAAATCTGGATTGAACACATAAAGACCAGCACCCTTTCCTCCAGAAATATACGTTGTAGCAGATTTACTTGCTACTGCATGCATTGATTCGCTAACTAAAATACGGCCAAAGTTTTCTGATTCGGGGTTATTATCAATAGCTAACCCATGAGGACAATAAAGGCCATAGGTTTGTGATTCTTGCGTTGGTTTCGTAACTGAAGTACCCGTCACATCTATTCTCCAACTGAGTTTTTTGCCGAGAGGCATATTAGGATTATCAAGGGCAACGGTTGCAGTGTACGAACCTTTATCTAGACCTTTGTCATTAAGATTAACGGTCTTGATAACCTTGTCACCATCTAGTAGAACAAAATCCACATTTGTAGCGGTCGCATTGAGTGAATAATTAACCGTCAACGTGGTCTGATCTGGATTAAGACTAGATGTCAATCCATATGCAAATGGATTCAACGCTGCAAACGACAGCGTGCTGAATAGCATTGCAACTAAAAATAGAGTAAGTTTTTTCATAAAATATTTGGTATTTGATTATTTACGGTTTTCAAAAGCGTGCAAAGTTAGTGAAAATAAACGGAATACGCAAATAATTTTGAAGAAAAGTTAATTTTTTATTGGAAGTAGTATAAGATTTTAGATTTGAAAGGGTATTTTCGCCCAATAAGAAGACAAATAGCTCCTACTCGCTGCGCTCGTCCGCTGAAGCTTTAAAGACAAATCTAATGACCGATTCGGGTTAAAAGACAATACCGACAACAAAGAAAACGTACGGCTATGCCGATCGTTCGAACGAAGTGAGATAAGAATTGTAAACAATTACAATGGGTTACCAAGAGTTAAGATTAAGCGGACGCAAGGAGATAACAATAACCCTCACGCGCGCGGCGCGCGCAACATAATATTAAGGTGAAGCAGATGTTATATAGTGAAGTAAATGTTATATAACGCAGAAAACCGCCCACGCAGGCGGTTTTCATATATGGATAAGGGTGAAATCTATGCTTCTTTCCTTAGTCAAAGTAGCGGAATAACCTACTAATCACCTATTAATAACCTACTAATCACCTACTAATAACCTATTATTTTCGAGGAAAAACAAACTTTTGTTCATTTCTCTTGCTTTTGTTCATTTTTTGTTGTACCTTTGCAGCAGAATACATGAAAAGAAATATCGTCATACTACTCTTAACGAGCTGTTGGTTCATTCTGTCGCATGCCCAGCATACGGTCGATTCGGTACGGTTGCAAGTCAGCCAAAACGACACTTTTTATCTCGCACGAATGCAAGACGTCTGGGTCTATCCACAAATGGTATTCAAAAACAAACAACAAGAACGCTTCTATTGGAAGACCATTCGTGACGTCAAACGCACCCTTCCACTTGCCAAAGAACTGGCCAAAGAGATGCAAGTCGCAGACCAACAGTTGGCATTATTGCCCGACGACAAAGCCCGTCGCAAATGGTGGCGACAGTACGAGAAATACCTATTCCAAAAGTACGAAAATAATTTCCGACGCATGACCGCCTCCCAAGGGCAAATGCTCATGAAACTCATGGATCGCGAGAGCGACCGCACGAGTTACGAAATCATCCAGCATTATCGCGGAAAAGCCAGTGCTAACTTCTGGCAGTTCGTTGCCAAACTATTCAAGAATGACCTAAAAGAAGGCTATGATGCTGCGGACAAAGACCGCATCGTGGAGCGCGTGATTAACCTTGTGGAGGCAGGGCAACTATAGTCCCCTACGGTTCTCTTATTCATATTTAGTGCAAGACTATTAGCCTAACGATTATGTTATCAACAACTTAAACAACATTTTTCTTCAACAACAACTGCGCGCGCCAACATGCGCTTGCCATGACATTTCTATGGTGATTTTATATTTCATGCCGCTCGCGATGTTGGCGAGCGGAAGGTTGTTGATTTTTTTGTTGTTTTTGTTGTTGGAAGTTTATTTTCTTGCACGAAATTTGAATACCCCCCTATGCAGTAAACTGGCGCATGTCGCGGTTGATGACAATAGCCGCAGTAATCACAGACAGGCTGTCGCTGATTGGCCATGCCCACCATACGCCCCAAATAGCATCAAAACCGAAACGCTGGAACACTATAGGCAAGCACAATATCAGCGGTATGAGGAATAATACCTGACGAGTTAGACTCAGGAAGATGGCTTTTGGCGCCTTGCCAATAGAAGTGTAGAAGTTACCCGTAATCATAGGAAAACCGATAGCAAACATCACGCATAGCATGATACGAGCAGGTGCAATAGACTGTGCTATCAGTGCTTCATCGTGCGTGAAAAGGCGAATAAAACCTTCGGGCCAAATCACGCCAAACAACCACAATACACCCATCACGCAAGTCGCACAATACACCGACAACTTGAACGCTCTCAACATACGCGCATACAAATTCGCGCCGTAGTTATATCCCACAATAGGTTGCATACCCTGCTGAATACCCATGACAATCATCACAAAGAAGAAGATAAAACGGTTGGTCATACCGAAGGTAGCAATAGACATGTCACCGCCATAACGTTTGAGCTGGTTGTTGAGCACAATCACCACAAAGCAAGCTGCCATGTGCATGAGGAAAGGTGCAGTACCTATACCCAACGCACGCATGGTAATATCACGCTTCAGGCGCCATATACCGCGGTGAAAATAGATGACCTCCTTGGGATTGAGGAATATAATCAACTCTATCACCACGGACACCAATTGCGAGAGCATGGTTGCCAATGCAGCACCGCGCACACCCATATCCAACACAAAAATAAAGATAGGGTCTAATACCACATTCAATGCCACCGCCAAGATGGTTGCGTACATGGATATACGTGGATGACCAATGGAGCGCAACATACTATTCAGACCATAGTAGATATGGGTGAGTATATTGCCCAACAATATTATCTCCATATAATCGCGCGCGTAAGCAATCGTGGCATCGCTGGCACCAAAGGCATACAGGATAGGGTCAAGCCAAAAGAGTCCCACCACCATGACCAATGCACCTAAGAGCACATTCAGAATCACCACGTTCGCCAGCACATCATTGGCAGAACGGTAGTCTTTCTCACCCAATTTGATAGCCACCAGCGAACTGGCACCCACACCCACCAATGTGCCAAAGGCAGCGCAAATATCCATAAAGGGTTTGGCAACCGTCAGTCCCGACAATGCCAGAGCACCCACTCCGTGGCCGATAAAAATGGAGTCCACCATGTTGTAGAGCGACATGGCGGTCATGGCTATAATGCCTGGAGTAGCGTACTTGAGCAGTAGGCTACGGATAGAAGCTGTGCCGAGTTCGGTTATCTTAGGTGCTGACATATCGTTTCAAACATTTGTGCGGCGGGGTGTCCATCTTGCAGGGCGATAGGTGTGCCCTCGTCGCCTCCTTCGCGTATCGATTGTACCAGTGGCACTTGTCCCAAGAGTGGGATATTCAACTCCTCTGCCAGTTGCTTGCCACCATCTTTGCCGAAGATATAGTATCGGTTGTTAGGCAACTCCGCAGGCGTGAACCATGCCATATTCTCTATCAGACCCAAGACGGGGACATTGATTTTCTCGTTGAGGAACATATCCACGCCCTTGCGTGCGTCCACCAGTGCCACAGGTTGAGGCGTAGTCACTACGATGGCTCCTGTCAGGTGCAAGTGTTGCACCAAGGTAAGGTGAATATCGCTGGTGCCAGGAGGGAGGTCTATGAGGAAATAGTCCAACTCGCCCCAGTTGGCATCCTGAATCAATTGCTTGATGGCGTTGCTCGCCATACCACCACGCCATACCACTGCCTGCTGCGGATCAACAAAGAAACCGATAGATAGCATCTTCACACCGTATTGCTCGATAGGCTCTATGAGGTTGCGACCGTTCACGGGTGTGGAGACAGGACGGCAACCCTCGGTGTGAAACATCTTAGGTATAGATGGACCATGTATATCCGCGTCCAAAAGACCCACCTTGTAACCCATCTTTGCCAATGCAATAGCCAAGTTAGCAGAGATAGTGGATTTACCCACACCGCCTTTACCCGAGTGAATAGCAATCACTTGCGCTGCGCGCAAGTTCTCCACCGAGTCGGCCTTGGGGGCCATGTTCTGCTTGATAAACTTGGTGTGGATATGCACGGCTGCGTTCTCATCGACGTATGTATGAATAGCCGTTTCTGCTGCTTTGACTACAGATTTGCGGAATGGGTCGTTGTCTTTGTCGAATATCAACGAAAACGATACTTCTAAACCCGAGATACGAATATCGTCTTCGAGCATACCGCTCTCTATCAAGTTCTTACCCGTGCCTGGGTAGCGAACATGTTGTAGTGCGTCAATTATTTGTTGAGGATACATTATTTTTTCGTTTAAAGTGTAAAGTTTATAGTTTAAAGGCTGGAGGTATAGTTTCTGCCATACGAGCGATAGGTGTCTTTTTCGATTTCTATTTCAGGTTCTATGAGCGATGGTTCTTTGGGCAGTTGCCATGCTATATACTTGATAGTCAGTCCGCGGTCAAGCCACTGGTGCTCGTAGTGCGTCTGCAAGGCGCGTGCTTCTTCTGTGGCTGATGCTGGTGTCTGGTATCCGGCATCCGGTATCCGGTTATAAAGATCATCCGTGTCCACCAATATTTGATACTTATTCTCTTTCACCATTGCCTGTGTGTAGGTATAGAGGAATGGGCTGTCGGTCTTGAGATGGATGATACCATCGGGACGGAGCAGTTGGCGATAGCGCGCCATGAAATAGGTGGAAGTCAGTCGCTTGGTAGCTTTCTTCATTTGTGGATCGGGGAAGGTAATCCAAATCTCTGCCACCTCATCGGGGGCAAAGAAGTGAGAAATCATTTCTATGTTCGTGCGCAGGAATGCCACATTCTTTATGCCTGCCAGTTCGGCTTGTTTAGCACCTGCCCACATGCGCGCACCCTTGATGTCTATGCCTATATAGTTCTTGTGAGGGTTACGCTCAGCCAGTCCTACGGTGTATTCGCCACGACCACAACCCAGTTCCAATACGATAGGGTTGTCGTTCTTGAAGTACTCCGCATGCCACTTGCCACGCATAGCCACTACGGGACTCTCTTCCACACACTCGCGCGCTCCACACTGAAACACGTTGTGGAAAGTCTCCATCTCTGCAAATTTCTTTAGTTTATTCTTTCCCATATCCTTGCCTTTAATCTCTAATCTCTACAACTACTCCTACATCCGTAATGCCTTTCAGCCATTCTGTTCGCATGCCTTGTCGAATGGCGAAGGTGTATTCGCCTGTGTGCTCAAAACGGCGATGCGCATCGTACAACAATGGCAACTCATATCGGTTGATACCTTTGCCAAACCAGCGACCATAGTCGTCTGCCATCATAGCCTCAATAGTATCTCGATGCAGGAGCATATTGCCCTTATACTCATCCACAAACAGCCACAAGTTCTGATAGGGATATTCTCCATTATGGCGTACCACGATAAGCATGTCGTATAGCGCAGTCGAGTCGGCAATCTCGGCGGTGTAGGTCAGCGCAGAATCTTGATGCCACCCCTCGAGAGGCTGCGAATAGAAAGTGGTATATACCACCCGCTCGTGGCAGGCACTACATAGCAGAACTATCGTCAGTAGTATGAACCAGATATTTCTCATTCGGACTTGCGAGGTGCTTGTGGGTTGTTACCACGAGGACGATTATCGCGGCGACGGTTGTTATTGTTGTGGTTATTATTGTGATTCTTGTTGTTGCGGTTGTTCTTCTTCTTGTCGAAACGGGTCAAGTCGTCCTGTCCCACTACGTTTTGATAGTCCACCTCAATGGCTTCGATAGAAGATTGCTTACCGCCCAGATTATAGGGTTTCTCTCCTCGTCTATTCATCTCGATGATGTCCCGTGCTTGTTTCACAGATATGGCTTGCAGGTTCACAGGGCGATGTGCATCAGTAGAGTAGGTTACTTCGCCCTTCAGAGGATCTGCCGAGAAGAAATAGTAGGTGGCATCTTGTGTCTCGAGTGGTTGGTGACGCGATGGCAATTTCTTGCATGCCTCCTCATATACGGGTATCTCGTAGTTGAGGCAGCATTTGAGTTTGGCGCATTGTCCTGCCAGTTTCTGTGGATTGAGCGACAGGTTCTGTATGCGAGCAGCATTCGTGCCTACGGAGGTGAACTGTGTCATCCATGTCGAGCAACAGAGCTCTCGTCCGCAAGGTCCTGTACCACCAATGCGCCCAGCCTCTTGGCGTGCACCAATCTGCTTCATCTCAATGCGCACACGAAACGACTCGGCATACACCTTGATGAGTTGACGGAAGTCCACACGTCCCTCGGCTATGTAGTAGAAGATGGCTTTGGAACCATCGCCTTGGTACTCCACATCGCCAATCTTCATTTCCAGTCCCAAGGATTTGGCCAGTTTGCGGGCTTCAATCATAGTAGCTTGCTCTTTGGCATGAGCGTCCATAGCGCGTTGTTTGTCCTCTTCGGTGGCGAGACGGAGGATATTGCGAATCTCATATCGCTCGGTGTTGATATGGTTCTTCTTGATTTGCAGGGGCACCAATCGTCCTACCAGTGTCACTTCGCCCATGTCGCAACCAGGGTTAGCCTCCACTATAACCACCATACCCTTCTCCAATGGGAGATGATTGATGTTGTGGTAATACCCTTTGCGGGTGTTCTTGAACTGCACCTCCACCAAGTCGGTTTCATCGCCTGTGAGAGGTACATCGCTCAACCAGTCCACCACAGGCAACATGTGCTTGGGGTTGTGATTGACAGCGCGTTTGCTGATATGACATACACCCGTGTCTATTGTAAAATCTTCTTTCATATATATCTTGCCTTTAAACTCTAAACTACTTCACCAGCACAATCATCTGCAAACAGAGATCAAAAAAGATAATCTTTGCATTGCCGTTCTGGCTGATTTGTTGCTCGGCTCTACCGAGTTCGTTCATCATCTTCTCTACATTCCCCTCGTGAATAAACGGAGCAAAACGGGTTGAGAATTGTCGTTCGCTGGCTGTTTGGTAGTTCATTTCAGGGGATCCAAAATTGTAGATATAGTTCTCGCGTATCTGTCGTTGTGCGTATTGCAGGAATGCCTTCTGTTTCTCTCGTCCTACCTTGTTATCCGCTATATCATTGCTCCATTGACGGAGTTTGAGCAATGCGCTATAATCCTTCTTTTGTCCGACCAGCCAAGCGTTTCGCATCAGTGCCACAAAGTCATCAAAGTATCGGTTCTCCTCTTCGCTGTTTCGCCATGTTCTGAGGGCAGTGAGGAAACTACCATTGGCTATATGGGCTATGTCCTGTGCATGTGCAGGGGTGATGTCTGCCATTTGTGTGATGAGAGCTTCGGCTATCACTCCTTCCGATAGGCGAGGTACGCGTATCTCCTGGGCGCGGGACAATATGGTGGAGAGCAACAACTCGGGATGGTCGCTGACCAGCAGGAACAAGGTTTTAGTGGGTGGCTCTTCCAGTAATTTGAGCAGTTTGTTAGCGCAAGTCAAGTTCATCTTCTCAGGCAACCACACTATCATTACCTTGTATCCATTACTAAAACTCTTCAATGACAACTTGCGCAGTATCTCGCTGCTTTCTTTCTCGTAGATAAGACCTTGTTTTGTTTCCACGCCCAGTGTGCGGTACCAGTCATCCAAATCAAAATAGTGGCTCTCCAGTACCATTGTTCGGAACTTGTCGATGTATGCGTCACACACGTCACCGTTGTCTGATTTAACGATAGGGAAAACAAAGTGTAGGTCAGGGTGTTGCATTTTCTGGTATTGCAAACAACTGGCGCATTGTCCGCATGAATCTTCTTCGTTACGATGTGGGCAAGCCAGATATTGGGCGTATGCGATGGCTAAAGCCAACTTACCTACGCCACTGATACCAGTAAACAGTTGGGCATGCGCGATACGTCCTTCCTGTACGGATTGACGCAGTCGTTTTTTGACTTCTTCTTGTCCTACAATTTCACAAAAACGCATAGTTATACAAATTCGCTGCAAAGTTACTACAAAAAATGCACATTTACAAGAAAAATGAGCGAAAAGTTTACTTTTAGGCGAAATTTGCTCGCAAATTGACTGCATTAAGCGACCATATTTTCTATTATCCTTCGCACCCATCTTTTCATAGATGAAAATATACCCCAAAAAGCAAAAGTGAGAAATATTTTAAGATTTTTTATAATTTATTTGGAAATTCCGCCGAAAATGAGTACCTTTGTCGCCGAAAAGTACGCATTTAATACTATGGCTGTAGAAATTAAAGAAATCACGACACGTCGTGACCTAAAGAAATTCATTCAATTTGGTAATGATTTTTATAAGGACAATGAGTATTTTTGTCCTCAGTTGATTAGTGATGAACTCAATACGTTCGACCCTAAGATTAACCCCGCTCACGAGGTATGCGAGCATGTGTTGTATATGGCATATCGCGATGGACGTATCGTAGGACGTATCGCAGGTCTGATCAACCACGCTGCTAATGCACGTTGGGGCGTGAAGCACGTTCGCTTCGGCTGGATTGACTTTATCGATGACGAAGAGGTGAGCCGCGCACTTCTGGACAAAGTAGCCGAATGGGGCAAAGCCAAAGGTATGGAGCAAATCAATGGTCCTGTAGGTTTTACCGACTTTGACCACCAAGGTCTCCTGCTGGAGGGCTATGATCACCTTGCGCCTATGGCATCTCTCTACAACTATCCTTACTACGTTCGACACATGGACGCATACGGATTGCAGAAAGAAGCCGACTGGATTGAGTACCAGATCTATCCACCTGAGACACTGCCAGAGCGTTTTGCCAAGATGGACCGCATCGTGCGTGAGCGAAGTCATGTACGCGTAGATAAAGTCAAGAACTGCAAAGAGTTAGTACAGAAATACGGCACACAATACATGGACGTCATAGATGTGGCTTACCAGAAACTCTATAATTTCCAACCTTTCACAGAGCGCCAAAAGAAATACTACTGCGATGTGTATTTCCCTATCCTAAACTTCGACTTTGTGACCATCGTTGTCAATGAGAAAGACGAAGTAGTAGGCGTAGGTGTGGGTATGCCAGATATCTCCAATGCGTTGCGCAAATGCAAAGGCAGACTCTTCCCATTCGGTTGGTACCACATGCTCAAAGCCCTGCGCGCTAAGCAGATGGATGCCTTTGACTTGCTGATTATTGCAGTGCGTCCTGACTATCAAGACAAGGGTCTTAACGCAGTCATTATTGCCGACCAACACCCATACTTCGTCAAGTATGGTATCAAGCGTGTAGAGACCACCTCTATCTTGGAGACCAACACGAAGAACCAAGGACACTGGGAGCTCTTCCCACACAAGATTCACAAACGCCGTAGAGCATATATCAAGGATATTTAAGCCGAGTGCCACACAGAAAAGAGCATAGCGTAGAGAAGGGGACAGAGCAACTGCGTGCATATCTCACAGAGCATGGATTGAAGCACACGCCCGAACGGTATAGCATCATGGCTACTGCCTGCCGACTGCAGCACTTCACCATCGATGAACTCCGCGCATCACTCACCGAGTTTTCCATTAGCCGAGCGACTATCTATAATACGCTTTCGCTACTGGAGGATGCGCGTTTGGTACAGAAATTGGATAAGGAGTTTGGTGTGCGTTCCGCTCAATACGAATGGGTGATTGATCGCGAATCGTCGGTGCATGTGGTTTGTTCCAAGTGTGGGCGCGTGAGCCCCGTCAAAGACTCTACTATCAGCCGTATGTTGGCAGATAAGCGGTGGACGAACTTTGTGCCTCACCACTTTTCGCTATACGTGTTTGGCGAGTGCAGAGTATGTAGAAGAAAACTAAGAACCTAATTCCTAACCTAATAAACGATTAACAAAATGTATTGGCTATTATTTATCACCATCGCGTTGGTGAGTTGGGGCGTGAGTGCCCTAATGGAGCATCGCTTTAAGGAGTATTCACAGGTCTTCCTGCCACTTACAGGCCGCCAAGTAGCAGAGAAAATGCTCCGCGATAATGGTATCACCGATGTTCAAGTGACTTGTACCCCAGGTCACCTGACTGACCACTATGACCCTCGTACCAAGACGGTGAACCTATCAGAATCCGTATATAACTCTGCCACTGTAGCTGCGGCTGCAGTAGCAGCACACGAGTGTGGTCACGCACTGCAACATGCTTTCGCCTACGGTCCATTGCGTATGCGTAGCGCATTGGTGCCAGTCGTGAGTTTTGCTTCACGTTGGGTGACATGGATATTGTTGGGCGGTATATTGTTGATACACTCTTTTCCGCAACTGCTTACTATCGGTGTGATTCTCTATGGTCTCACGACTCTGTTCTCGTTCATCACCTTGCCTGTAGAGATTAACGCTAGCACTCGTGCCGTAGCATGGTTGGAGATAGCAGGTATCACTGACCGTGAGACCACTCCCATGGCAGCCAGTGCATTGCGTAGTGCTGCCTATACATACGTAGTAGCCGCCCTCGCATCTCTGGGCACACTCATCTACTATGTGATGATTCTCGTGGGCAGAAGGGATTAGAGGCGAGAGGTTAGAGGCTGGTAATATGCGACTACGTCGCTGAGCCTTGCTTTTTACTTGAAACAAATAAGTCAAAATCGCTGATTTTGACTTAAGAGCGGAGGCAACGAGCGCCCTAACGATGACAGCGTCATCGGTCAATGCGCGAGTTAGCCGAACGCGAGGCTCCGTAGCTTAGCTGAATAGAGCGTCAGATTCCGGTTCTGAAGGTCCTGGGTTTGAATCCCAGCGGGGTCACTTGGATTTACGATTTGACAATTTAGAATTGACAAAACGGTTATTATACATAGTATTGTTGTGGGTTGGGTTGGCGTTGTCAGCCCATGCTGAGGTGGTAGTACTTCGTTCGGGACAGACTGTCAAAGGCGAGATATTGCTCAATAACGAGGAAGTAGTGATTTTACGTCAGAAAGATGGATTGCGCTATCAGTATCCGCAAACGGAAGTGGTGTCTATCACAATTGAAGACCCTATGCTAACTGCTGTAATTCCTGCTGAAGCACCGAGCCCCAAGGTCATTGATATTTGTCTGTCGGCATACGGTGGCGTAGCCTTTGTGCCATACAAGGGTACAGGTGCAACGGCCGAAGTGCATGCTATGGTGGGTAGTCATAATCTGCTCAACAGGCAGATGTTCTTGGGTGGAAGTGTTGGCTATCGAGGTGTGTTTATCGGAGAGCAAACCTATTCATGGATACCGCTACAACTCGTCTTGCAGTTCCCCATTGCCAATAGCCCATCACCACAAGCCCATCGCCCATTGGTCGGCGGGTCCTTGGGATATGCTTTGGCTACAAACAAAGAGTGGGGAAGTGGCGTGTGCGCCGACATACACGTTGGCTGGTGGTATCAAGTCAGCGAGCGTAGCTCCCTCTCGCTCGCACTCAAAGCCCAATGGCAACAATCGGCTATAACCGTAGTAGAAACGATTCAAGAAACGCAATATACCAACCACATTGGTTGTAGTATCTTAACATTGGGTGTCAGTTTCGGCATACACTTTTAGTCCAAATCGTAACACGCGCATGAAGAACAAAGCCACCACATCATCTCGCTCGCTCAAGCATCCTCACCAACGGGAGGCACGCACACACCGTGTGTGTATTAAGCTCAATGATAGCGAGATGCGCGCACTCAACCGCTACTGCGAGAAATACAACGTGCAAAACCGTTCGCGCTTTGTCCGTGAGACATTGATGCGCACTGTACTCAAACAGTTTGAAAAAGATGCACCGACCCTTTTCGATTAACCATCGCCCATCGCCAATAGCCAATCACCAATAGCCTTACTTCTCCACCAACTCAAAATCTATCTTCTTTCGCTCCACATCGACTCTCGTCACGCGTACGCGAACGCTATCAGATAGCGTATAGGTGTTACCACTACGAGCGGCAATCAAGCAGTAGTTCTCTTCGTCGTATTGCATATAGTCGTGTGGCTCAATCGTGCGTATAGGGACCAATCCTTCGGTGAGCGTATCCGACAACTGAACAAATAAGCCAAACTCAGTCACGCCACTAATCACGCCATCAAACTCTTCGCCAATGCGGTTGCTCATCCAACGTGCTTGCATCTCCTTGATGGAGTTGCGCTCCGCCATTTGTGCCATCTGTTCGGTATCGGAGCAATGTACGCATGCCTCCTCCAGTACTTCTTTGTCGTGACGGCAAGTGACTTTGGACTGCAATAGATAGCGTGCTACCAAACGGTGCACCATCATATCCGGATAACGGCGGATAGGCGAGGTGAAGTGTGTATAGTAAGGGAAAGCCAATCCGTAGTGTCCGATATTGGAAGTTGAGTACACCGCTTTGGCCATCGAACGAATCGTCAGTGTCTCTATCAGCGTTTGGCTATTGGTTCCCTGACAACTCTCGAGCAAGGCGTTGATATGCTTGTTTTGTACGCTTCGTTTGGCAGAAGTGCGCAAGTGCAAACCAAACTGACGAATGAAATTGCCTAACTTCACCAACTTCTCAGGATCGGGCACATCGTGTACACGATATACGAATGGCCTTCTCGCCTCATCGCCTTCTCGCCTCATCGCCTCTTTTCCTCCTATCTCTTTGGCTACAATGCGATTGGCAAGTAGCATAAACTCCTCTATCAAGTGATTGGCCTCGGTCAAGGTACGGAAAATAATCTCCGTAGGGTTGCCTTCGCTATCCAAATGGAATTGCACATCGGGTGTCTCAAAATTGATAGCACCGCGCTCAAAGCGCTTCTTGCGCAACTCTTTCGCCAATCGGTTCAGCACTTGCAGCGCTGCAGATAATGGACTGCTACTATCATCTTTATCCAATATCTCTTTGGCTTGTTGGTAGGTCAATCTGCTGTCGGAATGAATAACCGTTCGGCATATCTTATGACGGATCACTTTGGCCTGTTCGTCCATCTCCACCACGACCGACATGCATAGTTTATCTTCTTCGGGACGCAAACTACACAACTCATTGCATAGTCGTTCGGGCAACATAGGTATCACACGATCCACCAAATAAATGCTTGTACCGCGTTGATAAGCCTCTTCGTCCACTGCCGATCCCTCTTGTACATAATGTGTGACATCGGCGATATGAATACCAATCTGATAGTTTCCCGACTCAAGCACTTGGAAGGATAACGCATCGTCAAAATCTTTTGCATCATCAGGGTCAATAGTGAAAGTGAGCACATCGCGCATATCGCGACGGCGCAAGACTTCTTCCGCAGTGATAGCAGTAGGCAAGTGCTTCAACTCGCGCATCACTTCGTCGCTGAAATCAGCAGGTAATTGGCACTCTTCTTTGACCGTTGGTTCGGCTATCGTATGTCTCTCTATGGCGTTGCGTTCGGCACGTGCACGTTGCTGTTCACGGCGTTTACGCTTCGCTATTAAATCTTTCATTCGCATATTTTCAAAGCAATTTTATGGGGCGTATCACAAAAATCGTGCAAAGATACAAAAAAAAATTTGCATATTTGCAATATTTATAGTAATTTTGCACCCAAATTCGGCAAAAAATCAATATTGAACCATTTTGCACAACTTTGAACAATACAAACAATTAAATAATACACGATTATGACTATCAATGATTACAAATTCGCTGGCAAAAAAGCGATTGTTCGCGTGGACTTCAATGTGCCATTGAACGAGAATGGAGTGATTACTGACGACACCCGTATCCGTGGTGCGTTGCCTACCCTCAAACACATCCTTGAAGAGGGTGGTGCGCTCATCATCATGAGCCACATGGGTAAACCAAAAGGCAAAGTAGTAGCTAAATATAGTTTGAAACAAATCGTTGACGCTGTGAGCGCTGCACTCGGTACTCCAGTACAATTCGCTGAGGATTGCGCTAAGGCTGCTGAGCAAGCTGCTGCACTCAAAGCAGGCGAAGTACTCTTGCTCGAGAACCTCCGTTACTATCCAGAGGAGGAAGGCAAACCAGTAGGTATCGACAAAGAGGATCCTGCATACGAGGAGGCTAAGAAAGCTATGAAAGCAAGCCAAAAAGAGTTCGCTAAGACTCTCGCAAGCTATGCTGACTGCTATGTGAACGATGCTTTCGGTACCGCTCACCGCAAACACGCTTCTACCGCAGTTATCGCTGACTACTTCGATGCTGACAATAAGATGCTCGGTTACCTCATGGAGAAAGAGGTAGAGGCTGTTGATAATATCCTCAAGAACATCAAACGTCCTTTCACCGCTATCATGGGTGGCTCTAAGGTAAGTACCAAGATTGGTATCATCGAGAACCTCATGGACAAGGTGGACAACTTGATTCTCTGCGGTGGTATGACTTATACTTTCGCTAAGGCTAATGGTGGCGAGATTGGTAACTCTATCTGCGAGAACGACAAGTTGGAGCTTGCATTGGACATCATCGCACAAGCTAAGGCTAAGGGTGTAAACCTCGTATTGGCAACCGACTGCGTAGCAGCTGATGATTTCTCTAACGATGCTAATACCCAAGTTCTTCCAAGCAACGCTATCCCAGAGGGTTGGGAAGGTGTGGACGCTGGTCCAGAGAGCCGCAAAGCATTTGCTGCTGCTATCGAAGGTGCTAAGACTATCCTTTGGAACGGTCCTGCAGGTGTATTTGAGTTTGACAACTTTGCTGCTGGCTCTAAGGCTATTGCAGAGGCTATCGCTACTGCAACTGACAATGGTGCTTACAGCTTGATTGGTGGTGGCGACAGCGTAGCTTGTGTCAACAAGTTCGGTATGGCTGACCGCGTAAGTTATATCTCTACTGGTGGTGGTGCATTGCTCGAGGCTATCGAGGGTAAAGTGCTCCCAGGTGTAGCTGCAATCAAAGGCTAATAAAATAACGACCGTTCACTTCGTTCTCTGTTAGAAGTCAGATCGTTCACTATCGCTCACTGTTAGATTGCGACTTAGTCGCTGTTAGACTCCATGAATCTAATATCTAACAGCCCGTAGGGCGGTCCAACAACGCAGTGGTCTCTCAGGCGCTTTGCGCCGGTCTAACAGTACCGCAGGAACGGTCTAAAAAAGAATTTTTTATGGAAATTTCAGGTAAGATTATACAAGTATTGCCAGAGCAAGGTGGCGTGAGCAAGACCTCTGGCAAGGAGTGGAAACTCCAAGCATACGTGCTTGAGACCCAAGAGCAATATCCTCGTAAGGTGCACTTTGAGGTGTTTGGCGAAGATCGCATCAAGGCTAACCCTTGCCAAGTGGACGATATCGTAACCGTATCGTTTGATATCGAGAGCCGCGAGTTCAATGGTCGTAGGTACACCTCTATCCGCGCATGGAAGATTCAGCAAGGTGTGGTAGAGGCTACCGCTGCTCCACAAGCAGTACCAGCAGCTCAACCTGTTGTTGCTGCTGCTCCACAAGCCAATACTGCTACTTTTGATGCCGCTGCTGGCGTGGACGAAACAACTGATTTGCCATTCTAATGCGTCGTTTGGTAGGATGGATACTATTCTTATGTCTTCTCGCAGGTGGCGCGACACTTTGCGCCATCCGCTGGCAAGCGTGGTTTGGTAATCCTGCCGAACCTACATGGACTGAGGAGAAAATAGATCATCAGTTCACGACGATGACCAATGATAGTGTGTTGCGTGATGTACAACGCGACACGCTATCATTCCTTTTGTTGGGCGATATACATAATTCGCTCACGAACGAGCAGATGGCTACACTCACTCACCGCCATTCGGATATACAGTTTTACGCCCAACTGGGCGACTGGATGGAGCGTCCATATACCTACTACGAGCAGATGATGTATCACTCGCTCCTCGGTACTGGTTTGGATACACTACCCGTCGTGGCTATCCCAGGCAATCACGAGTACCTCAAAGGTGTGGTAAAAACCCTACCTGAGAAGTGGAAAACCATCTTCCCTAATCCGCAGAATGGTCCAGCCCGATTCTTGGGCACCACCTATTATGTAGATTTCCCCCAACTGCGTCTGATAGCCCTTGACACCGATGGCCTTCACCGCATGTCCGACTATACGCAAGTAGCGTTCTGGCTAAAGAAAACGCTACGCGAAGCTGGTGATAAGTACACTATTGTCATCATGCACCATCCTGTCTATAGTACAGCACAAGGACGGAGTAATCCCTTCATTTGGCTCGCTTTTCATGGTCCTCTACGCGAAGCGGATGTTGTGTTCTCGGGGCATGATCACAATTACGCTCGCCGTACCGAGCACTACAAAGCTCGTTTCTGGAAGAAAGAAGAGCCAACGATTTTTATTGCCACAAATGCTTCTACCAAGGTGTATCCTGTCAAAGAAAAAGTCCGCTATGATAGTTCGTTTTTTGGCGAACCGGTGTATCATCATATTACCGTGACTCCCACCACACTTGTGATAAGCACGTATAATCTCTCTTCAAAAGAATTGATTGATCAAGTGCAACTTCTGCCGTCAAGAGTCACCGCGCCTGCTATCGAATAATCAGCCATCTTGGTTGGTTATTTTTTTTATCTGTCGAATAGAGTTGCAAGGTAGGGTCGTCGGTCGTTTTGATTTGTACGCCAATCAAATCTGCCCATTTTTGTGCTTTCTTAGCATTTCTGCGGCGTCGTTGAATGTTGCGCGTGTCTTTCTCCCAATGGCGTTGCTTTTTGCTTTTTAGTTTCGGTTGATGTGTCACGCCTATTTGGATAGCTTCTTGCACTTCTTCTGTGGTGGCAAAGCTCAGTGGTTCGTGGCTCAATGTCCTGCATTTCTCTAAAAACACATTCCATTCGTCCTCTGTCTTGTCCACCACTGCTTGCGACCCTGCTTCGTCATTGGTCACACCCATCACTTTGTTCCACACGCGTTGCGTGACAGCTTCTTCCGAGATATAGTAGGGCAGGTCTGTGGGTACGTATAGTAGTTTGAACTTTACATTCTTCATCTTTATTCGCTTCGTTATTGCAGGTTCCTCTACCACTTGCAAAGTTGGTTCATTGGGTAAAGTCAGTGCCAAACGCAAACCGCAGTATTTCGTGGCTTGCATAGGGTCTTGTCTGTATCGATGCGATATATGACTATTGGCTCTACAATTGTCGAAACTACTTCCGCGCACAATTTTTTCTGTACCCGAGATAGGTCCTTTGGGATTAGGCTCTGTTCCTAATTGATAGGGAGCATACCAATCGCTACACCATTCGCTCACGTTGCCCGTCATATCGTACAGCCTCAATTCGTTAGGGCGTTTCAAACCGACAGTATGTTTGCGATAACCGCTGTTGCTCAATCCCCAACTCACGCTATCTACTATATTGCTGCCCGCAAACCGATAGTTTTCGCTCTTATTACCGCCTCGCGCAGCAAACTCCCATTCCGCCTCTGTGGGCAAACGAAAAGGCAGTCCTGTCAAACTATCCAAGCGCTGAATAAACACTTGGCAATCATACCAACTGACGTCCGTGATAGGATGGTTCGGGTTGTGCCATTCGTCCATAATCTCCCATTCGGGCATAACGGCTTTCCATAGTGCCTGTGTCACTTCGGTATGCCCAATATAGTATGCATCAAGTGCGATGGTATGTGTGGGTAAATCAATGGAGACGGGTTCGCGATGCTGCTCGTGTGTACCACCCATCACGAACACTCCGCCCTCTACGCGTTGCATGCTAAACGGAATACTATCCACCTCGAAACGAAGCACTTGTAGCGAGTCGGCGATCTTGCTGCGCGAGGATGCAACAACGGTGTTGATCCCTAAGAGAAACCAACCTACTACTATATATAATGTAAATTTGTGCATATCCGACACGAAGTAGTACAACATTTATGCCAATCTGCCACAAAACAATAGAAAATACACCAAAAATACAAAAAATATGAAAATAATTTGGTGGTGTGAAAAAAATATAGTACTTTTGCAGGCTTTTTCGTGTAAAAGGCATACCATTATTATTTATTATTAACCCGAGCATGCAATTCGAGAAATTGTAGCTCACAAATAAACAAACAGAAATGGCAACAAAAATTCGTTTGGCTCGTCATGGTCACAAGGACTACGCTTACTACCACATCGTAGTAGCAGACAGCCGCTCGCCACGTGATGGCAAAATCATTGAGCGTATTGGCTCTTACAACCCAAACAACAACCCTGCAACCGTAGATCTCAAATTTGATCGCGCATTGTATTGGGTAAACGTTGGTGCTCAACCTACTGACACTGCTCGCAACATCCTCGCTGGTGAGGGCGTTATGCTCATGAAGCACTTGAACGGTGGCGTTGCTAAGGGTGCATTCTCTGCTGAGGAGGCTCAAAAGCGTTTCGAGGCTTGGAAAGCACAAAAGGATGCTAAATTGGGTAAGATCAGCCAAGCAGAGGCAGACAAGAAAGCTGCTGCTGCAAAAGCATTGCTCGCTCAAGAAGTAGAAACCAACAAGGCTAAAGCTGCTGAGGTAGCTAAGAAGCGCCAAGAGGCTGCTGATGCTCTCGCTGCTGCTGCCGTAGAGGCTGCTCAAGAGGCTGCTGCTGCAGAGGCTGAGGTTGCTGCTGAGTAATTGACTATCACACAGATTGACAATTAAAAAGAGAGTTCAAAACTGCGGTTTTGAACTCTTCTTTTTGTACTCTAACCAACTCAGTGATTACTCCACCACTTGCTTGAAGGTCAAGGTGTGGGTCACATCTCGCTCGCCTACTTTATCTTTCTCGGCATAACGTACAGATAGTACCAATTCATCAGCCGTATGATTTTCTATACGAAAGAACTGGGCTGTTTCGCTGTAGTATTTAGTGGCATACTCCGTTGTTATGATGTTGTCGGACACTGTGTAGCTGTATGTATCTGCCACATCCGAAACCAGCAATTGGCCATCTTTGGTAAACTCCCATACCATACCCACTTCGTATGACTCGGATACAAAAATGTCCTCCGTGTCATTTACAAAATAGTATGTACGACTTGCATCAATTACTTCCCATTTGCCAATAATCGTCATCTCATCCAGACCATTGTCGCAAGAGGTCATCAGTATCGAGCCAAGTAGCACCAATAAATTAGCTATCCAAAATTTAATTGCTTTCATACGTTATTTATAAGGGACTATTTTTGTCGCAAAGGTACTGCTTTTTTTTCAAACAACCAAACTTTCTTGGAGTATAAACCCCAAAAGTCACTACTTTTTCTAAACATGTCCTATTTATGACCTTGAACTATCAATCTTAATCCAACTCTATACAATACTTCTCGCAGAGATATTTCACCACTTTAGGTGGTAGTATTTTTGTACGTGGAGTGATGCTGTTTGCTATCAGGTATGCCTCATCGCTGCGTAGCCAACGCCTAAAGGTCTCTCCGCTCACGCCAGCAGCGCGAGCCAATTCTATTTTCGTATATGCTTTCATAGTTTTTTGTTGGTTGTCATGCTGCCGTTCCCGTTATCATTCCGTTACCATTTCCTTACTGTCCCGCATTTTCCCCTTATTCCCAGCGTATTTTTCTGCGAATCGTCGTCGGGCTTCTATTTGGGCTGCTGTAGGGGGATGTCGTCTGTTGGGGCAGCGTTGTATGATTTGCTTGCCATACATCACTCGTGCATAGAAATCGCTTCCTATTTTTCCATGCACACTCTCAAAGGGTAACATTACTTTCGCTTTCATAATTTCGATCTGATTTTCGTTTTTAATTTGGTGTTATTTTCCATGTCGCTCGCTGTGTTGTTTCGAGCGAAACAAGTTGTTGGATAAAGTTGTTCTCTCATTGCCGATTGCCGCACTGCCAACCTTTTTTTATTCTACACCCGCGCGCGGGTGTAGGTTTAATATATGTTGTCACTGTCGGCAATTTTTGTTTTGGCTAACTGCTTCCTTTCGGCGTTAATATCTTCACTATCACGCTCATATACTATCCAGCCGCGTCGTGCAGGAGTTCCTTTCCTCTTGGCAATAAATCCTTGCCGATGGAGTATGGCACCCAATTGATTCAGGCGCATGGGGCATTTTATATTGCCACGGCTTACTAATTTCTCACTTATTTCTGCTGTGGTTAGGAATTTGGCATTTGTGCTACCTTCTGCTGGTACGGCAAAATATACCATCAGCAACTGCTCTTCGTTGCTCTCATCGCGGAAATGCTGATTGTGTTCTTCCAGTACCTCTATCTCGTCCAACTCAAACCAGTAGCTGAAGATTGGATCCTGTGCCAGTGCCCATGCCTGCGCATACATCAGATCATAGGGTAGAGTCGTGAAGAATGGGTTTTGTATGCTCTCCACCTCAAACGGTAACCAGCGACGATTGCCTGTGATGTCGGTCAGGAAGTCGCGACGGTTACCGCTTGCGCAGAAACTGGCAAGGCGTACCCTGCGTTCTTTGCTGTAGGCGTATGGAGCGCGTTCGTTGACGTCGCTGCTGGTTATCAGTGATTTTAGTTGGTTCAGTTCGCGACTATGGAGAGCATCTATTTCGTCCATGTTTATCAGTCCGAACTCTGCGATGCGTAGGCGTTCATCTTTGTTCAAGTCGCTTATATTGCTCATTTTGCAGCAGTACGAACGCAGTTCGGGTGGGATGAGGTGTTCCAACCAGGTAGTCTTGTAGATGCCTTGTTTGCCTATCAATACCAATACTTGGTGATTCACCACCTCATCCCTCATCCAGCTCGCCACCATCGCCACAAACCACTTCTTGAAGCACCTGCGCCAGAGGGCATCAGCGGGATTGTTTTGTGGGGACAAGGGTGTTGATTTTTCTGAAGACAACATAGACAACTCTTCCGCTTCGCCGTACGCAACGCGATCGTTCGAACGAAGTGAGATAAGAACATTGCTCAGCGGCGAGGATAATATAGCATCCTTGGCAAGCGCCAATGTTGGGCGCGGCGGGGTCCCCGAAAAATCTGCTGATTTTTGGGGTGCACTGCAGAGGTTGTTTAAGTTGTCTTTATTAATCCCACACTCCGTTTTGTCGTTCCCTTTCACGTGAACCTGCCTCGCCACCATGTCTATCCAGTCGGGTTGGTCGGGGGTGTAGGGCTTGAGCGAGAGGATATACTCGCGCAGGGGGTGCACATCGGGGATAAGGTCCGATTGTAGTGCGGTGATGACTTCTCGGTAGCTGATATTGGCGTCATACTCTTGCGCGCATTGACACACGATGCTGTTTATATCTTGCCGTGTCATTTCCCGCCATAATTCTTGCCTCTCGCCTCTTGCCTCTCGCCTCTCGCCTTTATCACTTAAGCTATGCGCGCGCTGCACTTGCAGTTTATCGCTGACCACATCGTGCCGTATTCGCCCGAAGTCCAAATAATTCTCTCGAATATATCGTATTACAATTGCCTGTTTATTCATATCCTTGCCTTTAACCTCTAACCTTTAACCTTATCGCCTTTCGCCTTTCGCCTCTAACCTAATCCCTCTATCACCTTCTTCAACCGTTTAAACGTATCGTAGTGTGGGATAGTCATTTCGATAATGATGTGTTGTTCTGCGGTGCATTGGTATTGTATTTGTGGTTCTGAAACGAGTTCGCTTACGGGTATTTGGAAGTAGTTAGCGAATAGTTCCAGATGTCGAAAGGTGATGTTTCTTTTACCGCTGATGATTCGGCTTAGGTGTGCGGGGTCGATTATCATTTCTCGACTCATTTCTTGCAGGCTAACTTCGTGTTTGTTGATCAGTCGTAGTACATTGGTGCGTACTACTTTTTCCAATGTTTGTTTCATTTTTTTGTGTTTATGGGTTAATAGTTAATTTTCTGCTTCGGTATGTATTTCCGAACGCGCTGCAAAATTACCTCTTTTCTCTTACATATCTATTGACCCATTGGCACGTATTCTTTGACCTTTATCTCTTTTGGCACGAACCTCCTTTTTAGCAAGTTCCTGTCATTGGTTATACCCACGGCGTGTTCGCCGTGTCTTCCTTTTCCCCTCCCGTTGGTTTTGTGCTCGCGGCTACCCCCGCGAGTCTTTCTCTGTCCATTTTCCCGAATGACATTCGTGTTCCCTTGCCTTTACACCTTACACGCTACACTTTTACACCAAAACATTTGTTCAATCCAAAATAAATTTGTACCTTTGCACCCGTAAAGGTTGAATCACTGAAAAAATAATGAATCATCAAAGTCCAAATAGTACATCCATGATTGATTTTGAGTCGATCTATGTCGCTATTCGCGATAATGGTTTTTCAGAGCAAACAATACAACTAATTGATAACTATACTAACAATATACTCAATGGAAAAACAAACCTTACTCAATTCAATCAAGCGGAGCATGCAGGTCTCTGCTGCGCAGGTGAGATGCTCATTGGGGCGTACATCGTCAGCAGCTACGCGCGAACAAGCCTTGCAACAAGTGCAAATGCTTCAACAAGCCAAGTTGGCCCAGCAAATTGGCAAATAGATGAACTTCAAGAAAAACTAGTTCAGCAATGGGCAGAAGCCCGTGGCGTATGGTTTGATAATGCAGAAAAAGAAATCGAAGCTGAATATGGTTCGATGATTGCGCAAGGCGCAGAAGCAAAAGTGTATTATCAGAATGGAGATACATCTGTAATTAAACTTCGCACCTCTATCTATGCTACACTCGAAAGAGCGTTGGAAGCTATTATTTTGCATAATACGTTGTTTCCAGAAACACCGATGAATGTCATCGGATTCACACGCGATACGGATGGATTGTTCCGTACAATCTGCACTCAACCCTATGTGACATGCAAAAGGTTGGCCACCAAGCAGGAAATAGATCAGATGGTATCTAAAAAAGGTTTTCGTGATAACTGTGATGGTAAAGGTGTCAATTATATTAGCGAACGTTTGCATTTAGAAGATATGCACCCTGCTAATGTGTTTATTGACTCTGTGTCAGATATGCCAGTTTGTATTGATTGCATAGTGAAGTTTGTAAGACACTAATCATACCGTTGATCACAGACGTAAAACAGCAAACTAACTCATAATTCAAAATTAGAAAAATTGCCTATAAATAACCTGAGGCGGTAAAGTCGCACCGAGCAGCGTCCTGTTCACGGCGGTGGTCCGCCGTGTCTTCCTTTTCCCCTCCCGTTGGTTTTGTGCTCGCGGCTACCCCCGCGAGTCTTTCTTTGTCCATTTTCCCGAATGACATTCGTGTTCCCTTGCCTTTACACCCTACACCTTACACTCTACACTCTCGACTTGGCTGTCTTGTGCACGGCGGTAGTCCGCCGTGTCCCCTTCCCTTTACACTTTACGCCCTACACCCCAAAATCTCCCTAAAATACGATTTTATTTGCACAATCCAAAATATTTCACTACCTTTGCAGGCGAATAAGGATATTGTATCTCAAAGCCCCAAGATATGGAACAATTCAGTTATCCCAATCTCCTTGCACAAGTGAAGGAGCGTGTGAAGTTAGCTCAGCAACGGGCTATATATGCTGCTAATGATGAGTTACTGCGCATGTATTGGGACATTGGGCATATCTTATACGAGGAGAAAAAGAAAATCGGTTGGGGTAATGGTGCGTTGAAACGTTTGTCTGAAGATATGCACAACTACTATCCCGAAATCAAGGGCTTTTCTGTGCGTAACTGCCAATGTATGATTCAGTTCTATGAAGAATACAACCAAGAACTGACCCTACCCAAATCGGGGACTCTAATTGCGCAACTGCCAGTTGCGCAATTAGGCGAGGCAAAAACGCAACCAGCGGTTGCGCAATTACCAGAGTACAATTTCACACTTCCTATTATACATCTGTCATGGACGCACAATATCATTCTTATTCAGCGTGTTAAGGATATTCAAGCACGATATTGGTACATGATTCAGTCCATTGCTAATCATTGGTCAAAAGACTTTCTTATTGATGCTATCAAATTAGACTTCTATAAGAAACATGGTGCATTAGCCAACAATTTCGATATAGTCCTACCGCAACCAGAGGCAGCCGAAGTCAAATCCATGCTCAAAGATCCATATGTCTTTGATATGCTTACTTTTACCGAAAGGTTTGACGAGGCAGATATAGAATTGGGACTAGTGAAAGAAATTGAGAAGTTCTTATTGGAGATGGGTACGGGCTTTGCTTTCATGGGACGACAATACCATTTGGATGTATGTGGCGATGATTATTATATTGACTTATTGATGTATAATACTTTTATGCATAGGTATATGGTCATTGAGTTGAAGAACACAGAATTCATGCCAGAGTATATTGGTAAACTCAACTTCTATTGTTCCGCAGTTGATGATATCTTGTGTCGCGAAGGCGATAACCAAACTATTGGTTTGTTGCTTTGTCGTAGCAAAGATAAGATTAAAGCCGAATATGCGTTGCGTGACATTAACAAACCAATAGGTGTTTCTGATTACGAACTCGGCAATGCTCTACCAAAAGACATACGATCTTCTCTACCCTCTATTGAGGATATAGAACGAGATTTAAACGAATAATACTAATATCCAATTGCCAAAAGATCCTCCGCGAGAACCATATCCTCATCCTCCGCGAGGGTAGGATGTACACCATCATGGGCGCAGAGGTCAAATAACCCACACAAGACAATCACAGCATGACAATAAAAGCGCTCGCAGGATTATTGATTGCGAGCGCAAATTGTCGGTATTGTCGTTGATAACCATTCCCATTGTTTGTTCTGTGCACGGCGATTTTCCGCCGTGTCTTCCTTTTCCCCTCCCGTTGGTTTTGTGCTCGCGGCTACCCCCGCGAGTCTTTCTTTGTCCATTTTCCCGAATGACATTCGTGTTCCCTTGCCTTTACACCTTACACTTTGCACCTTATACTAAAAAAACACCCCTAATCCCCTATAATTTTACACTTTTTTTGCATTTTCCTTGTTGGGTTAAAAAAATAATTGTATCTTTGCAGTCGAATCTCGCTGGAAGGGATATGTCCTCAGCGAAAAGTGTTTCGCATGGTACTTTCTATAGGGTAGGTTCAGACATATTGATAGCGTTTATTGACGCTTTGTGTTTGATGTACGAAACTTAGCAACTTTCACAAAAACAGTCAAAATCAAAGTAATCAGTAGATGCCTATGGGTGTGACATTACACCTGCTTTGTCGTATCTCGGCAAGGCGGTTTGTCATATCAGCGTAGGTTTCTTGTTGTTTATTTGACTGTTGGGTAATGCTAAGACCTCGTGCATTAGTAAACAGCATGAGGTCTGCGCTTTTTTGTTTACTATGGAAAACAAATCAAAGAATAAATAATAATATTAACAATAAAAAACTCAAAACATTATGAAACGAGTGTACTTTTTCTTAGCAACCCTTCTTGGTCTGCTATCCGTTCTCCCTATGTCGGGACAAACAATCACAGTCAAAGCTAAAGTTCCAGCTCATTGGACGAATACTATTACCGCATGGGTCTGGGAAACAGATGGTGATAGTTATGCTGTAACACCAATCAAAGAAGGGGATTGGTATTCATACACTCATACTGGCGCAAGTTTTAATATTATTTATCGAAATGGTGAGGATTGGACTGATGCTGCTAATCAAACGGTTGATATTACCAATATCAAAACGAACACTTGTTTTGCTCTTAGTCAAACGGGTGCAGAAAAAGCGGTGTACACTATTGTAGATTGTGAAACAGGTGAGGACATAACCAATACTGATTCTGTTTTTGCAAATGTGCTTATTTCCCAATCAGATGTGGAATTAACTATTCTTAATGATACTTTATATCCTTGGGTATATGATGCTACCAATGCTTGTATTACTAATAGCAACAAAGGAATCAAGTACTCTTCTGCAATACTATCTTTGTCTTATAAATCAGATTATGTAACCGAATTTCAAGTAGATTGGTTATCTTATAATTATTCTGCTCATCAACCTCTACAATTATATATTGATGGTGTATTAACCAAAACAACCAATAGTAGTTCTTATTCTACACCTCGTTATTATTTGCCCGCAGGTGAGCATATTATCACTTTCCGTGATTCAATTGGAAATTCTTCATCAACTAACAATTATAGTCGCATATCTAATCTCCGCATCCACGAAATACTTCCTCTTGACACCGCTGATTTCGTATCATATTCCGATGTGGATATTACTATTATCAATGATTCAATATACCCGTGGATACATAATGAAGGAACTACATATATTACCAACAGTAATTGTGGTTTTGCATATACAACATCTACACTATCTTTGTCTTATAAATCAGATTATGCAACCGAATTTCAAGTAGATTGGTATTCTTATAATTATTCTGCTCATCAACCTCTACAATTATATATTGATGGTGTATTAATACAAACAACTAGTAGTAGTTCTTACTCTACTCTACGTTATTATTTGCCCGCAGGTGAGCATATTATCACTTTCCGCGACTCAATAAGTAACTCTTCATCAACTTATAACTATAGTTGTATTAAGAATCTCCGTATTCGCGAAATTCTTCCTTTTGAAGATATTGTCTTAACCGAAAACTCTCAACAACTTACTTTTACGAATGATAGTGTTTTCCCATGGACTATCGAAGATGGATATATCCAAAGTAGTAACTATGGTTTTACTGATGCAGTTTCTGCATTTTCAACAAGTTTTACAATAGATAAACCATCTATTTTTAGATGGACTAGTGGCTCTATAAAAATGGGTAATAATACCAGTGGATCGCATTTTTTTATGGTAAGGATAAATAATGAACTTGCTTATGGAAATAAAATATTTTTAGAGCCAGGAACATACGAGGTGGTATTTAAGGATAGTATAAAAGGGTTGAGTGATAATGCTACGTATGTGTCTAATATAGAACTTTCATCAAGTTGGATAAATATAGATATGCCATCGGAAGGAATGTTAGGTGTAGAAGTATTGCAACAAGTAGATATCCTGCAAGATGTAGAATTGCTAAAGGTAAAAGGTAAATTGAATGCAGACGACTTGGCAAAAATCAAGCAAATGACATATTTGGTTGGATTAGACTTGTCCGAAGCATCATTCGATGCATTACCTGTCTCCGCTTTTTCTTCCTTACCTTATTTATATGATGTAAAATTACCTGAGGGTTTGCTTTCAATAGGTGAAAGTGCATTTCTCAATACAAGAATACAACATATTGATATTCCTTCTACTGTCACCTCCATTGGTAAATCGGCATTCTCTCAAACTCCTATACAAACTATTACTTTTGCAGAAAATGCGCAACTGCACTCTATAGGTTATCAAGCATTTTATAAATGTAGTCGCTTGAAAGAGTTTATAATGCCCAATACGGTAAAAAGTTTAGGATATAGTAGTTATCGTAGTGATTGTTTTTATGAGTGCACCGCATTAGAGACATTACATTTTTCAGACTCTATAACATATATACCCGATTATACCTGCTACAAATGTAGTAGTTTGAAAGATTTATCGTTGCCTAAAATGCTAACAGCAATTTGGGATTATGCTTTTTGCAACAATGCACAGTTACGACATATCGTTTTCCCAGAAACTACAACATCAATATATCCTTATGCTTTTCAAAATTGTGTATTGGATACCGCCAAATTACCAATTCACTTAACTTATTTAGGCGAATATGCATTCTACAATTGTGATAGTCTTAGATATATTGAATTACCTTCACACATTAGTCACTATAATGTGAACTTTTATGATTGCAATGGTATCAACACTATAGTGTGTCCAGCCGCAACGCCACCTTTAATTGCATCTAATCCGTTAAGCAATGGAGCTTCAAAATCAAATATTACGTTGTATGTACCTTCATTTGCTTTACTTAATTACAAATTAGACAATTATTGGTACGGATTTGGAGAAATTCTTCCGATGGATGAAGACCCTATAGACTGGACTATTGGCAGTGATATGACACTCTATAATGATAGCCCTATTAAGGTTGAACCCAATGTTAAGCTAACTTTTGGTGAAGACAATAGTGCACAATATAGTGGTAGTCTTACCGTAAATGGTAATGAAACGCTGTCAATGAGTTCTTTCTATATTCCATGGCCGCATAATAATCAATATGTAAATCCAGATGAAACGAAGATTTATTGTTCACTAATTAATAATTCCAATCTTCGAGCTGATAACGTTGAGATTACCATTGCAAATAGAAATGATATTTGGACATTTGTGACTTTCCCTTATGACGTGAAAATTTCTGACATCACTTTTACGTATAGTGGAAGCACCAATTATGTAATTCGCAAATACGATGGACAAAAACGAGCAGATGGAGAAACAAACTCCACATGGGTACTGCTTTCACAAGAGGATACTCTACATGCAGGTGTAGGATATATTATGCAAAGTAGCCGTTACGTAGGTTCTGAGTGGCAATATTATAGTGGTTTCTCTATGCCTGCTATTAATAATACTAACAAGAATAAGATTTTCATTAATACTGATGCTACTGTCGTACTCAATGAGTATCAAAGCGAATTTGCGCATAATAGAGGTTGGAATCTAATTGGTAACCCATATCCTTCTTATTACGATACTCGTTTTATGGACTTTAATGCTCCTATCACTATTTGGGATATGGATAATAGCACATATCGTGCGTATAGCCCATTGGACGATGAATATATATTATGTCCTGGTGAAGCTTTCTTTGTACAATGTCCAGTAGATAACAAGAATATTGTTTTCAGTAAAGAAGGACGACAAATCAACCGCGTTGTTCGTTCACTATCGGCTCTTCCTGCTAAAAAACAATTCACGGGAGCAAATGCTTCACGAACGGTCATTAATCTGGCTCTATCTGATGGCGAACACACTGACAAAACACGCGTAGTACTCAACGAAAATGCAACGGTACAATACGATATGGACAAAGATGCCAGCAAATTCATGAGTGAAGATGCCAATATTCCACAACTTTATACCACCTATAACGATGTGCAATATGCAATCAATGAGCGTCCATTCGCAGACGGTGTAGTTGATTTGTGTACACGAATCAGTACAAGTGGCACATACACAATTACCCTGCAAAACAATATTAACGATTATACAATCTATTTGTTGGATAAAAAATTGAATCAAACAACATTGTTATCCGAACATATTGGATATTCATTTGTGGCTACCGCAGGTGAATCTGCAGGACGATTTGAATTGCACTTCAAGTCTAATACGACAACAGATTTGGAACAAACAACAGATAACAATATCTCTCCTGAAGACGGAGAAGTTTATACTATTATGGGTGTGCAAATCAAGCAAGTTACCGCGCCTGGTATATACATCCAAAACGGAAAGAAATTTATTGTTCAATAATCTAACTTTGCAGTAATATGAAAAAAATAGTATGCTTATTCATAGCATCGCTACTGCATATATCCATGGCGTTGGCTTCCACATACAATCTGCGTGTGGAAGTAACGCCTCATGGAGCAGGTACGCTAAATGCTAATGGAGGTAACTACGAAGAAAGTAGTAGTCTCTATCTCCGCACATATAGCAACACAGGATTTGTTTTTAAAGGTTGGTATGAAGGCGATTCATTGCTCTCCCTATCTACTAGTTTCTATTATACCATGCCTGCTTATGATGTCACGGTACAAGCGCGTTATGAGTACAATCCATCAGTGCCTGGCAATCCTGCTATGCCAGACACCACTACCTACTACGCTTTTACCGCTACTATATCTCCTGAAGGGGCAGGCTCGCTAAATTTGTATTCTGGTAAATATGCTGCTGGACAAAGTGTTTCACTCAGAGCATATACCAATACTGGATACTATTTCAGCGCATGGAAAAACGAATCTGGAGAAACGCTCTCCACATCGTCTTCTTATACATACACGATGCCTAATCAAGACACACACTTGGTTGCTGCATATACGTACAATCCGTCTGTCCCAGCAAATCCCGATACGGTGGTCCCAAAATATACGGTTTCCGTAAGTTGCGAACCTCTTGGAGGTGGCACGTTCAATACCTCATATACGACAGTTGAAAAGGGTGGTAATGTACGACTATATGCGTATGCCAATACTGGTTTTGTTTTTCAATATTGGAAAAATGAAGCAGGCGATACTATTTCAACAGCCCAAAACTTTTATTATACAATACCCGAACAAGATTCTAAAGTTATTGGTGTATTCCGATATAATCCTGCTCCTCCAAGCAATCCAAACAAAAACTATTGGAATCCTGAGACTGGCGAAGTGATTGCAGATGATTTCTCTGCGGGTTCCCTATACTCTGCCATTACGCAAGCTATTAACGGTAACAGCCTCAGCGATGTAAGCATGATAACGGTTGCTGGGCGTATCAATGATAATGATTTTGGTATTGCTAATAATTTCTCGAACTGTACATTACTGGATTTAAGCCGAGTAACTGGCGTTACGGAAGTTCCCACGTATGCCTTTGACGGAACGAATATAGAAACAATTTATTTGCCTTCTACTATTGAACACATAGGTTCCTATGCCTTTGATGGTTGTTCCTTATTATCATCCATTACTTGTTATGCAACCACGCCTCCTACATTGGGTAGTTATGTGTTCCGAAATATACCCGAAGGATTAGTGGTATATGTTCCCGCATCTGTTATTCCACAATATCAAGAGGCTGATGGATGGAAAAATTTCACTATTCTGCCTATCCAAAACGATATTCGTAGTATAACTGTTAATTTGCCAGACAATGTAAACGCATCAGATTTCAAACAAATGTGGCTGGAGTTGACCAATGTTAAAAGTGGTCAACGACTTCACTATATCATGACCGAACGTTCTATCTACACATTCTACAACCTCATACACCATACTACTTGGAATATCCAACTTCGCAATGAGGCGGGTGATGTGTTTGGCAAAATTGAAAATGTAGAAGTCGCTGATAATGACACGTCTGTTACTTTCACGAGTTTACAAAAACCTCAATCTGTGAATCTATCTGTTCGCACTCCAGAAGGAGTTGATGTGACTAACAAGGTAACAATCACTTGGACAAATAGCGATGGCGTTTATCAGGCTAAATCTTCATTCCTCAATATGCAGATTGCAGGTAAACCGTTGAATTACAGCATTCAACTTCCACAAGATTTGGCTATGCAATATGTGCTTCCACAGTCTGCTGAATATGTGGTGAAGTCAGATAGCAATAGTATTGTTCATACATTAGATTCGCTATCTTCGGTTGTCATAGTGGGAAAAATCATTGACAATCAATATCGTCAAGCTATACACAATGCCAGTGTAGTAGCATCGTTAACTTATGCGGGAAAATATACGCAAACGCTAGAAACGAAAACTGATAAAGAAGGTTTATATCAAATAAATATACCTAAAGTTGCTACTGTAATATCGTTTGCTTCTAATGGATATGTTAGTCAAACCATCAATTGTGACTCCATAGTACTAAATAGTACTGACACCATTCGTATGGATGACATTGCGTTAAAAAGTATTTCTGGAGCAGTACTCAATTTGAACTATAAATATATACCATGTCCTAATGCTAATGGAGAAGTAGAAATACAAAACTGGTACAACGATTACAACAATGTCCAATATACACTCTACAATATCACCAAGCAACGCACTATCACTCAGTTTAATGTGCAGTACCCACAAATCGTATTGCTGGAAGAGGTGGAGGATAATGATCAATTGCAAATCACAGCAACAAGCAAAAACAATGCTTTTATGCCTGTAGATACTCTGGTAACTATCCAAGGGCAAAAGGCAAATGTTACGTTTGACATCTATGAATTAGGACAAATACAAGCCTCGTATGATAATTCTACCAACCAACAGGTGGTAGGTATCTTGTATGCCGAAAATGGAGAGTTGATTAAATCTTATACTTACAACGATACGCAACTCGCCATCAAGAATCTAACTGACGGTGTATATACGCTTATATCTATGGGATATAACCCAATGCTGAATGGTATGTATCGTCTTGAGCAATATGCAGAAATAGGTTTGGTAGAAGGCGATGATTATGTGAAACAGACGGTAGAAGTGAAAAGTGGCATCATAGCGACAGTTTCTATCGCTACTGTTCCCCAATTAGATGAAAGCAAATTTAATTATACTGGCGAGAACACATCTTTTACTGTCAACAAACCAAGTATTGTAGCGGGTAATTATCTGACACTTACAGGAAAAATCAATTTTAAGACAGAGTTTGCCAATAAAGTAAGCAATGTGCATTTGGTAGTTGATTTGCCAGAATCTTGTTCGTTTGTCGAAAACTCCGTAATGGTTGGGAATAGCATCAGTAGCTATGTCCTCAATGGCAATCGTCTCTCTATCCCTATGACACGTCATACCGATCGTGTGCGTTTTTGTGTCATTCCTACTCGTGGTGGGCAATACGCGCCAAGTGCTTCGGTGCAGTTTGATATAAACCAAGAAACTATTACTCAACCTATTGGTGCTGCTAATTACGAAGTAAAGGACTTGTCAATCACAGTTCCTTCTGTGGTTGCAAAAACAACAGTGCCAGTAACTGGAACCGCGATAGGTAAATCCAAAGTAGAGATTTTTGATAATGATACCAAGATTGGCGAAACGACTGCTTTGGCTAATGGCGTGTGGAGCATTACTTGCGAACTCAACGAACCATACAATCTTTCCACTCATAGTATCTATGCTAAGGTCACTACTCCTCAAGGATTAGACCTACAGTCAGAAACGATGGAGTGTATATATGATAAGAATGCGGTACAAGTTTCAAAAGTGATAATGTATCACCCTAATCCCGAATTAAACAAGACATTTGAGTCGGTATTTGATTTCCTTAATCCCTCTTCTAAACCTAATAAATGGACAGTGTATTACCCTAAAAAAGTATTTACATATACAATCGAATTTACAAACAACTCCCCCGAGGTGGTTTCTAACGTAATACTATATGTACACACAGCGGACGGAAAGTATTTGCCTTATGATGCTACATACAATGAAGAAAAGGATTTGTGGTTTGTAGAATGTGATTTGGGAACTAAAAATGATGGATGTTATCCTGTCAATGTGAGTGTAGATTTTGATGCTTTGGTATACGGTCCAATAAGTCGAAAATCGTTAGAAGCAGCAGAATTTGACTATGTGACTCATTCTATGGCTCAGACTCAGATAGAACTATCTTTTGACAAATTAGATTCCTTGTTTTTTTTAGGAACTTTAACGGAGGAAGAATTTGACTCTTTACTAAGTACTTTGTCACATACAATATTAGATACTGATACATTTTATATGTCAGAAGATTCAGTAGCAGAAATATTGTTGCAATCAGATTTGTCATTGCTGGAGTCTGAGAATATTTTAAATGATAATAAGTGGAAGGAATTATGCCATATGAATAAATATGGTAAATTTGACTTACTCAATTACGGAATCAAGGGAACATATGAAGTCAAAACTGCAGAAGAGGTAACTATAGAGCAACTTTTAGAACGAGGATTTGAAAAAATGGTGGTTGATGATAGTTCTGATGTATATCAACTTGTTTTAGAAAATTCATATGAAATTGTAGATTTTGCTAAAAATACATATACTATTTTATTATTTGATGCTAATAATGTCTCTCAAATGTTGCCTTCAAGAGGATTTGTTGATGGTATACAAAAATTAAAAAATGCGATAGAGCAATATGAGGCGATTATGGGAGAGTTTGCTGAACTAAGAAACAAAATTTTAGATGCTATAGGGTCGCTTCCTGATATCTTTGAAATACGAATAGAGGAGATAGATTATACAATCAAAAAAAATAGAGCAATCTATAAAGAATTACAAAGTCGTCAAGGAACGATGCCAACGATTGAAGAAAATCTTAAAATTTCCGAACAAATTACCAAATTAAAAGGTAAAAATATTCAATTGGGAAAAGAAAAAGCTGAATTGCTCGAAAGTCTTAAAGTTACTATGAAGATGATAGAGAAGATTATGAGTTGTTTGGCAGCATTTATGGATGCATACTCTACAGGATGTAATGCTAGTGAATATATTGATTTATGGTACAGCGTACCATTTTGTAAGTGTGACTCTTTAAAAACAGTTAATTTACAAAATGAAATTTTACAAGCAGGCTTGCGTTGTGCAACTAAAGATCTTTGTAATTTAAGTGCAGATATTTATACTATTCACATGATTTTTAGTGCAATTACAATGGCACCAGTTACGACGGGTGCATCTTTGGTTTTGGGTGTTTCAGGCGTCGGTTTATCAATAATTAAAGGATATGTTAATTCTTGGGCTGACAATGAATTTAAAAAAGAAAGATCTATATTCTCAAGTAGAATAAATGCGTTAGCAAAGGATAAAAGTTGTTGGACATGTCCCGATCCTGATCCCGTTCCCAATCCAAATCCTAATCCTAATCCCAATCCTAATCCGAACCCAGAAAGAGGCGGTGAACATAAATCTGGCTCAGAGGATGACGAAGTTCAAATAGACCCCTCTGGCTATGTATATGAAGCTGTTTCTTCCAATCGCTTAGAGGGTGTAACGGCGACCTGCTACTACAAAGAAACAGTAGAAGACATGTATGGTGACTTGCATGAGAATACCGTCAAATGGAACGCCGAGGAGTATGCCCAAGAAAATCCACTCTTCACCGATGAGAATGGTATGTATCGTTGGGATGTTCCTCAAGGCCTCTGGCAAGTGAAATTCGAAAAGGAAGGCTACGAGACCACCTATAGCGACTGGCTCCCTGTCCCACCACCACAATTAGAGGTCAATATAGCTATGAAGCAAAATGTGCAACCTAATGTACAAGCTGTTCGCGCATACGAAGATGCTATCGAAATACAATTCGATAAGTACATGCTACCAGAACTCCTCACAACCGATAATATCATTGTAATGGCTGATACTTCTATCATTGCTGGTTCTATTCAACTAATGAATGAAGAAATCGCTTATGAAGGATTGACGGATAAGTATGTATCACATGTGCGATTCAATGCAGCAGATACATTTGCCACAGAAGAGATTACCTTATTAGTAAAAAATCGTATCAAAAGTTATGCGGGTATTCGCATGCAAGATGATTTCACCCAATCCTTCACTATCCAACAAGAGATTAAGAACATCGTATGTGACTCTCTAATAACAGTAATCTATGGAGAAGAGAAAAATATCAATGTGCAAGTATTACCAGCATCTGCATCAGCAGGCAAGACATTACATGTAAAATCATCTTCCCCTATGCTTCTGCAAGCAGATACAACCATAGTCTTGAATCAAGAGGGTAAAGCTGTAATTACTCTATCAGGCGAATTGCCAGGTAGTGCATCTATTCAGTTGACAGTAGAAGATAGCGATATTTCTGCTTCTTCTATTGTGAAAATTGTAGATCGTAGTAATTTCATAGTAACTATGCCTATTGCTTCCATTGAATCAGGTTCTACAATTCAAGAAGGTACTACTATAGCACTTTCTTGCGGAACTGAAAACGCTGTGATTTATTACACTACCGATGGTTCTATCCCTTGCGATACTACTAAATCTTCGTCACAATATAATGGACAACCTATTGTAATCAATCAAAATACAACCCTTAAAGCAATTGCATATGTAGATGCTTATGAAAGTGAAATAGCGACATTCTACTATACCGTATTACTTAATCCTGTTGATACTACTATTTGTGCAAACGAAAGTGTTTTGTGGAACGGAGTAAAGTATGCTTCTACTGGTGTATATGTTGATACGTTAGATACAGGTATCGCTACACTGCACCTCACTACCCTTCCTGAAGCGATTGTCGAGAGCGATGAACTTGCAATTTGCCCTTCCGAATTGCCATACAAATGGCATGGTATAGAAATAGAGGAAGAAGGAAACTATACAACAAGTGTTCAGTTCTCATCAACCGATTGTGATAGTGTTATTTACAATTTAGCTGTCATTGTACAAGATGAGTATAATCTTGTGATTAACTCCGAGGACACGCTAAAAGGTAATATCTCAGTTGGAGCATGGCCAACATGTCCAGAGAATATAGCAGAGTTTGAAGCGATTCCAAATGAAGGGTATCTATTCTCACATTGGAGCGATGGCAATCAAGAAAATCCACGTACATTAGTGTTAACGCAAGACACTATCGTTACTGCTATCTTTAAAGGAAATATCGTGGATTGTGATAGTATTACTTCAATTCTTTCTTTAGGTACATGGGATAATCAGATCAAGCCTACTGACAATTGGTATGAAATATATTGTGCTGAAGCTAAAGAAAATGGTCAGGAATATAGAATGATTATTATCAACTCTTCTTCAGAAAATATCACTCTATCTTTGGATGCGTATGATTCATGCGAAGCTACTCAAACTGCTTTTTCGTATGCCATGAATTTAGCTCCAGAAGAAGTAAAGGTTCTACCATTTGACTGCTCTTCTTTCGACATGTCATGCTACCTTCACGCTGTTTCTACAGGAGATGTTCTCATCGAAATGGTACCTACAGATTGTGGTGAAAATCTCTACTGGGATTATCAAGAAGGTCATCTAAGTATTTCTGGATTCGGAGATATGTACGACTATGTATTCTTCTTTAAAACGGCACCATGGATTAGCCTCCCAATAGAACAGATTTCCTTACCTGCTACCATAACCAGTATTGGTAATTGGGCATTCTTTATGAATAATATCTCTTCTATTGACATCCCTGCTTCTGTTACAAAGATTGGCGATGCAGCCTTTGGATTCTCGGCGGATTTGCAATCAATCACGATTCCTGAAGCAGTTTCACATATTGGAATATTTGCGTTTATAGGATGTTACAATATGAATTCTATCATGGTAGATGAAAGTAACACGAAGTTCGATAGCAGGGATAATTCGAATGCAATTATTTATACGGCAGCAGATTCGCTGATTGCGGGATGCAAAACGACCATCATACCTAAAAATATTACCAAAATTGGTGTGGGAGCTTTTTCTGCTGGTATGGATGTTTTTAATGATACTATGATCATACCCGAATATTTGGATACTATGCACTTGGCAATTCATATACCCAATAGCGTGAAAGAAATTGCAGAGGGAGCGTTTATGTATAGTTATTTTGATACATTGTATATGGAATCACTCACTCCGCCAATTATTGATACAACTACATTCAATACAAACCCTATTTGTTTTGTACCTTGTGGTGCTCTCAATGCATATCAACATTCCGATTGGGCAACATATATGGAGTCCATTGAAGAATACACCCAAACGCAGTATGCAGAGGAAACTGTAGTTGCCTGCGACAGCTACAGTTGGAATGGTCAAACTTACACCGAGAGTGGCGAATACGTTTACACTACCACTGCTACCAATGGTTGTGATAGCATCGTAACTTTACACTTGACTATCAACAATTCAGAAGTAGCAGCAACCGAGTACACTACTATTTGCCATGGTGAGACATTTACTTGGAACGGTCAAACCTACTCGGCTGAAGGCGAGTACAATGTCGTTCTTACGAACACCCTCGGATGCGATAGTATAGCCACATTGCACCTCACTATCATGCCAGCGGCAATTACCACCACTGAAACCGTAGTAGTAGGTAGTGATGAGTTGCCATATGTATGGCGTGGCAATACTTACTCTGCAACTGGTCAATACACCGATGTAGAGCAATATACCCATGTTGCCTGCGATAGTGCTATCCATGTGTTGGATCTAACCGTACTGACAACAGGCGCTCTCGATGAACAATCAGTAACTATCTGCGAGACCGAAGCACCTTATATATGGTATGGTAAATCTTACAGCACAACAGGCAAATATACTTACACCGAACAATATGTAGGTACAGACATCGATAGTATCCAACATATCCTCAACTTAACAGTTAATCCAACCGTTTATACAGAGGAGACTATTACAGCTTGTGATAGCTATACATGGAATGGTGAGACCTACACCGCAAGTGGTGAGTATGTTTACACTACCACTGCTGCTAACGGATGCGATAGCATTGTCACCCTCCATTTGATCATCAATGCTACTCAATACGCAGAAGAAACTGTCGTTTCCTGCGACTCATACACATGGAACGGTGAGACCTACACCGCAAGTGGTGAATATGTTTACACTACCACTGCTGCTAACGGATGCGATAGCATTGTAACCCTCCATTTGACTATCAACAATACCCAATATGCAGAAGAGTCTGTAGTGGCTTGCGATAGTTACACATGGAACGGTGAAACTTACATCGAGAGTGGCGAATACGTTTATGCAACCACTGCTGCCAATGGTTGTGATAGCATAGTAACTCTCCACTTGACTATCAACCAAACCCAGTATGCAGAGGAAACAGTAGTTGCCTGCGATAGTTACACTTGGAATGGCGAGACCTACACAACAAGTGGCGACTACGTTTATACGACCACGGCTGCCAACGGTTGCGATAGCATTGTCACCCTCCATTTGACTATCAACCAAACGCAATATGCAGAAGAGACCGTTTCTGCTTGTGATAGTTACACATGGAATGGTGAGACCTACATCGAGAGTGGTGACTACGTTTACACCACTATTGCTACCAGTGGTTGCGATAGTATCGTTACCCTCCACTTGACCATCAATAAGTCAGAGCGTGAAGAGTACACCGCAGTAGCATGCGACGAGTATGTATGGAACGGCGTTACCTACACTGAGAGTGGTGATTACACCTACAATACCACAACAGATGCAGGTTGCGAACGCGTTGAGGTTCTCCATTTGACTATTAACAAGTCAGAGCACGTTGAGTTTACCGAGACCGCTTGCGACGAGTATGTATGGAACGGAGTTACCTACACCGAGAGCGGCGATTACACCTACAACACTACTACAGCCGATGGTTGTGAGCGTGTAGAGGTGCTGCACTTGACTATCAACAAGTCTGAGCACGTTGAGTTCACCGAGACCGCTTGTGACTCTTACGAGTGGAATGGTGTTGTATATACCGAGAGCGGCGATTACACCTACAACACTACTACAGCCGATGGTTGTGAGCGCATAGAGGTTCTGCATTTGACAATTAACAAGTCAGAGTATGTAGAGGAGACTGCTACTGTTTGCGACTCTTACGAGTGGAATGGTCTTACGTACACCCAAAGTGGAACATACACCTACACCACCACTACCGCTGCTGGTTGTGAACGTGTAGAGATTCTGCACTTGACTATCCTACCAGAGGCTGTCACAGAAAGCGAGGAACTGGCGTTTTGTCCAGCCGAACTGCCATACGAGTGGTACGGACAATCAATCACAGAGGCTGGTACCTATTCTGCGACTGAGCAATATGTAGGTATGGAGTGCGATAGCGTTATTCATGAGTTGACAGTGAATGTATATGTACAAACCTTGCCAGCGACGGTGACACAGCCTATTGTTCGCACAGGTGAAGCCATTGATGTCACTATCCCAACCGCAGAGATTCAAGCACATATCGCAGCTGAGACATGGTATGCACCGAATGCTGAAGTAGCATGGTATATCATGGAGAACAGCGATTGGGCTACTTTGACCACCGAGCCAGTGGCAGCAGGTACAACGCAGGTGACACTGAAGTATGCAGTAGAAACAGATTGTGGCAATGTAGAGTCGGAGGATATGGTTATAGATGTTATTCCAACGAGTGTGGAAAACACCAATAACCAATCGCCAATCTCCAATTGCCAAAAGGTTCTCTACGAAGACCATATCTACATCCTCCGTGAAGGCAGGGTGTACACCATCATGGGCGCAGAGATCAAATAACCCAAAGCAAGACAATAAGTATCTTTGTATAAACATCAAGAGCGGCACGCGTATCGTGTCGCTCTTTTTTTCTATCCCTTCATGTTGTTTTGCTTTTGCCAGTAGTCTGGCATCACTCCCTGTCCTTCTATGTCCATTTCCCCGAATGACTATTCGAGTACCCTTGCATTGTCTTTATTGTTGATTTCTATTGTCTCTATTGTTGTTCCCCTGCCGTGGCACAATGTTGGTGCCACGGTAATAATCGTTCGAGCGAATGCGAGATAAGAATAGTTGTCTATGTTGTCTTTACCCTTAACTCCGTTTAATCATTGTCTTCATTGTTGATTATCATAGTCTCCATTGTTGAATTGTCATTATTGTTATTGTTGATTGTCATTGTTGTTTATAGTATTTCAATTTTTGATTTGGGTTGCTTATGCGCTGAGCACATTCTTCCAACCCAAATCAAAAACACACCCCCGAATTGACTTTAATTGACAACAAAATTGACACCAATTGTCTTAAAAATAAGTCCTTGATTTTTATTTATTTTTGTTTCGAAATATACCCTTCCATTGTCTTCATTATTGTTTTACTCCCGTTTTGGTTTAGATAGTTGAGATCTCTACGCCCTGCGCAAGGAGACATATCTTCTCACTTTGACCGACTTTTTCGTGTTTTATCGGGTGTTTTCCCACGCAAACCGACTTTAACCCACAACGCACTTCCGTTGTGTTGTACCTTTGCACTCGATTTCATAATCATAGTCATGGCGCCAGACGAGATAAGAAATCACCCCACCCTTGAAACATTAAACTCTAAACCTTTAAACTATCAATTAACTATGGCAAAAATCAAACCTATCGACACTGTCAAGTCAATGAGTGGCAAAGTATGCGAACACTCTGACATCTATTTCCGTACCAACAAACAGACTGATAAAGTCGTTACTGGTAAACTCTGCAATCCTTCCGAAGCTGAACCTTCCGAGGCACAACTCAAAGTGCAAACCCGTTTCGCCAAACTCTCAGACGCAGCACGTACCATCCTGGAGGACCCAGAGCAACGCACCAAGTACGAAACAGCTTATCGCAAGCAACGCCGTGTTGGCTCGCTTTTGGGCTATGTCATCAAGAAAATCAAGTCACAGTACGACGAAAACGGTGATCCCATCGCCTAACCCCAGCCTCTAACCTTTCAACCTTCAACCTTAAACCCTTAACCCCTCCCACGGCATGGAGGATTCCGAACACGAGAGTGGATTAATTAAAGACAACTCAAACAACTTCTGCGCGCGCCCAACATTGGCGCTTGCTCAGGTAGCATTTTTACCAACAATAAAAACAATTTGAGTTCAACAATGAAAATAATCCTTGCCGCTGAGCAATATCGGGGTCCCTACGAGCTTCGTGAGCGAGTGGGGTGATAGTGTTGGCGAAAGCGGTAATAATCGTTCGAGCCCATAGGGCGAGATAAGAATTGTTGTCTAAGTTGTCTTTAATAAAAAACATATCCTATTTGTCTTCTTACTCTCTGTTCGATTGCCGAATACGAATGGCAAAAGTAGATTACGCTTTCCCTGTGGAGAAAATCCACGGCAAAGTGGCTAAGCACCACAAAATCGGCTTCGCACACCGCGTAGCTTCCAAACTCAACTACACCCAGTCCTACGGTCAGCGCACCACCCCTGTCACCCAAACCGAGATGGATCATCGCGCAAAATTCGCTGCTGTGTGTATCGCTACTAACGACCGCTTGATTGACCCAGAGCAAATGCCTATTGACCAA